>NZ_JBIRTB010000009.1:0-394357 GCF_044334475.1 Streptomyces sp. NPDC020780 | reverse complement strand
CTTGCGGCCGGCCTGGCGGCCCAGGCTCTTGTGGCCGCCGCCGTCGGGGATGTTGCCGAGCTTCTTGATGTCCACGTGCACCAGCTCGCCCGGCGTGGACCGTTCGTAGCGGCGGATCACCCGTCCGGTGGCGCGGTCGAGATGAGCGAGACGGGCCAGCTTGTAGCGGGCCAGGACCCGGTGCACCGTGGACGGGTTCAAGCGCAGCAGGTAGGCGATGCGGGCCGGTCCCCAGCGGCGCAGGATGCGGACCTTGATGATCCGCCGCTCGGTGCGGGTCGGGGTCCGGCTCGGGCTGTGGTGCGGCCTGGACGAGCGGTCGCTCATGCCCGCCGCGCCGAGCTTGCGGTAGCGGTCCGCCCAACGCTGGGCCGTGGTCGGCGAGACCTGGAAGCGTTCGGCCGCCCTGCGCAGGGGCCAGCCGTCCTCGACCACGCAGCGGGCCAGACGCAGACGGCCAGTCTCCGTCAGGGGTGCATTACGGTGGGACACGAGGGCCTTTCTGTTGGTGTAGACGTCGCAATCCACACCGAACCGGAAGGCCCTCACCCGTTCAAGATCCCTCAGCCGAGACTTGGCTCACCCGTCCACAACCTCCCGGGACAGAACACCTAGGACCTGTATGGAGTTGTCCCGCGACTATGGAGTTGTCCCGCGGCGTCGCGGGACAACTCCATACAGGTCCTGCCGGATCAGGCGGCGGGCGCCTGGACCGTGAGCTCGACGGTGACCGTGGCACCGCTCGCGGTGGTGAGCCGCAGGGTGTAGGTGCCCGCGTTGTCGTCGGCGTGGATCTGCGGGAGCCGCAGGACTCCGTCGGCGCCGGTCGTCAGACCGAGCGTGCGGACGGGGGCGCCGGACGCGTCCTTGAAGTACGGGCCCTTGTCGTTCACGGCGGGTGCCTCCCCACCGGTGATCATCGTGGCCGTGACGGCGGTGCCGGCGACACCCACATTTTTGTAGGTGGCCTTGACCTCGACCGTGCCGGCGAACGCGGTGCCGGGGGCGGCCGTGAGGGCCTCGTCGCCGGTACGGACGAGAGTGTCGGCCCGGCGGGCGGTGACGGTCGCCGTGAAGGTGAGGGTGCGCGGCGCCGCGGTGCCGGCGACGGCGGTCACCGTGAACGTGCCGGTCTTCTCACCCGCCGTCAGGACCGGGGCGGTGACGGTGCCGTCGGCGGCGGTGGGCAGCGTGACCGCCGACTTCCCGCCGGCGAAGCGCGCGTCCGTGTCACCGGTGACCGTGAAGGTGACGTCCGTGCCGGCGAGCGGGGCGCCGAGGGTGTTCCTGGCGCGCACGCCGACGCGTCCGGCGAACTCCTCGCCCGCCGTGGCGGTGAGGGGGCCGGTGCCCGCGTTCTCCAGGCTGCCGAACCTCGCGGGCGGCGTCGGGGTGGGTGTGGGAGTCGGCCCGGTGGTGGGCGGCTTCGGCTCGGCGGGCGGGGTCGGCTTCGGCTCGGCGGGCGGGGTCGGCTTCGGCGACGGACCGGCCGTGCCCTTCCCGCCCGTGCCCGGTGTGCCGGGGGTCGGGTCCGCAGCCGTGTGCCTGCCGGGAGGCGTGGGCGAGGGCGAGGGCGTGTAGCCGCTGCCCCTGTCGGCAGGCAGGACGCCCGTACCGTCCGGGACCTCGTGGGTACCGCGCTTGTAGAACTCGAACCAGGAGCGCACCGTGCGCAGGTACTCCCGCGAGTGGTTGTAGCTCAGCACCGCCCGGTCGAGATCGGCCGCCACGGCCAGGTCGCGCGTGCCCGCGCAGAGGTAGCGTCCGGCGGCCAGTGCCGCGTCGTAGATGTTGTTGGGGTCCTTGCGCCCGTCACCGTTGCCGTCCTGGCCCCAGGTCGCCCAGGTCTGCGGGATGAACTGCATCGGGCCGACGGCGCGGTCGTGGGTGGAGTCCCCGTCGTACGCACCGCCGTCGGTGTCCTTGATGAGGGCGAACCCCTGGCCGTTGAGGGCCGGTCCGAGGATCGGGGAGAAGGTGGTGCCGTCGGCGCCGACCCTGCCGCCGCGTGCCTGCCCGGACTCCACCTTGCCGATCGCGGCGAGGAGCTGCCACGGCAGGCGGCAGGCCGCGTCGGTGCCCGCCACGTCCCGCTCGGCCTTCTTGTACGCGGCCAGGATGGAGGCCGGTATGCCTGCTTCCGCCTTGCCGGTCACCGGGAGGTTCACGGAGGTACCGGGCTTGTCGGGCGTGTTGAGCGGGGGCAGGTCCGTGTAGTAAGGCGAGTTGCCGGTGGCCGCGCCTCCGCCGTCACCGGTGGAGGTGGAGGTGGAACCGGCTGTCGGCTGGTCACCACCCGTCGCACTCCCGGCGAGTGGCGAGCCGGGAGCCTGGGAGGCGGACAGGGCCGCCACGGCGGCAGCCGCCACCGCGGTGGTGGTGGCCCCCCTGCGAAGCCGACGGCCGAATTGCGCTGCCATACGTTCTGGTCCCTCCCCGTCGACGGCTGTTCGCGCTCCCCGGCGCGAGGACTCAGGCGACCCTACGGCAACTCCTGCGGCCACAACACCGGCCCACGACCGCTTCTTACCGACTTTTCACGTTCCCGTCGCCACCTCGTTCCCGAACTCGTCCGAAGTGCTCCGAAGTCCTCCGAAGTGTTCCCGGCTCCTCGACGGCCGCCTCCGGGACGGCCGCTCCCCGACGACCGGTTCCTCGACGGCCGCCTCCGTGACGACGCTCCCCCACGACCGGTTCCGTGACGGCCGTCCCGGCGCGGGCCGCGCGGAGGCCACACCGCGGCGCCCGGCCCGGTGCGGGTGACGGTCACTCACGCATACTTGCCGCCATGCCGTTCACGCTCAGCCATGCCGCAGCCGTACTCCCCGGGATCCGCCGGTCCGGAACGGGCCGCGGTCCGCTGGTCGCCTCCGCCCTCGTCGCCGGTTCGTTCGCACCCGACCTGACCTACTACGCGGACACGGCGGTCCCCGGCGCCATGGAGTTCGGCGCCGTGACCCACGCCGTGTGGGGGGTCCTCACCGTCGACGTGCTCCTCACCGGAGCACTGGTCGCCCTGTGGCTGCTGCTGCGCGAACCACTCGTGGCGCTGCTCCCCACCGCCTCGCAGGGACGCGTCCACACCTTCCTGCGGGGGCGGCCGCGGACACCCGGCCGCCCGGCCCTGTCCGAGACCGCGTGGTTCGTCCTGTCCGCGGTCATCGGCTCGGGCACCCACGTCGTATGGGACGCCTTCACCCACCACGGCCGTTGGGGCACCGAACTGTTCCCCGTCCTCGGCCGGAGCGTCGGCGGCCATCCGGTCTTCCAGCTCGTCCAGTACGGGAGTTCGGCCGTGGCCCTCACCGTCCTCGTGTGGTTCACCCGCACCGGTCTGCGGCAGGCCGGCCCCGTCCCCCCGCCGCCGTCCGTGCCCGTGCTCGGCCGGACCCGCCGCCGGTGGGCGGGCGCACTGTTCACCGCGTGCGTGCTGCTGGGCGTACTCCACCGGTGCGCCCGCTGGTACGCCTACTTCGGGCACATCGACACCCCGCTCGACATCATCCCCACCGCCTGCTTCGGCGCGGGGGCAGGTCTCGCCGTAGGACTCCTGCTGTACGGGGCGTGGATGCGGCTGCCCGGACAGCCCGGCGCCCGGCCCGCGGACGGACCCGGAGCGGAAACCGCCCGGGCTCGTCCGGCCGGCAAGAACGCCGGCTGACCGGGATCAGTGCGCGGCGGACTCCCAGTCCGAGCCGACCCCGACGGACACGTCCAGCGGTGCACGCAGCTCCACCGCCGTGGACATCTCACGGCGCAGGATCTCCTCCACCTGCTTCCGCTCGCCCTTCGCGATCTCCAGGACGATTTCGTCATGGACCTGGAGCAGCATCCGCGACCTCAGCCCGGCCTCGGTCAGCGCCCGGTCCACGTGCAGCATCGCGACCTTCACGATGTCGGCGGCCGTCCCCTGGATCGGCGCGTTGAGCGCCATCCGCTCCGCCGTCTCACGCCGCTGACGGTTGTCGCTGTTCAGGTCGGGCAGATACCGGCGCCGGCCGAAGATCGTCTCCGTGTACCCGGTGGCCCTGGCCTCCTCCACGACCCTGCGCAGATACTCACGGACACCGCCGAACCGCTCGAAGTAGGTGTCCATCAGCCTGCGCGCCTCACCGGCCTCGATGTTCAGCTGCTGGGAGAGGCCGAACGCGGAGAGACCGTAGGCCAGGCCGTACGACATCGCCTTGATCTTGCGGCGCATCTCCGCGTCGACCGCCGACTTGTCGACGCCGAACACCTGCGAGGCGACCGTGGTGTGCAGGTCCTCCCCCGAGGTGAACGCCTCGATCAGCCCGGCGTCCTCCGACAGATGTGCCATGACCCGCAGCTCGATCTGGCTGTAGTCCGCCGTCATCAGCGTCTCGAAGCCCTCGCCGACGACGAACCCCCGGCGGATGGCCCGCCCCTCGTCCGTACGGACGGGGATGTTCTGGAGGTTCGGGTCGGTGGACGAGAGCCGCCCCGTCGCCGCGACCGTCTGGTTGAACGTGGTGTGGATACGGCCGTCCGCACCGATCGTCTTGATCAGGCCCTCGACCGTGACCCGCAGCTTGGCCTGCTCACGGTGGCGCAGCATGATGACCGGCAGCTCGTGCTCGGTCTGCCCCGCCAGCCAGGCCAGGGCGTCGGCGTCCGTGGTGTAGCCCGTCTTCGTCTTCTTCGTCCGGGGCAGCGCCAGCTCGCCGAAGAGGACCTCCTGCAGCTGCTTGGGCGAACCGAGGTTGAACTCGTGGCCCACCGCGGCGTGCGCCTCCTTCACCGCCTGCTGCACAGCGCCCGCGAACTGCTGCTCCATACTTTCCAGATGGGCCCGGTCGGCGGCGATGCCGTGCCGCTCCAGACGGGCCAGCATGATCGAGGTCGGCAACTCCATGTCATGCAGCAGCCCCGTGGCACCGACCTCCTCCAGACGCGTGGTGAACGCCTCCGAGAGGTCGAGCACCGCCCGCGCCTGCGCCATCAGGGCGTCGGCCTCCGCACGGTCGTCCGCGCCGAAGGCCAGCTGCCCGTCGGCCGCCGGGGCGGGGGCCAGCTCACGGCCGAGGTACTCCACCGCCAGCGCGTCCAGGGCGAAGGAACGGCGGCCCGGCTTGACCAGGTAGGCGGCGAGCGCGGTGTCCATCGAGACACCCTCCAGCTGCCACCCCTGCTCAGGGAAGACCCGCAGGGCGTTCTTCGCGTTGTGCAGGACCTTGGGCCGCTGCGGATCCGCGATCCACGCGGCGAGCGCCCGCTCGTCGGCCTCCCCGAGCCCGGCCGGATCGAGCCAGGCGGCCGCCCCGTCGGCGGCGGCCAGCGCGATCTCCGTGACCGTGCCCGTGCCCAGCGACCAGGTGTCCACCGTCATGACGCCCAGAGGCTGCCGCCCGTGGGCCTCCAGCCACGGCGCGACCTCGCCCTCCCCCAGCACCGCACCGTCCAGCTCGACACCGGCCGCGGGCTCCGGGGCCTTCGCCTCGGCGGCCCCGGGGTCGACGGCGAGCAGCCGCTCACGCAGGCTCGGGTTACGGATCTCCAGGATGTCCAGCACCCCGGTGACCGCCGTGCGGTCGTACGGGGCACGCTCCAGATCTGCGGGGAGCTTCGGCAGCTCGACGTCACGGACCATCTCGGTCAGGACGCGGTTCATCTTCACGGCGTCCAGGTGGTCCCGGAAGTTCTGGCCCGCCTTGCCCTTCACCTCGTCGGCCCGCTCCACCAGCTCCGCGAACGAACCGAACTGGTTGATCCACTTCGCCGCCGTCTTCTCCCCCACCCCCGGAATGCCCGGCAGGTTGTCCGACGGGTCCCCCCGCAGCGCCGCGAAGTCCGGATACTGGGCCGGCGTGAGACCGTACTTCTCCAGCACCTTCTCCGGCGTGAAGCGCGTCAGCTCCGAGACGCCCTTCGTCGGATACAGCACCGTCACGTTCTCCGTGATCAGCTGGAAGGAGTCACGGTCACCCGTGACGATCAGCACCTCGAAACCGGCCGCCTCGGCCTGCGTGGCCAGCGTCGCGATCACGTCGTCCGCCTCGAAGCCCTCCACCGCGAACCGGTCCGCGCGCATCGCGTCCAGCAGCTCGCCGATCAGCTCCACCTGCCCCTTGAACTCGTCAGGCGTCGTCGAACGGTTCGCCTTGTACTCCGGGAACTCCTGAGCGCGCCACGTCTTGCGCGACACGTCGAACGCCACCGCGAAATGCGTGGGCGCCTCGTCGCGCAGCGTGTTCGCCAGCATCGACATGAACCCGTACACGGCATTGGTCGGCTGCCCCGTCGCCGTCGTGAAATTCTCCGCGGGCAGCGCAAAGAACGCCCGGTACGCCAGGGAGTGCCCGTCCATCAGGAGCAGGCGCGGTCGGTTGTCTGCCGTCTTCTTCGATGCCGTCTCAGCCACGCCCCCGATCCTGCCACGGACCACTGACAATCCGGACCGGCCACCACCCGCCCCCCGCCACCGCCGGCCCGCCCCCGCCCGGCACCTCTCCCCGCCCTTCCCCCGGGGTCCCCACCCCGCGTGCGTGACAGGATCGGGGAAAGAAGCGAAGACGAAGGGGAGCACCATGGCCACCAAGCCCCCGACCGGTGACCCGGTCCAGGACGCCCCGCAGGTCCGGCCGGCCCGGCACGCCGCCGCAGGACTGACCGCCGTCGCCCACACCCTGCGCGTCGCCCAGCAGCAGATGGGCGTGCGCCGCACCGCCCGGACCCTCCTCAAGGTCAACCAGAAGGACGGCTTCGACTGCCCCGGCTGCGCCTGGCCCGAGGGCGACGAACGGCACACCGCCGAATTCTGCGAGAACGGCGCCAAGGCCGTCGCCGAGGAAGCCACCCTGCGCCGCGTCACCCCCGACTTCTTCGCCGCCCACCCCCTCACCGACCTCGCCACCCGCAGCGGCTACTGGCTCGGCCAGCAGGGACGCCTCACCCAGCCCATGTACCTCCCCGAAGGCGCCGACCGGTACGAGGCGGTGACCTGGGAACGCGCCTTCGAGATCATCACCGAGGAACTCACCGCCCTCGCCTCCCCCGACGAGGCGCTCTTCTACACCTCCGGCCGCACCAGCAACGAGGCCGCGTTCCTCCTCCAGCTCTTCGCCCGCGAATTCGGCACGAACAACCTGCCGGACTGCTCCAACATGTGCCACGAGTCCTCCGGATCCGCGCTCACCGAGACCATCGGCGTCGGCAAGGGCAGCGTCAGCCTCGACGACCTCCACCAGGCCGACCTGATCATCGTCGCGGGACAGAACCCCGGCACCAACCACCCCCGGATGCTCTCCGCCCTCGAAGAGGCCAAGGCCTCCGGAGCGAAGATCATCTCGGTGAACCCGCTGCCCGAAGCCGGCCTGGAACGCTTCAAGAACCCGCAGACCGCCCGCGGCATGGTCACGGGCACGGCACTCACCGACCTCTTCCTGCAGATCCGCATCGGCGGCGACCAGGCCCTCTTCCGGCTCCTCAACAAGCTGATCCTCGAGACCGACGGAGCCGTCGACACCGCCTTCGTCAGCGCCCACACCCACGGATACGACGCGTTCGCCGAAGCCGCCCGCGCCGCCGACTGGGACGACACACTCACCGCCACCGGCCTGGACCGCGAGGCCATCGAACAGGCCCTCGCCATGGTCCTCGCCTCCGAACGCACCATCGTCTGCTGGGCCATGGGCCTCACCCAGCACAAACACTCCGTACCCACCATCCGCGAAGTGGTCAACTTCCTCCTCCTGCGCGGCAACATCGGCAGGCCCGGCGCCGGCGTATGCCCCGTACGCGGCCACTCCAACGTCCAGGGCGACCGCACCATGGGCATCTTCGAACGCCCCTCCACCGCCTTCCTCGACGCCCTGGACAAGGAATTCGGCATCACCTCACCCCGCCACCACGGCTACGACGTCGTACGGTCCATCCAGGCACTCCGCGACGGCGACGCCAAGGTCTTCTTCGCCATGGGCGGCAACTTCGTCGCGGCCACACCCGACACGGCCGTCACCGAAGCCGCCATGCGCCGCGCCCGCCTCACCGTCCACGTGTCGACCAAACTCAACCGCTCCCACACCGTGACCGGCTCCCGCGCCCTGATCCTGCCCACCCTGGGCCGCACCGACAAGGACGTCCAGGCCGGCCGCAAGCAGTTCGTCACCGTCGAGGACTCCATGGGCCAGGTCCACTCCTCACGCGGCAACCTCACCCCCGCGAGCCCCCACCTCCTCTCCGAACCCGCCATCGTCGCCCGCCTCGCCCGCTCCGTCCTCGGCCCCCGCTCCACCACCCCCTGGGAAGACTTCGAGAACGACTACGCCACCATCCGGGACCGCATCTCCCGCGTCGTCCCCGGCTTCGAGGACTTCAACACCCGCGTCGCCCACCCCGGCGGCTTCTCCCTCCCCCACGCCCCCCGCGACGAACGCCGCTTCCCCACCGCCACCGGCAAGGCCAACTTCACCGCCGCACCCGTCGAGTACCCCCGACTCCCCGACGGCCGGCTCCTCCTGCAGACCCTGCGCAGCCACGACCAGTACAACACCACCATCTACGGACTCGACGACCGCTACCGCGGCATCAAGGGCGGCCGCCGCATCGTCATGGTCAACCCCGAAGACGCCCGCCGGCTCGGGCTCGCCGACGGCTCCTACACCGACCTCGTCAGCGAATGGAAGGACGGCGTCGAACGCCGCGCACCCGGCTTCCGCGTCGTGCACTACCCCACCGCACGCGGCTGCGCCGCCGCCTACTACCCCGAGACCAACGTCCTCGTCCCGCTCGACGCCACCGCCGACACCAGCAACACCCCGGCCAGCAAGTCGGTCGTCGTCCGGTTCGAGCAGACCTGAGACCCCCACGCCCTAAGCGTCCGCTCAGTCGTCTGATAAGAACAGTGCACACAGCACGGACGACCGCAGACGATCGGAGCAGGACGCCATGGGCGAGCACACCGCACCCACGTTCCCCCAGGAGATCATCGACGAGTACGCCGCACTCGGCGTCGACCTCCCCGCACTCTTCTCCGCCGGACACCTCGGCGAACGCATGGGCGTACGGATCGTCGAAGCCTCCGCCGAGCGCGTCGTGGGCACCATGCCCGTCGAGGGCAACACCCAGCCCTACGGACTCCTCCACGGCGGCGCCTCCGCCGTCCTCGCCGAGACCCTCGGCTCCATCGGCTCCATGCTCCACGGCGGCGCCACCAGGATCGCCGTCGGCGTCGACCTGAACTGCACCCACCACCGCGGCACCCGCAGCGGCCTCGTCACCGGCGTCGCCACCCCCGTCCACCGCGGCCGCTCGACCGCCACGTACGAGATCGTCATCACCGACGAGGACGGCAAGCGCGTCTGCACCGCCCGCCTCACCTGCCTGCTCCGCGACGCACCCCGCCCCGCCGCGGACTGACGCACCCTGCCCCACCCCCCGCTGCCCGGCCGGAAACGCACCGCATTCCGGACCGGGCAGACCCATATCCGCAACCCGGCCCACGCGTCGGCGGACACACACGGTCAACAGCCCTGACCTGCGCACACGTTCCCCCGGCCCGCACCCCATGCGAAGCGACGGTCTTCACAAGGGGCACACTTCTTCCAGATGTAACACTGCGTAACAAGTGTGCAATACACGAAAATTACCCGCACGCCCCCGCACCCCACCCCCGGGCAACGACACCGCGCCCCATGCGCCCCGATTCGGGCGACAGCACCAAGATCGCCCCAAGCCCCTTAGCAGAGCTGGGCGTTCTCACCATGCGGTCACTTCGGCGTCCAGGGAAAAGCCGTACATGTCCACACTCCGACCACCAAGCGTTCCCCATGGCATAACAAGACAGTCACATCATCAGCGGACCCGTCCCGCACCCCCTCACCTGCCCATAGAGTCACGGCCAGTCACCGCGCCGCCGGGCGACGGCACTGCACGGCCCTGTATCGACCAGTACAGCCCGGCGGACCACGGCACCTCATGCAGAGGAGGCCGCGCCAGGGAAAGGACCTTTCGTGCGACACCGTTCTTTGATCATCCTCACCACCGTGCTCACCACCGGTGCACTCACTCTCACCGCCTGCGGGTCGCGCGACGACAACAGCAAGGGCAGCAGCGACGGCGGCAGCAAGACCACCGTCGTCATCGGTGTCGACGCCCCGCTGACCGGCTCCCTCTCCGCACTCGGCCAGGGCATCAAGAACTCCGTGGACCTCGCGGCCAAGACCGCGAACAAGAACAACGAAGTCCCCGGCATCGAATTCAAGATCGAAGCCCTCGACGACCAGGCCGTCCCCGCCTCCGGCCAGGCCAACGCCACCAAACTCGTCGGCAACAAGGACGTCCTCGGCGCCGTCGGCCCCCTGAACTCCGGCGTCGCCCAGTCCATGCAGGGCGTCTTCGAGAAGGCCGACCTCACCCAGGTCTCCCCCGCCAACACCAACCCCGCGCTCAGCCAGGGCGACAACTGGGGCAAGGGCGACTCCAAGCGCGTCTTCAAGACCTACTTCCGCACCTGCGCCACCGACGTCGTCCAGGGCAAGTTCGCCGCCCAGTACCTCTTCAACGACGCCAAGAAGAAGAAGGTCTACGTCGTCGACGACAAGCAGACCTACGGCGCCGGCCTCGCCGCGATCTTCTCCGCGGAATTCGAACGCCTCGGCGGCAAGGTCGTCGGCACCGACCACGTCACGGTGAAGGAGACCGACTTCTCCAGCACCGCCGACAAGGTCAAGAGCTCCGGCGCCGACTCCGTCTACTACGGCGGCCAGTACCCCGAAGGCGGCCTCCTCTCCGACCAGATCAAGAAGACCGGCGCCAAGATCCCCACCATGGGCGGCGACGGCATCTACGACCCCGCCTTCATCAGCGCCTCCGGTGAGGCCAACGACGGCGACTTCGCCACCTCCGTCGGCTACCCCGTCGAAGCCCTCCCGACCGCCAAGCAGTTCATCGCGGACTACACCGCCGGCGGCTACAAGGACCCCTACGCGGCCTACGGCGGCTACTCCTACGACGCCGGATGGGCCATCATCCAGGCCGTCAAGGCCGTCGTCGCCGACAACGACGGCAAGCTCCCCGAGGACGCCCGCGCCAAGGTCACCGAGGCCATGGCCAAGGTCTCCTTCGACGGCGTGACCGGCAAGGTCTCCTTCGACGAGTTCGGTGACACCACCAACAAGCAGCTCACCGTCTACCAGGTCAAGAACGGCGCCTGGAAGGACGTCAAGAGCGCCACGTTCGAAGACTGACCACCCCGCACACCCACAGCACACGCTCCTGACCGCGCGAGGGCCCAAACAGCGCCCTCGCGCGGTGTCATATCCGACAAGCTCATCGGAGGCACTGCGGTGAACGAACTGCCGCAACAGCTGGCCAACGGTCTCGCACTCGGCGCGCTCTATGGCCTCATAGCCATCGGGTACACCATGGTGTACGGCATCGTCCAGCTCATCAATTTCGCCCACGGCGAGATCTTCATGATCGGGGGCTTCGGCGCCCTCACCACCTACCTGGCACTCCCCAGCGGAACATCGCTCATGGTGGTCATACCCCTCATGATCATCGGTGGCGCGATCGCCTCCGTCGCCGTAGCCACAGCCGCGGAACGCTTCGCCTACCGCCCCCTGCGCGGCGCCCCCCGCCTGGCCCCCCTCATCACTGCGATCGGCCTCTCGATCGTCCTCCAGCAGCTTGTCTGGGGCTTCTACCCCGACGCCAAAAAGCCGCGAAGCTTCCCCGAATTCCACGGCGAATCCTTCAAGATCTTCGACAACCTCTACCTCCAGCGCGCCGACGCCTTCATCCTCGTCCTCGCCCCCCTCTGCATGCTCGCCCTCGGCATGTTCGTCGCCAAGAGCCGCAGCGGCCGCGCCATGCAGGCCACCGCACAGGACCCCGACACGGCCAAGCTCATGGGCATCAACACCGACCGCATCATCGTGATGGCCTTCGCCATCGGAGCCGCGTTCGCCGCCGTCGCAGCCGTCGCCTACGGACTCGACAAGGGCCAGATCAACTTCGAGATGGGCTTCCTCCTCGGACTCAAGGCCTTCACCGCCGCAGTACTCGGCGGCATCGGCAACATCTACGGAGCCATGGTCGGCGGAGTCGTCCTCGGCCTCGCCGAAGCCCTCTCCATCGCCTACATCGAAGAAATCCCCGGCATGCAGCAGCTCGGCGGCGGCGCCTGGGCCAACGTCTGGGCATTCGTACTTCTCATCGTCGTCCTCCTCGTCAGGCCACAAGGCCTGCTCGGTGAGCGCGTCGCGGATCGGGCGTGAGAGCCATGACAACGGACACCACCACAACCGTCACCACCACCCCGGCCGACACCACCTCCCGGACCACCGGCCTGCGCCGCCTCACCGCCCTCGGCGGCATCGCGACCATCGCCAGCACCTTCCTGTCCTGGACCTACACCGACGAGTTCCCCGGCGACCTCACCGTCTACGGCTACCCCGGCGGCCTCCAGGTCCTCACCCTCGTCGCAGGCGCCCTCGTACTCCTGTACGCACTCGCCGCACTCGACATCAAGGGCCTCCGCTGGCTCGCCCCCACCGGCACCACCAAAGCCCTCCAACTCCTCGCCCTCGGCGCCTTCGGAACCACCTGGTTCACCGTCATCGCCATCGCCGTGGAACTCGGCGGCGTCGTCAACCTGGAACCCGGCGGCTACGTCGCAGCAGTGGCCTCCGCCATCCCGCTCGCCGCCTTCCTCCTCCCCGACGACACACACAAAGCCTCACGCCCCAGGAAACTCCCCTCCTGGGCCGAAATCCTCATCATCGTCGCCGCCTTCGGCACCGGCCTCTTCGTCGTCACCTACGGCATCGACACCGAATACGCCGAACTCTTCACCGGCTACATGCTCACCGCAGGCTTCGCCGTCGGCGCCCTGTTCAAATCCGGCCTCCTGGCCCGGCTCTCGGCACTCACCACCACCCACCGCTCCATCGCCGTAGCCGCCGCCTTCGTCGCCGCCGCCGCGTTCCCCTTCACCCAGACCACCGACCAGTACACCCTCATCGCGGTCAACATCCTCATCTTCGCGACCGTCGCACTCGGCCTCAACATCGTCGTCGGCCTCGCAGGCCTCCTCGACCTCGGATACGTCGCCTTCCTCGGCGTCGGCGCCTACACCGCCGCCCTCGTCTCCGGCACCACCGCCTCCGCCTTCGACGTCCACTTCCCCTTCTGGGCAGCCGTCCTCACCGGAGCAGCCGTCTCCCTCATCTTCGGCGTCGTCATCGGAGCGCCCACACTGCGCCTCCGCGGTGACTACCTCGCCATCGTCACCCTCGGCTTCGGCGAGATCTTCCGCATCACCGTCGGCAACCTCGACGGCGTATCCGGACCCCAGGTCACCAACGGCCCCAACGGCGTACCCAACATCCCCGACCTCGTCTTCTTCGGATACGACTTCGGCGAATCCCACACCATCCTGGGCATCGAACTCGGCGGATACGCCAACTACTACCTGCTCATGCTGCTCGCCATGATCCTCGTGGTCCTCGTCTTCAGCCGCGCAGGCAGCTCCCGCATCGGCCGCGCCTGGGTCGCCATCCGCGAGGACGAGACCGCCGCCACCGCCATGGGCATCAACGGCTTCCGCGTCAAACTCATCGCCTTCGCCCTCGGCGCCACCCTCGCCGGCCTCGCCGGCACCGTCCAGGCCCACGTACAGAGCACCGTCGTCCCGGAGATGTACGTCTTCGCCGGCCCCGTGCCCCCCAACTCCGCCTTCCTCCTCGCCGCAGTCATCCTCGGCGGCATGGGAACGATCAGCGGACCCCTCATCGGCGCCACGCTCCTGTACATGATCCCCGCGAAGCTCCAGTTCCTCCAGGACTACCAGCTTCTCGGATTCGGCCTCGCACTCATCCTGCTGATGCGCTTCCGCCCCGAAGGCCTCATCGCCAACCGGCGGGCCCAGCTCGAATACCACGAGACCGGCCAACTCGACACACCCGACGGCACACTGCCCGAATCCGGCGTCGGCACCGTGAAGGCGGGGGCGTGAACACCATGACGACCACCACCGAAACCACCACGCCCGTTCTGGACGCCGGCGGCGTCACCATGCGCTTCGGCGGCCTCACCGCCGTACGCGACGTCGACCTCAAGGTCAACGCCGGCGAGATCGTCGGCCTCATCGGCCCCAACGGCGCCGGCAAGACCACCTTCTTCAACTGCCTCACCGGCCTCTACGTCCCCACCGAGGGCACGGTCCGCTACAAGGGCACCGTCCTGCCCCCCAAGCCCCACCTCGTCACCCAGGCCGGCATCGCCCGCACCTTCCAGAACATCCGGCTCTTCGCCAACATGACTGTCCTGGAGAACGTCCTCGTCGGACGCCACACCAGGACCAAGGAAGGCCTCTGGTCCGCACTCCTGCGCGGCCCCGGATTCAAGAAGGCCGAAGCCGCCTCCCACGCACGCGCCATGGAACTCCTCGAGTTCATCGGCCTGCAGGACAAAGCCGACCACCTCGCACGCAACCTCCCCTACGGAGACCAGCGCAAGCTGGAAATCGCGCGCGCCCTCGCCAGCGACCCCGGCCTCCTCCTTCTGGACGAGCCCACCGCCGGCATGAACCCGCAGGAAACCCGCGTCACCGAAGAACTCATCTTCGCCATCCGGGACATGGGCATCGCCGTACTCGTCATCGAGCACGACATGCGCTTCATCTTCAACCTCTGCGACCGCGTCGCCTGCCTCGTCCAGGGCGAGAAGCTCGTCGAAGGCACACCCTCCGTCGTCCAGGGCGACGAACGCGTCGTCGCCGCCTACCTCGGCACCCCCTTCGAAGGGGACACCCCCGAGAAAACCGCCGCCCCCGCCGAGGCACCGGACACCACCGGCACGGACGAGGCGGAGCGCACCACCAGCACAGAAGGGGAAGGCCAGTGACCGCACTGCTCGAGGTCGAGGACCTCAGGGTCGCCTACGGCAAGATCGAAGCCGTCAAGGGAATCTCCTTCAGCGTCGAAGCCGGCCAGGTCGTCACCCTCATCGGCACCAACGGCGCCGGCAAGACCACCACCCTGCGCACCCTCTCCGGCCTCCTCAAGCCCTCCGGCGGCCGGATCCTCTTCGACGGGAAGCCCCTCAACGGGATCCCCGCCCACAAGATCGTGGCACTGGGCCTCGCCCACTCCCCCGAAGGCCGCCACATCTTCCCCCGCCTCACCATCGCGGAGAACCTCCAGCTCGGCGCCTTCCTCCGCACCGACAAGGCGGGCATCGAGAAGGACATCCAGCGCGCCTACGACCTCTTCCCCATCCTCGGGGAACGACGGAAACAGGCAGCCGGAACCCTCTCCGGCGGCGAACAGCAGATGCTCGCCATGGGACGCGCCCTCATGTCCCAGCCCAAACTGCTCATGCTCGACGAACCCTCCATGGGCCTCTCCCCGATCATGATGCAGAAGATCATGGAGACCATCGTCGAACTCAAGGCGGCGGGCACCACCATCCTGCTCGTCGAACAGAACGCCCAGGCCGCCCTCTCCCTCGCGGACCAGGGCCACGTCATGGAGGTCGGCAAGATCGTCCTCTCCGGCACCGGAGCGGACCTCCTGCACGACGAGTCCGTCCGCAAGGCCTACCTCGGCGAGGACTGACCCACCGGACAGAAGAAGGCCCGCACCCGGACGAACCGGGATGCGGGCCTTCTTCCGTACGCGGCACAGACCTACTCGGCGGCCTTCTTCTTCTCCTCGGCGTCCTCGATGAGAGCCTCGGCGAGCTGCTGCATGGACATACGCCGGTCCATCGACGTCTTCTGGATCCAGCGGAACGCCGCCGGCTCGGAGAGCCCGTAATCCGTCTGCAGGATGCTCTTCGCCCGGTCCACCAGCTTCCGCGTCTCCAGCCGCTGCGAAAGATCCGCGATCTCGCCCTCGAGCGCCTTCATCTCCGCGAACCGGGACACGGCCATCTCGATCGCCGGAACCACGTCGCTCTTGCTGAACGGCTTCACCAGGTACGCCATCGCCCCGGCGTCACGGGCCCGCTCGACGAGGTCGCGCTGCGAGAACGCGGTGAGCATCAGAACCGGCGCGATGGACTCCTCCGCGATCTTCTCGGCGGCGGAGATCCCGTCGAGGACCGGCATCTTCACATCGAGGATGACCAGGTCCGGCCGGTGCTCCCGGGCCAGCTCCACGGCCCGCTGCCCGTCACCAGCCTCGCCGACGACCGAGTAGCCCTCTTCCTCCAGCATCTCCTTGAGGTCGAGGCGGATGAGGGCCTCGTCCTCGGCGATGACGACGCGGGTCGTCAGCGGCGGGACGTGCGACTGGTCGTCGTCGACGGCGTCTACGGGCTGGGGCGACTCGGGGGTGGTCACGGGGGCTCCTTGTTCCAGGGCAGGTACAGCTCCCACGAGCCTACCTAGCAGCGCAGCACGTGTGGCACCCGGTACACTACTCGCGGGCTTTCCGGCCGGGTTGGTGGAAGGGTATACACGGATGTCTCAAACACATCTGTTCGAAAGAACATGCGGGTTCGAATCCCGCACCCGGCACAGTTCCAGGAAGCGGATTTTCACATACCGGTGAAAATCCGCTTTCTTTGCGTCCGGGGTCGGCCAGGGGACCCAAGCTTGTTATGTGAACTTCCACGGCCCCGAAAAGCGCCACCAGGCAATCACCTTGCTCAGGTCCGGCTCGACCGGTGCGGAGGTAGCCCGGCAACTGAACATCCCGCGCGGCACCATCTCCTACTGGCTGCACATGGACCGCTCCAAGCGGGGCGAATGCCCCGGCTCCCATGACCCGAAATGCCACCGGTGCGACGGCGCCCAGCTCGACGAGCGCGCCTACTCCTACCTCCTGGGGCTCTACCTGGGCGACGGCCACATCAGTCACCACTCACAGCACCGGGTTCCGAACCTCATGATCACCTTGGACGACTCCTGGCCCGGGATTCAGGAGGAAGCGGAAGCGGCGGTGCGCCGGGTATTCCCCGACAATGCCACGTGCCGCGTTCGTAAGGAGGGCTGCCACAACATCAAGGTGTATTCGAAGCACCTCCCCTGCCTCTTCCCGCAACATGGACCTGGGAAGAAGCATGACCGCGAGATCGTGCTCGACCCCTGGCAACAGAAGATCGTGGACGCACATCCATGGGCGTTCATCAGAGGCCTCATCCACTCCGACGGCTGCCGGATCATCAACTGGACCACTCGGCTCGTCGGCGGGGAGCGCAAGCGCTACGAGTACCCCAGGTACTTCTTCACCAACAAGTCCGACGACATCCGCAAGCTCTTCAGCGACACCCTGACCGCAGTGGGCGTCGAATGGACAACCCTTGCCCGAGGCAGCGACCCGTTCAACATCTCCGTAGCCCGACGGGCGTCCGTCGCTCTCATGGACGCTCACGTCGGGCCGAAGTACTGACGACCGTCACTTCGGGCTGTCGTCCTCGCCGATGTGGTGCACCCGCACCAGGTTCGTGGAGCCGGCGACCCCGGGAGGGGACCCTGCCGTGATCACCACGACGTCGCCCTTCCGGCAGCGGCCGATCCGCAGCAGTTCCTCGTCCACCTGGGCCACCATCGCGTCCGTCGACTCCACGTGCGGGCCGAGGAAGGTCTCCACGCCCCACGTGAGGTTCAGCTGCGCGCGGGTGGCCGGGTCCGGGGTGAAGGCCAGGAGCGGGATCGGGGAGCGGTAGCGGGAAAGGCGCTTGACGGTGTCGCCGCTCTGGGTGAAGGCCACCAGGGCCTTGGCGCCGAGGAAGTCGCCCATCTCGGCGGCCGCGCGGGCGACCGCGCCGCCCTGGGTGCGGGGCTTGTTGTGTTCGGTGAGGGGCGGGAGGCCCTTCGCGAGGATGTCCTCCTCGGCGGCCTCGACGATGCGGGCCATCGTGCTGACCGTCTCGATGGGGTACTTGCCGACGCTGGTCTCGCCGGAGAGCATCACGGCGTCGGTGCCGTCGATGACGGCGTTGGCGACGTCGGAGGCTTCGGCGCGGGTGGGGCGGGAGTTGTCGATCATCGAGTCGAGCATCTGTGTGGCGACGATGACCGGCTTGGCGTTGCGCCGGGCGAGTGTGATGGCGCGCTTCTGGACGATGGGCACCTGTTCCAGGGGCATTTCGACGCCGAGGTCGCCGCGGGCGACCATGATGCCGTCGAAGGCGGCGACGATGTCGTCGATGTTCTGGACGGCCTGAGGCTTTTCGATCTTGGCGATGACGGGGACGTGGCGTTCTTCCTCCTTCATGATGCGGTGGACGTCGTCGATGTCCCGTCCGCTGCGTACGAAGGAGAGGGCGATGATGTCGGCGCCGGTGCGCAGGGCCCAGCGGAGGTCGTCGATGTCCTTGTCGGAGAGTGCGGGGACGGAGACGGCGACGCCGGGGAGGTTGAGCCCCTTGTGGTCGGAGACCATGCCGCCTTCGATGACGGTGGTGTGGACGCGGGGTCCGTCGACCTCGGTGACCTCGAGGGTGACGCGGCCGTCGTCGACGAGGATGTGTTCGCCGGTGGTGACGTCGGTGGCGAGGCCGTGGTGGGTGGTGCCGCAGGTGTGGCGGTCGCCGTCCATGGGTTCGACGGTGATGGTGAAGTCGTCGCCGCGTTCAAGGAGTACGGGGCCTTCGGCGAAGCGGCCGAGGCGGATCTTCGGGCCTTGAAGGTCGGCGAGGATTCCTACGCTGCGTCCGGTTTCTTCGGATGCGGTGCGGACGTGGTCGTAGCGCGCTCGGTGTTCGGCGTAGGTGCCGTGGCTGAGGTTGAGGCGGGCGATGTCCATTCCCGCTTCGACGAGTGCCTTGATCTGGTCGTATGTGTCGGTTGCGGGTCCTAGGGTGCAAACGATTTTGGCTCGGCGCATGGTGCGAGCCTAGACCTTACCTACGGGTAGGTAATTGGCTCTGCATGACAGGGCAACAACCTTTCGATGAATGGCAATTGACAAGTGTTGAATTGTGCGGCGGGGTGCTCTGATGAGCATTTTTGCGGTGGGTGATTCGTGTGCGCGTTCGGGGGTGAGGAGCGGCCGGGGGGACGTCGCGGAGGTGGGTGCGGGTGGGGTGCACGGGTTCGCATGGCGGGGTGGTGCGGGTTGGTGCGGTGCTGGTGGTCATCAGATCGAAACCTGGGTGGGGTGTTGCGGGGGGTGGTGGCCGGGTCAGAATCTACGCGCGTTGTTCGTCTGGACGAGGAGTCAAGGATGCCGTTGAACCGTAGGACGTTTCTGGGCCGTTCGGCTGTGGCCGGTGCGGGTGTGGCGCTGGCCGGTGGGGCTGTGGCGGGGCCGGCGGCCGCCTCGGAGCCGCAGGGGCAGGGGCGTCCGGTGAAGCGGTACTCGTTCACCGTGATGGGGACGACGGACCTGCACGGCAATGTCTTCAACTGGGACTACTTCACGGACAAGGAATTCGACGACAAGGCGCACAACGATGTGGGTCTGGCGAAGATCTCCACGCTGGTGGAGCAGATCCGTGACGACCGGGGTCGCCGGAACACCCTGTTGATCGATGCGGGTGACACGATCCAGGGGACGCAGCTGTCGTACTACTACGCGAAGGTCGATCCGATCACGGCGCGGCGTGGTCCGGTGCATCCGATGGCTCAGGCGATGAACACGATCGGCTATGACGCGGCTGCGCTCGGGAATCATGAGTTCAATTACGGGATTCCGGTGCTGCGGAAGTTCGAGGAGCAGTGTGATTTCCCGTTGCTCGGTGCGAACGCGCTGGATGCGAAGACGTTGCGGCCGGCGTTCGCGCCGTATGTGATCAAGCGGCTGCGAACGCCGTACGGGCGTGATGTGCGGGTGGCGGTGCTGGGGTTGACGAATCCTGGTGTGGCGATCTGGGACAAGGCGAATGTGGGCGGGAAGATGGTGTTCCCGGGTCTTGAGGAGCAGGCGGCGAAGTGGGTGCCGAAGCTTCGGTCGATGGGTGCTGATGTGGTGGTCGTGTCGGCGCATTCGGGTTCGTCGGGTACGTCGTCGTACGGGGATCAGTTGCCGTATGTGGAGAATGCGGCGGGTCTGGTGGCGGAGCGGGTGCCGGGGATCGACGCGATTCTGGTGGGTCACGCGCATGCGGAGATTCCCGAGTACGTGGTGACGAACGAGGCGACGGGGAAGGGGGTCGTCCTGTCGGAGCCGTTGAAGTGGGGGCAGCGGCTGACGTTGTTCGACTTCGACGTGGTGTGGGAGAAGGGCCGTTGGGTGGTCGAGAGGGTCGGCGCGGAGGTGCTGAACTCGAACACGGTGGCGGAGGATCCGCGGATCACGTCGTTGCTCGGGGATGAGCACGCGAAGGTGGTGGCGTATGTGAATCAGGTGATCGGTACGTCGGTGGCGGCGATGTCGACGGCGGATGCGCCGTGGAAGGACGAGCCGGTCATCGATCTGATCAACCTGGTGCAGGCGGAGACGGTGCGGGCGGCGTTGGCGGGCGGGGAGTACGCGGCGCTGCCGGTGCTGTCGCAGGCGGCGTGTTTCTCGCGTACGGCGGGGATTCCCGCGGGTGAGGTGACGATCAAGGATGCTGCGGGTCTGTATCCGTTCGAGAACACGTTGGAGGCGCGGTTGCTGACGGGTGCGCAGTTGAAGGACTATCTGGAGTACTCGGCGAGGTACTACGTGCGGACGGCTGCGGGGGCGCCGGTGGACACGTCGGCGTTGACGAATGCGGAGAACATTCCGGATTACAACTACGACGTGGTGTCGGGGGTGACGTACAACATCGATATCGCGCAGCCTGTGGGTTCGCGGATCGTGGGTCTGTCGTTCGAGGGGAAGCCGGTTGATCCGGCGGCGCGGTTCGTGTTCGCGGTGAACAATTATCGGGCGAGTGGTGGGGGTAATTTCCCGCATGTGCCGGGTGCGAAGCAGGTGTGGGCGAATTCGGATGAGATCCGGAACACGATCATTGCGTGGGTGAAGGCGAAGGGTTCGGTGGATCCGGCGGAGTTCGCTTCGGTGGACTGGCGGCTGACGCGTGAGGGTGTGCCGGTGTTCTGAACGGCCGTCCCGCAATGCACGGCGGGCGCGCGGCGTCAGCGACGGCACCTCGCCGGGTTGTCGGGACGTCCTCATACGTCCAGTTTGCGGATGTCCCTCCGCCGTGCGATGCATCGGATCTGACGCCGCGTGCTGATCCACCGGGAGGTGTGGGACAACCTCTGCCGTTTCCGGTGCTTGTGTGTGCGTGAGGTTGTGGTGATGGCCCGTCGGTTGTTCCGGCGGGCCGTTGCGTTGGTGTGGGCCGTATGTCGGGGGTATGTCCGGGGGTGTGGCTCTCTCGTCGGGTGGCCGAGGTTCACCTCGGTGCGTGACCGCTGCGGCGTGGTTCGGGTGGTCGAGCCGTCCGGTGGGCCGGGAGCCCCGCTGTTCTGTGGTTTCTCGTGCGGGCGCCCGGGGGTTCCGGGGCGCCCGCGTGGTCACTTGCCCTGGGTCGGGTTGGTTTCGGAGGGCCGGCAGCGGTTGGTGGGCCGGGTGTCCTCCAGCCGGTTGTTCATCCAGGTGATGAGGTCGTGCTGGCCTGCGGTGGCTACGCCCAGGTGATCGACGCCGGGGTAGCTTTTCCAGTCGACGCTGTCCTTCTTGGCGCAGAGTTCGGTGATGAGTTGCGTGGTGCTCTCCGGGAGGACGACTTTGTCGTCCTCGCCCTGCAGCACCAGGATGGGTCCGGAGGATCTGCGCTGTGCCGGGTTCATGGAGTCGAGGAGCTTTTTGAGAGCGGGGTTCTTCGTTTCCCAGTTGGGGTTGAGTGTGCTGGTTTTCTTCTCCGGTGCGAAGAGCGTGAGGTACTCGTCGATCTCGTCCAGGCAGAGATTGTGGACTGCTGGTTCGGCAATTTCTTTGGCGAATCCGGGGGACAGCATGTCGTCGTACGGGAATTTCTTCGGGTTGTAGACGTGTGCGCTGACGGCGGTGTAGGCGAGGAGTCCGCGGAATCCTTCGAGGGAGAGACCGCGGTTCTGTTTGTCGACTGCGTTTCTCAGCGAGGCGGTCTGGTGAGCGGCGGGGGCGAATGCCGCGGTGCCGAGGAAGTGCATGTCCTCGGCCTCGGCGGCTTGTTCGCCGGCGCCCAGGGCGGCGTGGCCGCCTTGGGAGAGGCCTACGGCGAACCATTTCCTGCTCACCGCTCCCCTGTTGGCGTTGCGTGCCGCCAGTGCGGCGTGGGCGACGGAGTGGCCCTCTGCGCGCAGGTTGACGAAGGCGTGGAGCTTGCCGTTGGGGCCGAGGCCGGGATAGTCGGCGGCGACGACGGCGAAGCCCTGCCGTAGCCAGCTCGCCATCAGGGGGGTCATACCGCCGAGGTTGGTGGTCCGTGAGGGTGCGCACTGGGGTCCTACTCCGGTGGCGCCGTGTGCCCATGAGATGAGGGGCCAGCCGTCGGGGTCCTTGGGTGGGGTCTTGGGCAGGAGGAGGAATCCTGTTGCCGCGACGGGGTTGTCGTGCTCGTCCGCGGTGCGGTACATGATGCGTTGTGCCTGGGAGACGTCGGATGTCAGCAGGGATGTCGGCGGGGTGGGTATTTTCTGCGACTTCAGGATCTCGCCGGGCGCTGCCCGGTCGATGCGTGCCTGGTCGGGGTAGTCGTAGAAGGTGTCCTCCGAGTGGTCGGGCTGGGGGGCTGCCTGGGGTTTCGGCTGGGTCCGGGGGGTGGGTGGGGTGTGGGTGCTGAGGCCGCAGCCGACGGGGGCGGTGGCGAGGGCCAGCAGGCTGAGTACGGCTGTCGCTTTCCTGCGCATCGGGGGGGGCCTGTTCTCTCTCGGTGGTGTTCGCACCTGTGACAGTGGGAGGGGTCGGGTCGGCGCAGGTGCGAGAGGGGGTGCCGGGTCGGAATGTACGTAATTTCGTGGCAGGCACCCGGCTCGCCGGGGCGCTCATGCGGGTGACCCAGTGTGGGTCTGCCTGTTGGGCCGGGGGCTCGCCGGTTCAACTGGGGTACTGGTCAGGCTGGTTGGGCTTGCGGGGCCAGGAAGCGGGCTGCGGGTGTCGACGCCCGTCACCAGCTGGTGTTCGTCGACCGGCTGGTGACCACGCTGACCCAGCTGCGTCATGATCTGCCGCACTCGGTCCTGGGCCTGTTGTTCGGCGTCGACCGCTCCACCGTCATCCGCGCGATCGGGGAGATGCGTCACCTCCTGGCCGAGCGGGGGTGCGCGGTCCCCCGACCGCCCCGGCCTTCGTCCTCGGGCGCTGACGGACGTGTTCGCCTGTGCCCGGGCCGAAGGCATCGAGTTGAGGCTGGACGCCACTGACATCCAGGTCCGTAGACCGCCGGCCAACCGCGGCGGTGGCCCGCCAGGGCGTCGTTCGGGTGGTCGGCTGTCCGGTGGCCTGGGCGGGCCGGGGACTGGTGCGGGTCACCCGCGGGGGCCTCGGCGGCGTGTCAGGGCCATGATGGTGGCACCCAGGGCGAGGCTGGCGATGCTGAGGGCGGTGGTCCAGCGCAGGGCTGGGGACGTGCCGGTGGCGGCCAGCGCCCGCGCCGCGGTGGTGTGCCGTGGTGGGCAGGTGTCGGGTGCCTGTCGTCGGGCGAGCCGGTCGCTCATCCAGCGTGCGATGTCGGGGAATGCCCGGATCGGCAGGGTGTCGTGGTCCGCGCCCGGGAAGAGGCGGTACTGCACTGGGTCGCCGAGTTCGCACAGTTCGTAGTCGAGCCGGTTGGTCGCGGCCGGGGTCACGGAGAGGTCTTTCGTCCCCTGGAGGAGCAGGATCGGTCCTGATGAGCGCCGTTGCGCGGGCTCGCCGTCGGCATAGAAGCGTTGCAGCGCGTGATTGCGGCTCCAGTCCGGATTGACGAGGGCGCGGATGTCGGTGGTCCTGGCGAGGCGGGTGCTCAGTTGGTCCAGGCACATTCGTTCGGCTTCGGGGAGGTGGCGGGCGAGTTGGGGCGAGAGCAGGTCCGTGGGGCTGATGTGCTGGGGATCGAGTCGGCTGGCGCTCACCGCCTGGTAGAGCAGGTAGGCGGCGGCGTCGGACCAGCCGGGGAACGGTACGCGGAACTGCGGGAGGCTGAGGATGTCGGCGCCCTCGGCGGCGTGGCTTGCGGGTGCGAGGGCGATGGTGCCGAGGTAGTTCAGTGCGGGCTGCCGGTCGGTGGCTGCTTCGCCGGCGCCGAGGGCTGCCTGTCCGCCCTGGGAGTGGCCCATGGCGAACCATTGCCGTCCGAGTTCGGGGGCGCTGTGGCGTGCGGCTGTCACGCTGTCGATGACGGCATGGCGTTCGGGGTCGATCTGGAGGTAGCTGTGCAGTTGTCCGGGGATGCCCAGTCCGGGGTAGTCGGTGCCGACGACGGCGTAGCCGTCGTGCAGGAGACGTGCGATGAGGTCCTCGTACACCTGGTAGTCGGAGGGGTAGAGGTTGGGGTGGCGGGACGGGGCGCAGTCGGGTCCCACCCCTGCTGTGCCGTGTGCCCATGCGACGACCGGCCAGCCTGTGCGGGGGGCGGTGCCGCGTGGGGTGAGCAGGAAGCCTGTGACGGCGACCGGCTGGTCGTGCGGTCCTTGTGAGCCGTACATGATGCGCAGTCGGCGGGTGGACGCGTCGCGCAGTGTCCGGGTGGTGTCGAGTGGCTCGCTCGCCAGGAGTTCGCCGGGGCGGACGGTGGTGAGTCGTTCGGCGCTCGGGTAGGCGAAGGAGGTGTCCCCGCCTGGTGCCTGGGCGGGTGCGGCGGCTGCTGGGGAGGTGGTGAGTAATGCGAGGAGGGCCAGCGTGACGCTGGTCAGCGTGTGGCGTGTCCGGTGCGGCCGGGGGGTGGTGCCGGTGGGTGCTTCGGTGGTCGTGCCGTGGTCCGGTGCCGGCGTGCTGGTGCTGTGGTGTGTGCGCATGCGGTCTCCCTGTGGTCGGCGCCCGGGTTGTCCGGGCGCCGAAAGCGTCACTTGCCCTGTGTCGGGGAGGATCCGGCCGGTCGGCAGCGGTCGTTGGGCTGGGTGCCCCTGAGTCGGTCGTTCATCCATGTGCCGAGGTCGTCCAGGCCGGCGATCGCCACGTCTGCGTGGCCGACGCCTGGGTACGTCTTCCAGTCGACGCTGTCGTCCTTGGCGCAGAGTTCGGTGATCAGCTGTCGGGTGCCGGCCGGGGAGACCACGGGGTCGGCGTCACCTTGCAGTACGAGGACGGGGCCGGCCGAGGTCTTCTGTGCCGGGTTCACTGAGTTCAGGAACGTGCTGATCGCCGGGTTCCTGGTTTCCCAGTCCGGGTTGAGTGTGCCGTGCGTCTTCTTCTCCGGTGCGAAGATCTGCAGGTAGCCGTCGAGTTCGTCCAGGCAGAGGTCACGGACGGCGGGCTGGGCGATCTGTTCGGCGAGTTCGGGCGTCAGCAGGTCCTCGTAGGCGAACTTCTTCGGGTCGTAGACGTGGGCGCCGACGGCGATGTAGGAGAACAGATTGCGGTATCCCTCGAGGGATGCGCCGCTGGATTGCTTGGCCACCGCGCTTCTCAGCGCTGCGGCGTGGTGGGCGGCGGGGGCGAGGGCTGCCGTGCCGAGGAAGCGCATCCCCTTCGCCTGTGCGGCCTCTTCGCCGGCGCCCAGGGCGGCTTGGCCGCCTTGGGAGATGCCTACGGCGAACCACTTCTTGCTGACGGTGTTCCGGTAGGCGTTGTGCGCCGCCAGCGCGGCGTGGGCGACGGACCGGCCCTCGGCGCGCAGGTGGAGGTATCCGTGGACTTTGCCGTTGGGGCCGAGGCCGGGGTAGTCGGCGGCGGCGATGGCGTATCCCTCTCGGAGCCACTTCACGAGGAGGGGGACCGTTCCGCCGAGGTGTGTGGACCGGGAGGGTGCGCATTCGGGGCCTACTCCGGTGGTGCCGTGTGCCCAGGAGATGATCGGCCAGCCGTCGGCTTCCTTGGGTGCGGCCTTGGGGAGCAGGAGGACTCCTGTGGCGGCGACGGGCCTGCCGCGCTCGTCGGCGGTGCGGTACATGATGCGTTCTGCCCGGGAGACGGCGGATCCCAGCAGGGACGATGCGGGTGCCGGGAGTGGTTGTGACCTGAGGATCCCGCCCGGCGAGGTCCGGTCGATGAGGGCCTGGTCGGGGTAGTCGTAGAAGGTGGTGTCCCCTGTGTGATCGGGCTGCGGGGCCGCCTGCGGTCTCGGTTGCGTCTGCTGGGGGGCCGGGGTGGGGGTGGTGAGACCGCAGCCGGCGGCGCCTGCCGCCAGAGCCAGGATCCCGAGGGTGGCTATCGCATTCCTGAGCATCGGTGGGTACCTGCTCTCCGTCGTGTTCCGGCCTGCCGGGCGGGGGTGGTCCGGCCGGCTGCAGGCGCGAGGAAGTGTGCCGGGGTCGGAATGAACGTAAGCCAGCGGTAGGCGGCCTGCTCTTCAGGGCGCTCATGCGGGTGACCGGTGCGATGGGGTGCGGCGTGCGGGGGTGGTCGGGCGGTTCAACTGGTGGGCTGTCCGGGCTTGTCGGGTGGGTGGGTGGCGGGCCGGGGGTCTGCTTCTCGTGTCGGCTGTGCGCCGGATTTCGCGGTCGAGGCGGGTTGGCTGCCGTGGGGAGCCAGTGGGTGCGTGCGTGAGCAGGGGCCGGGGGTGCGGTGCCCGGCTGGGTGGGTCGGAGGTGGCGGCTGTTCTCCGGTGGGGGGGGTGGCCGCCGTTGTGTGTTCAGTGGCTGAGGGAGTGGGGGCCGGTGTTCTGGTCGGGGATGTGCGGTTGGTGGTGGGGGGTGAGGCCGAAGGTGGTGAAGGCGGTGCGGGGTGGGAGGGGGTAGGGATTGGTGCCGGTGAGGTCGTTGAGGATGGTGGCGCTGCGCCAGGCGGCGAGGCCGAGGTCGGGTGCGCCGACGCCGTGGGTGTGGCGTTCGGCGTTCTGTACGTAGATGTGGCCGGTGATGGCGGGGTCGAGGTCGAGGCGGTAGGTCTCGTCGATGCGGGGGCGTGCGGCGGCGTCGCGGCGGATGTGGGGGGTGAGGGGGGTGAGGAGGGTGTCGAGGGGGCGTTCGCGGTAGCCGGTGGCGAGGACGACGGCGTCGGTGGTGAGGCGGGTGCGGGTGCCTTGTTGGGTGTGTTCGAGGTGGAGTTCGATGCGTGTGCCGGAGATTCTGCCGGCGGTGCGGACGTGGACGCCGGGGGTGAGGGTGGCGTCGGGCCATCCTCCGTGGAGGGTGCGGCGGTAGAGCTCGTCGTGGATGGCGGTGATGGTGTCGGTGTCGATGCCTTTGTGGAGTTGCCATTGGCTGGGGACGAGGGTGTCGCGTACGGCTTCGGGGAGTGCGTGGAAGTAGCGGGTGTAGTCGGGGGTGAAGTGTTCGAGGCCGAGTTTTGAGTACTCCATGGGTGCGAAGGCGGGGGTGCGGGCGAGCCAGTGGATGCGTTCGGCCCCCAGGGGGCGGGCGCGGAGGAGGTCGAGGAAGATCTCGGCGCCGGACTGGCCGGATCCGATGACGGTGATGTGGTCGGCGTGGAGGAGGTTGTCGCGGTGGTGGAGGTAGTCGGCGGAGTGGATGACGGGGGTGGTGGGTGCGGTGGCGAGGGGGCGTAGGGGTTCGGGGATGAAGGGTTCGGTGCCGATGCCGAGGGCGATGTGGCGGGTGTGGGCGCGGCCGAGTGCTTCGGCTTCTCCGTGGGTGTCGAGTTGGGTGTAGTCGACTTCGAAGTGGGAGCGGTCGGGGTTCCAGCGGATGGTGTCGACCTGGTGGCTGAAGTGGACGGTGGGGAGTTGGTGGCTGACCCAGCGGCAGTAGGCGTCGTATTCGGTGCGGTGGGTGTGGAAGCGCTCGGCGAAGTAGAAGGGGTAGAGGCGTTGTCGGGTGCGTAGGTAGTTGAGGAAGGTCCAGGGGCTGGTGGGGTCGGCGAGGGTGACGAGGTCGGCGAGGAAGGGGACTTGGAGGGTGGCGCCGTCGATGAGGAGGCCGGGGTGCCAGTGGAAGGCGGGGTTCTGTTCGTAGAAGGCGGTGGTGAGGGGGTGGGGGGTGGTGTGGGCGAGGGCGGCGAGGGAGAGGTTGAAGGGTCCGATGCCGATGCCGATGAGGTCGTGCGGCCGGTCGGGGCGGGGGGTGGGCCGGTCGGTCATCGGGGGGTGCTTCCTTCGGTGAGGGTGGCGGCGGTGTGGGTGACGAGGGTGGTGAGGCGGTGGAGGTCCTGGGGGGTGGTGTGGGGGTTGAGGAGGGTCGCTTTGAGCCAGAGCCGGCCGTGGGCGTGGGCGCGGCCGAGTACGGCGTGGCCTTGGGTGAGGAGGGTGCGGCGGATGGTGGCGACGGTGGTGTCGTCGGCGTCGGTGGGGCGGAAGAGGACGGTGCTGATGGTGGGGTGGGCGTAGAGCTGGAGGGTGGGGGTTTCGGTGATGATGCGGGCGAGGTGGTGGGCGGCGGTGAGGGTGCGGTCGATGAGGTCGGCGAGTCCGTCGCGGCCGAGTGCTTTGAGGGTGACGGCGATTTTGAGGGCGTCGGGGCGTCGGGTGGTGCGGAGGGAGCGGCCGAGGAGGTCGGGGAGGCCTGCGTCGGTGTCGTCGTCGGCGTTGAGGTAGTGGGCGTGGTGGTGGAGTGCGTCGAGGTCGTGGTGGTGGGGGACGGCGAGGATGCCGGCTGATGCGGGTTGCCAGCCGAGTTTGTGCAGGTCGAGGGTGACGCTGTGGGCGCGGTGGAGGCCGGCGAGTTTGGTGCGGTGGGTGGGGCTGAAGAGGAGGGGGCCGCCGTAGGCGGCGTCGATGTGGAGGTCGGCGCCGTGGGTGGTGGTGAGGTCGGCGATGTGGGTGAGGGGGTCGATGTCTCCGGTGTCGGTGGTGCCTGCGGTGGCGGTGACGAGGAGGGGGCCGTCGAGGCGGGTGAGGGCGTCGTGGAGGGCGGTGGGGTCCATGACGCCGGTGGGGGCGGGGAGGACGACGGGTCGGGGGAGGCCGAGGAGCCAGGCGGCGCGGGTGATGCTGTGGTGGGCGTTGGCGGCGCAGATGGTCTGTACGGGGCCGTGGCGTTCGCGGGCGAGGAGGAGGGCGAGTTGGTTGGCTTCGGTTCCTCCGGTGGTGATGAGGGCGTCGGGTCGGGGGGCGTGGGGGTAGATCTCGGTGGCGAGTGCGGTGGTGAGGGTGGTTTCGAGGGCGGAGGCGGCGGGGGCCTGGTCCCAGGAGTCCATGGAGGGGTTGAGGGCTGAGGCGGCGAGGTCGGCTGCTGCGGCGAGGGCGAGGGGAGGGGTGTGGAGGTGGGCGGCGCAGTGGGGGTGTGCGGGGTCGGCGGCGCCTTCGGCGAGTGCGGTGACGAGGGTGCGCAGGGCGTGGTGGGCGCCGGTGCCGTGGTCGGGGATGAGGGGGTGGGTGGCGTCGTGCAGGTGCTGGGTGACGGTGGTGGGGCCGCCTGCGGGGAGGGGGCCGTTGCGGCGGGTGGCTCCGTGGTGGAGGGCGGTGAGGACGGTGTCGAGGAGGGGGCGCAGGTGGGTGGGGCCTGCGGTTCCTCCGGCGAGGGGCGGGGTGGGCATGGTGGTGTGGTCCTTCGGGTGCGCGGGGTGGTGGTGTCAGCCTGTCCGGTGTGCGGGGGGTTCGGCCGAAGAGCCCAACGATTGGGACCCGAAAGGGGTACTGCTGTGCGGTGTGGGTGGGGTGGGGGGCGGGGGGCTGGTATGGGCGTGCGGGGTTCGTACGGCTGTGCCCGGCCCTCGGGGTGTCGGGGGGCCGGGCACGGGTGCGGGTGCGGTAGGGGTGGCGCGCGGGTGGGTCAGTGGGCGTTGCGTACGGCGAGGGCGCGGCGGAGGTCGTCGAGTTGGTCGGTGAGTCCGCGGCGGAGGGCGGGGGTGAGGGTGGGGTCGTGGAGGGTGTCGGTGCCGAGTTGGAGGGTGTGGGGGTCGACGGCGTGGGTGGGGAAGGCGTGGCGTCCGGCGGCTTCGGCGATGGCGGGGCCGCGGCGTGCGGCGAGTGCGGTGGCGTCGGGGTAGTAACGGGCGATGTAGTCGTGGGTGAGTTCGCTCTGTTCGGGTTGCCAGAAGCCTTGGGCGGTGGCGGTGAAGAGGTAGGTGGAGAGTGTGTCGTCGGTGAACATGGCCTGCCAGGCGGCTTCTTTGGCCTGAGGGGTGGGGAGGGCGGCGCGGCAGCGGGCGGCGCCTTCCTGTCCGGTGGCGCTGGGGTCGTCGTGGAGTGCGCGGGTGATGGTGGTGTCGTCGGTGGCGCCGAGGACGGCGAGGCGGGTGAGGATGCGCCAGCGGAGTTCGGGATCGAGTTCGGGTCCGCCGGGGACGGTGCCCTGGTCGAGCCAGTCCTGGATGGTGTCGGGCTGGGTGGCGGCGTCGATGAAGTGGCGTACGGCGGTGAGGCGGAGGCCGGGGGCGGGGTTGGTGGGGTGGGTGGGGTCGGGGGTGTGTTCCCAGTCCTTGGCGGTGAGGCCTTCGGTGCGGCGTAGGAGGTCGCGGCAGAGGCTGGTGAGGGTCGCGAGGGCTGCCGGGCGGTCGTGGGGGGTGAGGTAGCGGTCGGTGATGTGGGTGGCGGCGAAGCCGAGGACGCCGTGGAGGAGGGCGAGGTCGGTTTCGTGGGGGAGGTGGGTGCGGGCGGCGGTGAGGTAGGCGGTGGGGTGGAGTTGGCCGTCGCGGACCATGTCGCGGGCGGTGTTCCAGAGGAGGGCCCGGGTGAGGGGGTCGGGGATGTGGGAGAGGCCGGTGAGGACGGTGTCCCATGAGGTGGGGTCGAGGCGGATCTTGGCGTAGGTGAGGTCGTTGTCGTTGAGGACGACGAGGGCGGGGCGGAGGCCGGGCCGGGTGGTGGGGGTGCCGGTGCCGGTCGGGGGGACGTCGAGTTCGAAGCGGTCGCGCAGGACGAGTTGGCCGGCGCCGGACTGGGTGTCGAGGCTGTGGTCGTAGGTGCCGACGGCGATGCGGTGGGGGCGGGTGCCGTGGTGGTCGACGGTGAGCGTCCAGGTGCGGGGGGTTGCTTCGACGTGGGCGGTGAGGGTGTCGATGCCGGTGGTGCGGAGCCAGGTGGCGGCCCAGGTGTGGACGTCGCGGTCGGTGGCGGAGGCGAGGTTGTCGATGAAGTCGGCGAGGGTGGCGTTGGCGAACTTGTGGCGGGCGAAGTGGGTGTTGATGCCGGTGAGGAAGTCTTCTTCGCCGAGCCAGGTGACGAGTTGGCGTAGGGCGGAGGCGCCCTTGGCGTAGGAGATGCCGTCGAAGTTGAGGAGCGCGGAGGCGGTGTCGGGGACGGCGTCGGGGTCGGGGGCGACGGGGTGGGTGGAGGGGCGTTGGTCGGCGTCGTAGCCCCAGCCCTTGCGGACGACGCCGAAGTCGACCCAGGTGTCGGTGAAGCGGGTGGCTTCGGTGAGGGTCTGGTAGCCCATGTATTCGGCGAAGGACTCGTTGAGCCAGATGTCGTCCCACCAGGTGAGGGTGACGAGGTCGCCGAACCACATGTGGGCCATTTCGTGGGCGATGACCATGGCGCGGGTCTGGCGTTCGGTGTCGGTGACGGCGGAGCGGTAGATGAATTCGTCGCGGAAGGTGACGAGTCCGGGGTTTTCCATGGCGCCGGCGTTGAATTCGGGGACGAAGGCCTGGTCGTAGGAGTCGAAGGGGTAGGGCTCGTCGAATTTCTGGTGGTAGCGGTCGTAGCAGGCGCGGGTGATGGTGAGGATCTCGTCGGCGTCGGTGTCGAGGTGGGGGGCGAGTGAGCGGCGGCAGTGGATGCCGAAGGGGAGGCCGGCGTGGTGGGTGGTCACGGAGTGCCAGGGGCCTGCGGCGACGGCGACGAGGTAGGTGGAGATCGGTGGGGTGGGGGCGATGGTCCAGTGGCCGTCGGGAGCGCGGGTGGCGGTGCCGTTGCCGAGGACGGTCCACTCTTCGGGTGCGGTGACCGTGAGGTCGAAGACCGCTTTGAGGTCGGGCTGGTCGAAGGCGGCGAAGACGCGTTGGACGTCGTCCATGAAGAGTTGGGTGTAGACGTAGGTGTGCCCGTCGGCGGGGTCGGTGAAGCGGTGCATGCCTTCGCCGGTGCGGGAGTAGCGCATGGTGGTGTCGACGCGCAGCTCGTGGGGGCCGGGGGTCAGTGCGGTGAGCGGGTAGCGGTTGCCGGCGAGGGCGGTGGGGTCGAGGGGCTGTCCGTCGAGGCTGAGCGAGCGCAGGGTCTCCGGCTTGAGCTCGACGAAGGTGTCTCCGGTGTGGTGCGCGGTGAACCGGATGACGGTGCGGGAGTCGAAGGTGTCCTCTCCCGTGGTCAGATCGAGGTCGATCGTGTACCGGTGTACGTCGAGGAGTTGGGCGCGGGTCTGCGCTTCGTTGCGCGTCAGTACGGACATGGCGCCCATGCTGCCGTACGGGTGGGGCGCTGTGCAGGGGGGTTCTCGTAGGCGGGGCAGGTCCTGCCGCGGCGTGCCCGTCGGGTGTGGTCGGTGCGGTGCGCCGGCCCGGGGCGGGGCACCTGTGGGCCGGGCGGGGGCCATGGCCGGGCGGACCGGCCCTGGGGGCGTGACCGGTGGACCGGCCCGGAAGCATGGCCGGGCGGACCGGTCGGGGGCCGGTCAGGGGTGGTGGTCGGCGGCCGGTGAGGCAGTGGTCCGGTGGGCCGGTCCGGGGCCGGCGGGCCGGCGGGCCGGCCCGGGGCGAGGGTCCGGCCCGCCCTGGTGAGGCGGGGGTGCCGCGGCGGGGTCTGCCGAGCGGTACGGGCCGGGCCGGCCGAGAGGTACACACCGGGATCGAGCGAGCGGTGCGCACCGGGATCGGCCGAGGGGTGCGGGCCGGGAGGTCAGGCGTGGGGGGCCGGGTGGTCGCCGGTGGTTTCCTCGGCGATGCGCTCGTGGTGGCGGATGACCTCGGCGACGATGAAGTTCAGGAGTTTCTCGGCGAATGCGGGGTCGAGCTTGGCGCTTTCGGCGAGCTGCCGCAGCCGGGCGATCTGGCGGGCTTCGCGGGCCGGGTCGGCCGGCGGGAGCTGGTGGGCGGCCTTGAGGTGGCCCACCTGCTGGGTGGCCTTGAACCGTTCGGCGAGCATGTGGACGACTGCGGCGTCGATGTTGTCGATGCTCTCGCGCAGTCGGTTCAGCTCGGCGGTGACGGCCGCGTCGATGTCGCTCGTGGTCATGGGCAGCGAGCTTACGGCCTCGGTGGAGGGGTGCGGGGCCCGGGTTACGGGGGTGTGATCATCGGTGGGTGGTCGGGGTCGGGGATGCGGTCGCTCCAGCCGCCGGGGACGCTGTGGCCCTGTTGTTCGCGGAAGCGGACCGGGGCGGTGCCGACGCGGCGGGCGAACAACCGGGAGAAGTAGGCGGGGTCGTCGTAGCCCACGCGTCGGGCGACGGCGGCGACGGGGAGGTCGGTGGCGGCGAGGAGTTCCTTGGCGCGGCCGAGTCTGATGCTGAGCAGGTAGTCCTTGGGGCTGCAGCCGGCTCCGCGCCGGACCGCGGTGCGCAGTTCGGCGGGCGTCATGTGGTGGCGGGCGGCGTGTTCGGCGACGGAGAGGGGGCGGCAGGCGTCGCGGGCCAGGGCTTTGAGTACGGAGTCCCCGTCGGGTCCGGTGTCGGCTCGTGCCCGGCGCAGGGATACGAGGAGTTCGTGGACGGCTGCGCCCGCTTCGACGTCCAGGAGGGGGTTGCCCCGGTGTGCGGCGCGCACGATGCGGCTGACGGCGGCGCGTGGGCCGGAGGTGTCGGTGAGGGGGACGAGGGGGCGTTCGGGCTCGATGTAGCCGAGTTCGGTGTAGGTGGTGGTGGCGGGTCCGGTGAAGTCGACGAAGCTCTCGTCCCAGCCGGTGGGGTCGGCGCCGTAGTGGTGGGGGGTGCCGGGGGTGAGCCAGATGAGGCTGGGCGCGGTGACGGCGGTCCGGCGGCCGTCGGTCGTGTGGAACCAGCCGCTGCCGGCGTTGATGAGGACGGCGACGTGGTGGTCGAGGGTGCGCGGTCCGACGGTGGGCAGGGCGCCGTGCTGGAGGCCGACGCCGAGGCAGGCGAGTCCGAGCCGGTGGTGGTGCGGGCTGGGTGTGAAGAAGCGCATCCAGGTGTGGTACATCGGCCTTCCACCTCCTGTCGGTGCTGCGTCCAAGCAGGAGTGATCTTTATCCATGGACGGCTCGGGCACCAGAGGGCGAGGCTGGAGCCCGGCATTGGATGGGCGCAGAGGAGCGTACGGGGCGATGGCTGAATTCACCGTGGACGATGACGGTTTCCGGAGGGACGGCAGCCCTGTGCGCCTGTTGTCGGGGGCGCTGCACTACTTCCGTGTGCATGAGGGGCAGTGGGGGCACCGGTTGGCGATGCTGCGGGCGATGGGCCTGAACTGTGTGGAGACGTACGTGCCGTGGAATCTGCACGAGCCGCGGGAGGGCGCCTTCCGGGACGTGGGCGCGCTGGGCCGCTTCCTGGACGCGGCGGGGCGGGCCGGGCTGATGGCGATCGTGCGGCCCGGCCCGTACATCTGCGCCGAGTGGGAGAACGGGGGCCTGCCGGTGTGGGTGACGGGGCGGTTCGGCCGCCGGGTGCGGACGCGGGACGCGGGGTACACGGCGGCGGTGGAGCGGTGGTTCGCCGAGCTGCTTCCGCAGGTGGTGCGGCGGCAGGTCACGGTGGGCGGCCCGGTGGTCATGGTGCAGGTGGAGAACGAGTACGGGAGTTACGGCTCCGACGCGGTGCACCTGGAGGAGCTGGCGGGGTTGCTGCGCCGGTGCGGGGTGACGGTGCCGCTGTTCACGTCGGACGGTCCGGAGGATCACATGCTGTCGGGTGGTTCGGTGCCGGGTGTACCGGCCACGGTGAACTTCGGTTCGGGGGCGCGCGAGGCGTTCGAGGTGGTGCGCCGTCACCGGCCGCGCGGGCCGCTGATGTGCATGGAGTTCTGGTGCGGATGGTTCGAGCACTGGGGGGCGGCGCCTGTCGTGCGTGATCCGGCGGAGGCGGCGGACGCCTTGCGGGAGATCCTGGAGTGCGGGGCTTCGGTGAATGTGTACATGGCCCACGGGGGGACGAACTTCGGCGGCTGGGCGGGGGCGAACCGTTCCGGTCCGCTGCAGGACGAGGCGCTGGCGGGGACGGTGACGTCGTACGACTACGACGCGCCCGTCGACGAGTACGGGCGGCCGACGGAGAAGTTCTGGCGGATGCGCTCGGTGCTGGCCGAGTACGGGGTCGGTCCGCTGCCGGGCCTGCCGAAGGAGCCGGTGGGGCTGGGTGCGCGGGTGCGGGTGGAGCTGACGCAGGGGGTGCCGTTGGCGGGTGTGCTGGAGGCGTTGGGTGATCCGGAGGGGCCGGAGTCGGGGGTGCCGCCCACGTTCGAGGAGCTGGGGGTGGACCGGGGTGTGGTGCGCTACCGGGTGGGGGTGCCCGGCACGCGGCAGCCGTATCCGCTGCGTGCGGCGGGATTGCGGGACCGGGCCGTGGTGTACGTGGACGGGGTCCGGGCGGGGGTGCTGACCGAGGAGGAGCCCACGCTGGAGGCGCCGGTCGCGGGTCCCGCGGAGGTGGAGCTGTGGGTGCAGTCGCTGGGCCGGGTGAACTACGGGCCGCGGCTGGGTGAGCCGAAGGGCATCACGGTCGGGGTGCTGCACGAGCGGCAGTTCCTGCACGGGGTGCGGGCCCGGGCGCTGCGGCTGGATGCCTTCGAGGCGCCGGGGGCGGTGGCGGGGCTGCGGTTCGGCGGGGTCGGGGAGGCGGGGCCGACAGGTCTGTTCCGGGGGGTCTTCGACCTGGCGGGGGTGGCGGAGGCGGATCACGCGGGCCTGGAACTCCCCGGCTGGGCTGAGGGGTTCGTCTGGGTGAACGGTTTCTGCCTGGGTCGCTACCGGTCGGCGGGGCCGCAGCTGACGCTGTATGTCCCGGGCCCGGTCCTCCGCGACGGCGCCAACGAGGTGTGGGTGCTGGAGCTGGAGGAGGCGGGGGCCCCGTACGTGGAGCTGGGCCCGGGGGCGCCCGTCAGGGCGGGCACCCCCGGGGTGGCGCAGGGATGATCCGGGGCGGGTGCGGCCGGGTTCGGACAGCCGCGGCCGGTTCCGACAGTCGCGCCCGATGCGAACGGTCTCGGCCGATATGAAGGGTCGCGGCCTACGCGGACGGTCCCGCCCGGTTCAGAGCGTCGCAGCCGCGGAGGCGATGGCGGAGGCGAAGGTCGAGACCTGGGTGTACACCCCGGGATAGCCGGCGCGGGCACAGCCCTCGCCCCAGCTGACGATGCCGACCTGGATCCACGCTCCGGCGTTGTCCTTACGGAACATGGGGCCGCCGGAGTCGCCCTGGCAGGTGTCCACGCCGCCGGTGCTCACGTATCCGGCGCAGATCTCCTCGCCGGGGACGAGGTCGCTGCCGTAGGACTGCTGGCAGACGGAGTCGGAGACGTAGGGGACCGTCGCCTTCAGCAGGTAGCGCTGCTGGCCCCCGCCTTCGGTGGCCGCGCCCCAGCCGGCGATGGTGAAGGTGCCCGAGTCGTAGGCGGTGGTGGTGGCGATCTTCAGGGTGGGCTGGTTGATCGGCTGGGCGAGCTTGATCAGGGCCCAGTCCTTGCCCGTTCCGTTGTAGCCGGGGGCCTGGAGGACCTTGGTGGAGCGGACCTTGACGGCGCCGGCCGACTGTAGGTCGACGACGCCCGTCGTGGCGGTGATGGAGGTGTTGTTGCCGGATCCGCTCACGCAGTGCGCTGCGGTGAGCACGATGTTCGGGGCGTAGAGCGCGCCGCCGCAGCCCATGGAGAGCCGGACCATGAAGGGGAATTCACCCTGGGCGGCGCGGGTGCCGCCGACGACGGGGGTGGGGGCCGCCGAGGCGCCGGAGGGTTGGAGGCTGATCGTGGCGAGGGCCACCGCGGCTATGACGGAACACCTTTTGAGCGCGCGCAGAAGCTGCTTCAACTGACTGCCTGCTTTCGTCTGGGGGAACGGTGGGGGGTGCTGGTGCAGGCGTGCGGAGGTGCTGATGTGCAGGCGTGCGGAGGTGCTGATGTGCGGGCGTGCTGATGTGCGGGCGTACGGCTCCGGTTCGGGGTGCCAGCACACGAGGAACTGAGCATGTCCCCGACAAGGACGGTCCGATTATCGGGAAGTGCTCTCCGATTCCACAAGGCCGGTTTTCCGGCCAAGATCCTGGAGCGGTCAACCCGCCTTCTCCCCCGCGTGTCCCCCTACAGTGAAGGTCCATCGGGCGTCATCGACGGGGGTCCGGAGATGAATGACGTGAACGGCGTGCGTGACGCGCCGGACGGCGGAAGCGGCAGCGGTCCGGTTGTCCGCGGGTTCCCGCATCTGGACACCGTCCGCTCCGCGATCACCGCGCTTTACCGGCGCATCTCTCCCGACGGTGTGGCCCGGTACGCCACCAGCCTCGTCCCGGCCGACGCCGCCTTCTCCGACGTCGACGACCTGCACCTCGGAGCGCAGCGGGTGGCCCACGCCCTGGTGCACCACCTGCGCCTGCCGGAGGCACGCGTCATCGTCGGTTTCCGGCCGATGGAGCACGCCGCCGCCGTGGAACTGACCGCGGGTCCCGAGTACTTCGTCGAGCTCAACGACCGCTTCCGCACGCACCGCAGGGACATCGGGGCCGCACTGGCCCACGAGATCACCCATGTCCTGCTGCACCGGCTGGGGCTGGAGTTCCCGGGGACCGGGGACAACGAGATCCTCACCGACACGGTGACGGCCTATCTCGGCGCGGGCTGGCTCCTGCTGGACGCCTTCCGTCAGGACGCGGACTCCAGCCAGAAGCTCGGATACCTCACCCCGGAGGAGTTCGGTTACGTCCTGGCCAAGCGTGCCCTGCTCTTCGGTGAGGACCCGTCCGTCTGGTTCACCAGCCCGCAGGCGTACACGGCGTACACCCGGGGCCGGGAGCAGGCCCTGCGCGACCTGCGCCGGCCGCCGCTGACCGCCGCCGGGTGGGCGGGACGTCACCGGTACGCGAAGGACCGGCGCCGGGCCCGCGAAGACCCGGGCGCCCGCCAGGACCCCGCCGTCCCGTACACGTTCGAGGGTGACGCCACCGGCCTGCGGGTCTCCTTCGCCTGCCCCACCTGCCACCAGCGCATCCGGGTGCCCGTCCGGGGCCGGGTGCGCGCCCGGTGCGGGCTGTGCGGCACGGTCCTGGAGTGCGACACCTGAGACGGCGGATACAGGGGCCGCCGTAGGGTTGGACCATGACGGACGGTCCGGCCGAAGGCGCGCGCAGCCTCCTCGATGCCCTGTACGAGGATGACAACGCCGTCCTACGGGCGCTGCGCGCGGGGGCGTCCGCCGAGTCGTGCGACGAGGAGGGGACCACCGCGCTGTACCTGGCGTCCGTGCAGGACCTGCCCCGCACGGTCCGGCTCCTGCTCGCGGCCGGCGCGGACCCGAACCGGGCGAGCGGCCCGGGCGGGGGTGACCTGCCGTTGTGCGGGGCTGCGTGCGGGGGTCACGCCGAGGTCGTCGAGGCGCTCCTGGCCGCCGGGGCGGACCCCGGTCTGCGCGAGGAATTCGGTTTCACGGCGTTGCGGTGGGCGGTCGGGCTGGGCCACGCGCGGGTCGCGGAGATCCTGCTCGCGCACGGGGCGGACCCGGACCTGCCGGGCCCGCAGGACGAGTCCCCGCTGCTGGTCGCGGCCCGGCGCGGCTCGGTGCCCACGGTTCGGGTGCTGCTCCGCCACGGCGCCCGTGATCTGACGCGGGCGCTGGAGGAGGCCCGGCGCACGACGGACGTGGAGGGGGAACTGCGCGAGACCCTGCGCGCGATGTACGGGGACGTGGCCGACGACGCCCGGGTGCGCCGTACGCCGGTGGACGGCGGGGTCACGGTCACCGCCGAACTGCTCCGGGACGGTGAGCCGTACGCGTCGGTGGACCGGCAGACGGGGCACGGCGCGATCGCGACGCTGCTGGAGAACGAACTGGGTCTGCGGGCCCCGTTCGAGGAGCTGGCCGCACGGGCGCTGCGCCACGGGGACCCGGGTTCGCAGGACTGGCTGGTGGTCGTCGGGACGCTGTGGGAGCGCGGCGACGAGGAGACGTTCCAGGCGGCGGCCGCGTGGACGGCGGGCGGCGATCCGTTGCGCCGGGTACTCGGCGTGGACGTGCTCGCGCGGCTCGGCTTCCGTGAGGGTGGGAAGCCGTTCGCCGCGCGGGCCGTGCCGTTGCTGCGGGAGCTGGCACAGGAGCCGGGGGGTGTGCCGGCGCCCCGGCCGGCGGGCGAACCGGCGCGCGGGCCGGTGGACCCGGCGGTGGCCGCCCGTGCGCGGCAGGCCCTGGGCCAGTACAAGGGTCTGGCGAACCGTTCCGCGGACGAGGACCTGGCCGACCGTTCCGCGAACGAGGGGCCGTCCGGGGCCCGCTGACCGGGTGCGGCGGCCGGCCGTGGCCGGCCGCCGCACCGGGAGTCCGCCGTCAGGCGGCCCGGCGTCCGCGTCCGGGCGCGCTGCCGCGTCCGGTGCCACCGGCCCGGCCGGCCCCGGCGCCGCGGCCGGACGCGCCCGCGCCGCCCGCACTGCCGCGCCCGGCGCCGCCGCGTGCCGCTCCGCCGCCGGCGCCGCCACGCGTGGCGCCGGCTCCCTGCGCTGCGGTGCCCGTACCCGTACCGGAACCGCCACGCCGTCCGCGGCCCCGGCTGCCCGAACGGACGGTGCCGCCCGTGCCCGCGGCCGAACCGCCGCCGCGCGTGCGCGGCTTGGGCTGCGTCGGCTGCGGCACCTCGATGACGACCGCTATGCCCGACGGCTCGCGGGCACCCGTGATCCGGGAGAGCTCCTCGTCGCTGGACTTGATCCGGGTGGTGCGGGGCGCGATGCCCGCGTCGGCCATCAGCCGGGTCATCTCCCGCTTCTCCTCGGGCAGTACCAGCGTGACGACGCTGCCGGACTCACCGGCGCGCGCCGTACGCCCGCCGCGGTGGAGGTAGTCCTTGTGGTCGGTCGGCGGGTCCACGTTGACGACCAGGTCGAGGTCGTCGATGTGGATGCCCCGGGCCGCCACGTTCGTCGCGACGAGCGCGGTGACCTGCCCGGTCTTGAACTGGTCCAGGGTCCGGTTGCGCTGCGGCTGGGACCGGCCGCCGTGCAGTGCGGCGGCCCGCACGCCACTGGCCAGGAGCCGCTTGGCGAAGCGGTCGGCCGCGCGCTTGGTGTCCACGAACATGATCACCCGCCCGTCACGGGCGGCGATGCGGGTGGCGACGGCCTTCTTGTCCGTCTCGTCCGCCACGTGCAGCACGTGGTGCTCCATGGTGGTGACGGCACCGGCGGACGGGTCGACCGAGTGGACGACCGGGTCGGTGAGGAACATCTTGACCAGCCGGTCGATGTTCTTGTCGAGGGTCGCCGAGAACAGCATCCGCTGCCCGTCCGGCTCGACCTGCTTGAGCAGGGCGACGACCTGCGGCATGAAGCCCATGTCCGCCATCTGGTCAGCCTCGTCCAGGACGGTGATCGCGACCTCGTCGAGCCGGCAGTCACCGCGCTCGATGAGGTCCTTGAGCCGCCCGGGGGTGGCGACGAGCACCTCGGCGCCGCGGCGCAGGGCCCCGGACTGCCTGCTGATGGACATGCCGCCCACGACGGTGGCCACCCGCAGGTTGACGGAGGTCGCGTACGGCGTCAGCGCGTCGGTCACCTGCTGGGCCAGCTCGCGGGTGGGTACGAGGACCAGGCCCAGCGGGGCGTGCGGCTCGGAGCGGCGGCCGGCGGTACGGGCCAGGAGCGCCAGGCCGAAGGCGAGGGTCTTGCCGGAGCCGGTGCGGCCGCGGCCGAGGATGTCCCGGCCCGCCAGCGAGTTCGGCAGGGTGGCGCCCTGGATCGGGAAGGGATCGGTGACGCCCTGCGCGGTGAGGGTCTTCAGCAGCGCGGCGGGCATGTCCAGGTCGGCGAACGCCTCGACGCCGGGCAGTGCGGGGGTCGTGGTCTCCGGAAGGGCGAATTCGCCGCCCTGCTGGGCCGCGGGCTTGCGCCGGGCCGGTGCCTTGCCGGTTCCTCGGGGGTTCGCCTGCACCCGGTCCGTTCCGCGTCCCCGTGCGGGGCGGTTGCGGGTCGGTCGGTCCTGGCGTTCGGAGCGGGTCATACGGAAGTGCCCTCCTGGGGGATTCCTGGGGTCACTGCCGACTGCTGCGGACTGCTTGATGTGCGCCCCAGGATGCAAGCACAGAGCAGGTGTCCCGGAAACGGAGCGAACCGGGAGGGTGAGCCGGGAACAGCACAAACCGGGGCCCGCACCTTCTCGGTGCGGGCCCCGGCTGCGAGGTACGCGTCCGGCAATCAGGCCGGGACGATGTTCTCCGCCTGCGGGCCCTTCTGGCCCTGCGTGACGTCGAAGGAGACCTTCTGGCCCTCCTGGAGCTCACGGAAGCCCTGGGTGGCGATGTTGGAGTAGTGGGCGAAGACGTCGGCGCCGCCGCCGTCCTGCTCGATGAAGCCGAAGCCCTTTTCCGAGTTGAACCACTTCACGGTTCCAGTAGCCATGTCATTCTCCTAAAAGAGGTGCAGTGCCGAGAATCCGCACTTCACGGATTCCAAGTCGCCGCATTGAGCCCCATCCGGAGAAAGCCGGAAAACAATAAAGCGCCTGAGGAGGGTTCCCGTCAGGCGCACATAAAGTTCATGGGTACCAAAACTGCAACGGGACAACCGTAGCACGTTCTTCCGGCGGGCGGCAGGACCGGTCCCCTCCGCCGCGCGGCGGACTTCGCTGACCAGCGTGGTCGGGGGCGCCGTACCCGTGGGTTCGGGAGAGGTTTCCCTGGGCGTTCTCCGTGGTTCTCCCCGATCCCCCCTTGGCTGCGGGCCCGCGCTGCCCCTGCGGGCGGGCCCCGGCCGCAGGGGCGCCAGGACGTGGTGCTTGTACTGCTGGAAGCGTTTCCGCACGGTGTCGGCGAAGACGGGTTCGGCCGCCAGGAAGTCGTGCCGTCGTGCCATGAACTCGGTGTCATGGGCGCCATGAACCACTGTGATCCCCACTCCCCCTGCCGGGCGTTCCGCCGACGTCACCGGATCGGACGCCGTCCGCCTGCGGGGCCGCGCCGCCCCGCCTGCGACGCGCAGGGTCACCGGACGATGCCCTGGGCCGTCGCCGCCGCCAGCCAGTGCGGGAATTCGGCGACCAGGCGCTCGTACAGCTCGGCGTCCGGGACGCGGCGCGGGTCGGCCCCGGCGTGGAAGAAGCCCGCGTTGTCGACGGGCCGCTCGGCGGGTACGGCCAGTTCGTCGAGGGTGCGCAGGAAGTCGAACTGGGTGCTGCGCTTGTTGCCGAAGCCGATGAACTGCCAGAACAGGGGCAGTTTCGCGGCCTTGCACAGATGGCGTCGCGCGGCGTGCTTGCTGACGGGTCCGCCGTCCGTCTGGAAGACGACGAGGGCGGGCGCGGTCGAGCCGCTGTCGAGGTAGTGGTCGATGACGGCGTCCATGGCCACGTGGTAGCTGGTCTTCCCCATGTGTCCGAGGCCGGCCACGATCGCGTCGATGCGGCCGTGGTGGTCGTCCAGCGATATGTCGGTGAGGCAGTCGACGTCGGTGGAGAAGAGGACGACGGGGACCCGGCCGTCGTCGTCGAGGTGGGCCGCCAGTCCCAGCACCCGGTCGGCCAGTGCCTGGACGCTGCCGTCCTTGTAGTACTCCCGCATCGAGCCGGAGTAGTCGAGCACCAGGTAGACGGCGGCCCGCCGGCCGCTCATCCCGTGCTTCTCCAGTGACACCTGCGCCCTCTTGTACAGGCTGACGAGCGCCGGCGCCGCCTCGCGGACCTTGCTCAGGCTGATGGCGGGGCCTGGGAGTTCGGGCGGGACGGCCATGCGGGGCTCCGATCCGGGGCGTCGTGGCCGGCGATGCGGGCTGTCGGCCGGTGGCCGCCACCGGCCGGGCGGTGGGGGCTCCCCGCGTTCCTGATCGCGGGAGCTCAGAGCCTAAGGGCTGAGGGGCGTCCCGTGTACCCGGCGGACCGGCCGGACCGGCGGTGCCCCGGGCCGGGGCGTGGTGGGTGCCGGGGAGCGAGGGCTCGGGGGACAGCGCCCGGGGCGCCCGCGCCCCCGGGTGCCCCGCCCTCCCCCGCGTTCGCTATCTTGATCGCCGCCGCCCCCGCGGCCCTCCTCCCCGTCCACGAACGAAGGAGCCGGCCATGGAGGCCGCCCCCACCGCGTGCTACCGCCACCCGTCGTACGAGACGTACGTGCGCTGCACGCGCTGCGACCGCTACATATGCCCCGACTGCATGCGGGAGGCCGCTGTGGGGCATCACTGCGTGGAGTGCGTGCGCGAGGGACAGCGTTCGGTCCGTCAGGCCCGCTCCGTGTTCGGCGGCGCCGTACCGCGGGCCGCGAAACCCCTGGTGACCTACGCGCTGATGGGGGTCAACATCCTCGCGTACCTCGTCCAGGTGGCGGTGGCCGGGACGGTGGACCGGTTCGGGATGCTGGGTGCGGCGCTGACCGACCCCGCGGGCGCGCAGTACTACTACAGGGGTGAGACCTTCGCCGGTTTCGATCTGGTCGGCGTGGCCGGCGGTGAGTGGTACCGGCTGCTCACCGGCGCGTTCCTGCACCAGCCGCCGGACGCCTCGTTCGGCGTGATGCACCTGGTCTTCAACATGTTCGCGCTCTGGAACGTCGGCCGGGCCGTCGAGGGCCAGCTCGGCCGGGCGCGGTACCTGGCGCTGTATCTGCTGTCCGCGCTCGGCAGTTCGGTCCTGGTGTACGTGCTCGCGCCGGACACCCTGACGGTCGGCGCCTCGGGTGCGGTCTTCGGTCTGGGCGCGGCGTACTACGTCATCAGCCGGCGTCTGGGCCGGGACATGCAGCCCGTCAACCGGTTCATGGCCGTGCTGCTGCTGTGGATGGTCGTCTCCGCCGCGGTCACCTCGTGGCAGGGCCACCTGGGCGGGCTGCTGACGGGTGGTCTGGTGACGTACGCGCTCGCCTACGCCCCGCCGAGGCTGCGGACCTCCGCGGCTCAGCTGGCCGGCGGGGCGGTCCTGATCGTGGTGCTGGCACTGGTGGTGACGGTGAGGACGGCCGCGCTGACGGGCGCCGCCTGACCGCCCGCGGGGCTGCGCCGGTACGAGCGCGCTCCTCCCGCGGGGGCGGCCGTCCGGTGGGCCGGGCCGGGAGGTCACGACCGGGGGCCGTGCCGGTGCCCCGGGCACGCCACGGCGCCCGCCCTGGTCCGGTCGGGGACGAGGCGGGCGCCGTGTTCAGTTCCGTACGCCGTTGTACGGGACGTCGTGTGCCGTGATCAGACCGTCAGGGAACGGTCCGTCGGGCGGATCGGGGCCGGCAGCGCACTGGCGCCGGTGAGGTAGCGGTCCACGCCGCGTGCCGCGGAGCGGCCTTCGGCGATGGCCCACACGATGAGGGACTGGCCACGGCCCGCGTCGCCGGCGACGTAGACGCCGTCGACGTTGGTCGCGTAGTCCTCGTCGCGTGCGATGTTACCGCGCTCGTCGAGGTCGAGGCCGAACTGCTGGACCAGGCCGTTGGCCTGGTCGGTGCCGGTGAAGCCCATGGCCAGGGTGACGAGCTGGGCCGGGATGACCCGCTCGGTGCCGTCCTTCTGCTCCAGCTTGCCGTCCTTGAACTCCACCTCGATCAGGTGCAGGGACTGGACGTTGCCGTGCTCGTCGCCCTCGAAGTGGGTGGTCGAGACGGAGTAGAGCCGCTCGCCGCCCTCCTCGTGCGCGGAGGTGACCTTGTAGAGCATGGGGAAGGTCGGCCAGGGCTGGTTGGCGTTACGCTCCTCGCCCGGCCTCGGCATGATCTCCAGCTGGGTGACGGAGGCCGCGCCCTGCCGGTGGGCGGTGCCGACGCAGTCGGCTCCGGTGTCGCCGCCGCCGATGACGACGACGTGCTTGCCCTCGGCGGTGATCGGGGAGACCGTCAGGTCGCCCTCCCGCACCTTGTTGGCGAGCGGGAGGTACTCCATCGCGAAGTGCACGCCGTTCAGCTCGCGGCCCGGTACGGGCAGGTCGCGGGAGACGGTGGCGCCGGCGGCGATGACGACCGAGTCGTAACGGCGGCGCAGCTTCGCGGCGTCGATGTCACGGCCGATCTCGGTCTCGGTGCGGAACTTGGTGCCCTCCGCGCGCATCTGCTCGATGCGGCGGTTGATGTGCGACTTCTCCATCTTGAACTCGGGGATGCCGTAGCGGAGCAGGCCGCCGATGCGGTCGGCACGCTCGTAGACGACGACCGTGTGGCCGGCCCGGGTCAGCTGCTGGGCGGCGGCCAGTCCGGCCGGGCCGGAGCCGATGACGGCGACGGTCTTGCCGGAGAGGCGCTCGGGCGGCTGCGGGGTGACGTCGCCGCTGTCCCAGGCCTTGTCGATGATGGAGACTTCGACGTTCTTGATGGTGACGGCGGGCTGGTTGATGCCGAGGACGCACGCCGACTCGCAGGGAGCGGGGCACAGCCGCCCGGTGAACTCCGGGAAGTTGTTCGTGGCGTGCAGGCGTTCGGAGGCGGCGGACCAGTCCTCGCGGTAGGCGTAGTCGTTCCACTCGGGGATGAGGTTTCCGAGGGGACAGCCGTTGTGGCAGAACGGGATGCCGCAGTCCATGCAGCGGCCGGCCTGCTTGCTGATGATCGGGAGCAGCGAACCGGGAACGTAGACCTCGTTCCAGTCCTTGACGCGCTCGCCGACGGGGCGGGTCTGGGCGACCTCGCGTCCGGTGGTCAGGAAGCCCTTGGGGTCAGCCATGGGTCGCCGCCTCCATCATCTTCTGGGTGGTCTCCTGCTCGGAGAGACCGGCGAGCTCAGCGGCGTCCTTGGCGGCGAGCACTGCCTTGTAGGTGGACGGGATGATCTTGCTGAACCGGGTCACCGCGGTGTCCCAGTCGGCAAGCAGCTTCGCGGCGACCGTGGAGGCGGTCTCCTCCTGGTGGCGGCGCACGACGGCGTGCAGCCACTGCTTGTCGGTGTCGTCGAGCGTCTGGACGGCGCCGAGGTTGCCGGTGTTGACGTTGTCGGGGTCGAGGTCGATGACGTAGGCGACGCCGCCGGACATGCCCGCGGCGAAGTTGCGCCCGGTCTCGCCGAGGACGACGGCGTGGCCGCCGGTCATGTATTCGCAGCCGTGGTCGCCCACGCCTTCGGAGACGACGGTGGCACCGGAGTTGCGGACGCAGAAGCGCTCGCCGGTCCGGCCGCGGAGGAAGACCTCGCCGCCGGTCGCCCCGTAGGCGATGGTGTTGCCCGCGATGGTGGAGTACTCGGCGAGGTGGTCGGCGCCGCGGTCCGGGCGGACGACGACCCGCCCGCCGGAGAGGCCCTTGCCGACGTAGTCGTTGGCGTCGCCCTCCAGGCGCAGGGTGACACCGCGTGGTACGAACGCTCCGAACGACTGGCCGGCGGAGCCCGTGAAGGTGATGTCGATGGTGTCGTCGGGCAGGCCCGCACCGCCGAACTTCCTGGTGACCTCGTGGCCGAGCATGGTGCCGACGGTCCGGTTGATGTTGCGGATCGCGATCTGGGCGCGGACGGGCTGGGCGGCCTCGGCGCTGTCGGCGCCGAGGGCGTCGGCGGCGAGCTTGATCAGCTCGTTGTCGAGCGCCTTGGCCAGGCCGTGGTCCTGTGCGGCGATCTGGTGGCGGACGGCGCCCTCGGGGAGTTCCGGCACGTGGAAGAGGGGCTCGAGGTCGAGGCCCTGGGCCTTCCAGTGCGTGACGGCCCGCTCGGTGTCGAGGAGTTCGGCGTGACCGACGGCTTCCTCGATGCTGCGGAAGCCGAGCTCGGCGAGGATCTCGCGGACCTCTTCGGCGATGAACTCGAAGAAGTTGACGATGTATTCGGCCTTGCCGGAGAACCGGTCGCGCAGGACCGGGTTCTGGGTGGCGATGCCGACGGGGCAGGTGTCGAGGTGGCAGACGCGCATCATGACGCAGCCGGAGACGACGAGCGGCGCGGTCGCGAAACCGAACTCCTCGGCGCCCAGCAGGGCGGCGATGACGACGTCACGGCCGGTCTTGAGCTGGCCGTCGGTCTGGACGACGATGCGGTCGCGCAGGCCGTTGAGGAGCAGGGTCTGCTGGGTCTCGGCGAGGCCGAGCTCCCAGGGGCCGCCCGCGTGCTTGAGCGAGGTGAGCGGGGACGCGCCCGTGCCGCCGTCGTGGCCGGAGATGAGGACGACGTCCGCGTGGGCCTTGGAGACCCCGGCGGCGACCGTTCCGACGCCGACCTCGGAGACCAGCTTCACGTGGATGCGGGCCGCCGGGTTGGCGTTCTTGAGGTCGTGGATCAGCTGGGCCAGGTCCTCGATGGAGTAGATGTCGTGGTGCGGCGGGGGCGAGATCAGGCCGACACCCGGGGTGGAGTGCCGGGTCCTGGCGACCCACGGGTAGACCTTGTGGCCGGGCAGCTGGCCGCCCTCGCCGGGCTTGGCGCCCTGCGCCATCTTGATCTGGATGTCGTCCGCGTTCACGAGGTACTCGCTGGTCACACCGAAGCGGCCGGAGGCGACCTGCTTGATGGCCGAGCGGCGGGCCGGGTCGTACAGCCGGTCCGCGTCCTCGCCGCCCTCACCGGTGTTGGACTTGCCGCCCAGCTGGTTCATGGCGACGGCGAGGGTCTCGTGCGCCTCCTGGGAGATGGAGCCGTACGACATGGCGCCGGTGGAGAAGCGCTTGACGATGTCGGAGACGGACTCGACCTCGTCGAGGGGCACCGGTGCGCGGCCGGACCTGCCGTTCTCACTCGTCTTCAGGGCGAACAGGCCGCGGAGCGTCATGAGGCGCTCGGACTGCTCGTTGACCCGGCCGGTGTACTTCTTGAAGATGTCGTACCGGCGGTTGCGGGTGGCGTGCTGGAGGCGGAAGACCGTCTCCGGGTCGAACAGGTGGGGCTCGCCCTCACGGCGCCACTGGTACTCGCCGCCGATCTCCAGGGCGCGGTGCGAGGCGGAGATGCCGGAGGCGGGGTACGCCTTGGCGTGGCGGGCGGCGACCTCCTTGGCGACGACGTCGAGTCCGGCGCCGCCGATCTTGGTGGCGGTGCCGTTGAAGTACTGGGCGACGAAGGCATCGTCGAGGCCGACGGCCTCGAAGACCTGGGCGCCACGGTAGGAGGCGACGGTGGAGATGCCCATCTTGGACATGACCTTCAGGACGCCCTTGCCGAGGGCGTGGATGAGGTTGCGAATGGCCTGTTCGGGCTCGATGCCCTCGATGAACGTGCCGGCGCGGACGAGGTCCTCGACGGACTCCATCGCCAGGTACGGGTTGACGGCGGCGGCGCCGTAGCCGATGAGCAGGGCGACGTGGTGGACCTCGCGGACGTCACCGGCCTCGACCAGCAGGCCCACCTGGGTGCGCTGCTTGGTGCGGATGAGGTGGTGGTGGACGGCGGAGGTGAGCAGCAGCGAGGGGATCGGCGCGTGCTCGGCGTCGGAGTGCCGGTCGGACAGGACGACCAGGCGGGCGCCGTCCTCGATGGCGGCGTCGACCTCGGTGCAGATCGCCTCGATGCGGGCGGCGAGGGCGTCGCCGCCGCCGCTGACCCGGTAGAGGCCGGCCAGGGTGGCGGCCTTGAGGCCCGGCATGTCGCCGTCGGCGTTGATGTGTATGAGCTTGGCCAGCTCGTCGTTGTCGATGACCGGGAAGGGCAGTGCGACGTTGCGGCAGGTCGCCGCGGTGGGTGCCAGGATGTTGCCCTGGGGGCCCAGCGTGGAGCGCAGCGAGGTGACGAGTTCCTCGCGGATGGCGTCCAGCGGGGGGTTGGTGACCTGGGCGAACAGCTGGGTGAAGTAGTCGAAGAGCAGCCGGGGGCGCTCGGAGAGGGCGGCGATCGGTGAGTCGGTGCCCATGGACCCGAGGGGTTCACCGGCGGTGCGGGCCATCGGGGCGATGAGGACGCGGAGCTCTTCCTCGGTGTAGCCGAAGGTCTGCTGGCGGCGGGTGACGGAGGCGTGGGTGTGGACGATGTGCTCGCGCTCGGGGAGGTCCTCGAGCTCGATCTCGCCGGTCTCCAGCCACTCCTCGTACGGCTTCTCGGCGGCCAGGGACGCCTTGATCTCGTCGTCCTCGATGATGCGGTGCTCGGCGGTGTCGACGAGGAACATCCGGCCCGGCTGGAGGCGGCCCTTGCGGACGACCTTGGCCGGGTCGATGTCCAGGACGCCCACCTCGGAGGAGAGGACGACGAGGCCGTCGTCGGTGACCCAGTAGCGGCCGGGACGCAGGCCGTTGCGGTCGAGGACGGCGCCGACCTGGGTGCCGTCGGTGAAGGTGACGCAGGCGGGGCCGTCCCAGGGCTCCATCATCGTGGAGTGGTACTGGTAGAAGGCGCGTCGGGCCGGGTCCATGGAGGCGTGGTTCTCCCATGCCTCGGGGACCATCATCAGCACCGAGTGCGGCAGGGAGCGGCCGCCGAGGTGGAGCAGCTCCAGGACCTCGTCGAAGGACGCGGAGTCGGAGGCGTCGGGGGTGCAGACGGGGAAGATCCGGTCGAGCCGGTCCTCTCCGAAGAGGCTGGAGGCGAGCTGGGACTCGCGGGCCTTCATCCAGTTGCGGTTGCCCTTGACCGTGTTGATCTCGCCGTTGTGCGCGACGAAGCGGTACGGGTGTGCGAGCGGCCAGCTCGGGAAGGTGTTGGTGGAGAAGCGGGAGTGGACCAGGGCGACCGCGGTGGCGAAGCGGCGGTCGGAGAGGTCGGGGAAGAACGGCTCCAGCTGTCCGGTGGTGAGCATGCCCTTGTAGACGATCGTGCGGGCGGAGAGCGAGGGGAAGTACACCCCGGCCTCACGCTCGGCGCGCTTGCGCAGGACGAAGGCCTTGCGGTCCAGGGCGATGCCGGTGCTGGTGCCGTCGGCGACGACCAGCTGGCGGAATTCGGGCATCACGGCGCGGGCGCCCTTGCCGAGGATGTCCGGCGTGACCGGGACCTGGCGCCAGCCCAGGACGTCGAGTCCCTCTTCGGCGGCGATCTTCTCGATGCGCCGGACGGCCTGGGCGGAGTCGTCGGCGGGCAGGAAGGCGATGCCGACGGCGTACGAGCCGGCCTCGGGAAGCTCGAAGGCCACCGCCTCGCGGAGGAAGGCGTCCGGAACCTGGAGAAGAATGCCGGCGCCGTCACCCGAGTCGGGCTCGGATCCGGTGGCGCCGCGGTGTTCGAGGTTGCGCAGTACGGTCAGCGCCTGCTCGACCAGCTCATGGCTGGCCACACCGGTCAGAGTGGCCACGAACCCGACGCCGCAGGCGTCGTGCTCGTTACGGGGGTCGTACATCCCCTGCTGAACGGGGCGACCGTCCATGGGCGACCAGGCGTCGGAACGCATCGGCTCTCCCGTCGTCGTCGTGGCATGTGCTGTGCCGAGGGACGACGTTGGCCCTCTGCGAAATTTCGTGCAGGTTACATGATGGAACGCTTCTCAGAAAGCGGATAGGTCGTTCCAGCATGCGGACACCACGGAGTCGTGGTGGCGGTGGTTCATGATCGGAAGGATCCTGATCGGATCACTGTCCGGAGGGGACCGCAGAGAGCAGGCGTCGTTGCCTGCGGTGTCTACGCTCTTGCCCGGCGGTCATGGAATTGAAACCGCCGGGTAACGGCTACTTATGTGTAGCTCTGCATAGCGTCTCATTTTAGGGTCGCCCCGGCCGATCCGCCCAGGGCCCTGCGCCACGACGTACGTCACACCGGGGTGAACACCGGGGGACGCCTTTTGCTTCCGGCCGCCGTTCCCGGCGGTCGCTCTCAGCTTCCGACCGCCACTCCGAAGAGGGTGCCCAAGCCGTAGGTGAGCGCCGCGGCGGCCCCGCCGAGCACGAGCTGGCGCAGTCCGCTGAACCACCAGCTGCGGGCCGTCACCCTGGCCACCAGGGCGCCGCAGGCGAACAGGCCGATCAGGGCGAGCAGCACGGCGGGCCACAGCGCGGACGCGCCGAGCAGGTACGGCAGGACGGGCAGCAGGGCGCCCAGCGCGAAGGCGCCGAAGGACGAGACGGCCGCGACGAGCGGGGACGGCAGGTCGCCCGGGTCGATGCCGAGCTCCTCGCGGGCGTGGATCTCCAGCGCCTGTTCGGGGTCCTTCGACAGCTGGCGCGCGACCTCCTGGGCGAGCGCGGGCTCGACACCCCGGGACTCGTACAGTTCGGCGAGCTCCCGCATCTCGTCCTTGGGGTGCTTGCGCAGCTCGCGGCGCTCGACGTCGAGCTCCGCCTCGACGAGTTCACGCTGGGAGGCGACGGAGGTGTACTCGCCGGCCGCCATGGAGAACGCGCCCGCGGCCAGCCCGGCCAGGCCGGTGATGACGATCGTCCGGTGGGAGACCGCTCCCCCGGCGACGCCGGTCATCAGGGCGAGGTTGGAGACGAGGCCGTCCATGGCGCCGAAGACCGCCGGGCGCAGCCAGCCGCCGTTCACGTCGCGGTGCGTGTGATTGTCGCGGTGCGCCTCGTGCAGTACGGCGTCGGTCTCGATGATGGCCACAGCTCTCCCCTTCTCCGGAACGGGCTTCTCGCGTTCCGCCCCCGCTCAACATCCTCGAAAGTACGCACGAAAAAGGCCTCCCGCCAGCAAGGAAGGCCGTACTTACCTGCCTCGGCGGCCGTCGTGCGGGCGTCAGCCGTGTGGCCGCTTTCCCGCCGGATCGGGCTCGCGCGGGACCTCGCGTGGAACGGATCGCACAGGCGGTGGACCGCCGGATGCGAGCGAAGGGTCGACGCGATGGAGCTGATGACGGGCAGGGCGGTGGAGCCGCCCTCGGGCAGCACGCCGGGTGGCACGGCCGACCGGGCGAGGGGCGCGTTGCTGGGGCTCGCGGTGGGGGACGCGCTCGGTGCCCCGGCGGAGAATCTGCGGCCGTCCGAGATCCGGCGCCGCTGGGGGCGGATCGAGGGCTTCGTGAGTGACGACCCGGCGGGGACGGACGACACGGAGTACGCCATCTTCTCGGGCCTGCTGCTGGCCCGGCACGGTTCGGCGCTGACGGTGTCCCACGTGGAACGGGCGTGGCACCACTGGATCGCCGACCTGGACGAGGGCCCGTTCCGGGGTGCCGGTTTCAGCGAGCGCGGCACGCTGGAGAACCTGCGCAGGGGTCTGGCGGCACCGATCTCGGCGCAGCACCGGCACGCGTGGAGCGACGGGCTCGCGATGCGGGCGGCGCCGTTCGGCGTCTTCGCGGCGGGTCGGCCGGCGGAGGCGGCGCGGCTGGTGGCGGTGGACGGGCGGGTCAGTCACGAGGGCGAGGGCATCTACGGCGGGCAGGCGGTCGCGGCGGGGGTGGCGGCCGCGATGGTGGGGTCCGGGCTGGCGTCGGTGATCGCCGCCGCGCTGTCGGTCGTACCTATGGACTCGTGGACGGCCCGCTCGCTGCGGCGCGCGGTGACGGCCGCGCAGCGCTCGTACCCGGACCGGCCGACGGCGGAGCGCGCGGTGCGCTCCGCGGTGGTGATCGGCGGCTATCCGTGGACGGACCTGGCGCCGGAGGCGGTGGGTCTGGCGTTCGGGGCGCTCACCGCGGCGCGCGGCGACTTCCGTACGGCGGTGCTGACGGCGGTGAACATGGGGCGGGACGCCGACACGACGGCGGCGGTCGCCGGGGCGCTGGCCGGGGCGCTGCACGGGGCGTCGGCGATTCCCCGGGACTGGGCGTCGGCGATCGGCCCGGTACGGGGCAGCTGTCTGCCGTCCATGCGGGGCTACCACGTGCTGGACATCGCGGAGCTGCTCACCCCGGACGACGGCGACTCCGCGGCCGGCGGGCCGGTCTCCGGTGGCGGGGAGGCCGGACGGTGACAGCCGCGCACGGGTCCACGGGCGGGCCCGCCCCGGGGCCCTCCGCCGGCTCGCCCTCCGCCGGCCCCGTCGGGCTCCGCGTCGCCGCGGAACCGTCCGGCGGCCCCCGGCCGGACCGTACGGCCGGGGCGCGGGCCGGTGAGCGGCGGCGCCCGGCTCCCGGCCGCCTGGCGAGGACCGAGGGGCTGCTGCTCGGACTGGCGGCCGGGGACGCGGCCGGCTGGCCCGCCGCCCGGCACCGGGCGGCGCGGATGCCCGAATGGACCCGGCGGCTCACCCGGGAGCTGGACACCTTCGCGGAGCAGAACGCGACGACGACCCTGCCGGTGCCCATCGCGCTCAACCAGCCGCCCGAGCCGCTGCGGCTCGGCCCGTCCGACGACGCCGAGTGGGCCGCGTTCGCCGCCCGTACGGTGCTGGCCGCGGCCGCCGACCACGCGCCCGGCCTCTCCCCCGGCCACCGGATGCGGGACGCGATCGACCGCTCGTGGAACGCCCTGGCCGCCGAGGTGGCCGCCGCCAGCGCCCGGGCCCCCGAGGTGGAGTCCGCGGTCCTGCCGCTCCGGGCCCGGATCTCCGTACGGGCCGGGCTCGGCAATCTGGCGGCGGGGCTGCGTCCTCCGGCCACCGGGCACGACAATCCGCACTACTTCGACGACGCGGCCTGCGTGAGGGCCGCCGTCCTGGCGGTGGTGCACCCCGGTGACCCCGCGGCCGCCGCCGGGCTCGCCGAGTTCGACGCCCGGTACACCCAGGACGGTGACGGGGTGCACGGTGCCCGGGCGGTCGCCGCCGCGATCGCCGAGGCGCTGGCCGGGGCGGACGTCGACACCGTGGTGAACGCGGCGCTCGCCCGGCTGCCCGAGGGCACCGAGATCGCCCGCAACGCCGTGCACGCGGTGCGGCTGGCCCGGGAGTTCGCGGGCGAGGCGGCGGGCGCCTTCGCCCTCGTCCCCGTCCTGGAACACCAGATCGTCGACCACGTCTACAGCTACGGCATCGCCGCGGCCGAGACCGTACCGGTCGCCCTCGCCCTGGCCACCGCGGCCCGGGGCGACATCGCGCAGGCCGTCCCCGCCGCGGCCTGCCTGTCCCGGGTCGCCGACTCCGCTCCCGCCCTGGCCGGGGCGCTGACCGGAGCCCTGGGCGGGATCGGCACCGTCCCCGCGGGCTGGCGGGAGGCCTGCCGCACGCTGGCGGGGTGCGCGCTGCCCCGGCTCGCCGGGACCGACCTGATGGAACTCGCCGGACTGCTGGCAGCCACGGAACCAGCCTCTCCGGGTGGACAATCCCGGCATGACACCCAGAATGCCCGCACCGTACGCGGCAGGCACGACCACCACGGCGCTCACGCTCGATGACCGGATCACCGGAGCGCTCGTCGGCGCGGCCGTCGGCGACGCGCTCGGCGGACCCGTCGAGGGCTGGACCCCCGAGCAGATCGCCGAGCGGCACGGCGGCCGGGTGACCGGCGTCGTCGGCCCCTGGCACGGGGACGACTGGCGTACCGCGCGCCCCATCGCCCCGTACCACAAGGGCGACGGACACGTCACCGACGACACCCTGATGACGCACGCCCTGGTCCGGGTCTACGGCGCGGTCCGCGACCACCTCGACGCGTACGCCGTGGCGGACCACCTCGTACCGGACCTGATGTCACGGCCCCGCTGGATCCCGGAACTGGAGGCGGAGGCGCTTCCCCTGCAGCGGATCTTCCTCGCCGAGAAGTGGATCGTCACCCGGCTGCACTACGGCCACGCCGACCCCCGCGAGGCGGGCTGCGGGAACATCGTCAACTGCGGGGCCGCGATGTACATGGCCCCGGTGGGCCTGGTAAACGCCGCTCACCCCGAGGCGGCGTACGCGGAGGCGCTGGACGTGACGGGGGCCCATCAGTCCTCGTACGGGCGGGAGGCGGCCGGGGTGCTCGCCGCCGCCGTCGCCGCCGCCTGTGCCCCCGGCGCCACGCCCGCCTCCGTCGTCGAGACCTGCCTGACGCTCGCCAAGGACGGCACCCGGTCGGCGATCGAGGCGGTGTGCGAGACGGCACAGCGCTACACCGACTTCGAGTCCGCGCTGGCTCCGCTGCGCGCCGCCGTGGCCCCCTTCGACACCGTCGGCCCCCATTACCGCGAGCCCTCGCTCGGTGCCCGCCGCCCCTCCCGGTTGCACTCGATCGAGGAACTGCCGGTCGCGCTCGGCATGCTGCTCGTCGGCGGGGGCGACTACCGGCACACGGTCCTCGGCTCGGTCAACTACGGGCGTGACTGCGACTCGATCGCCACGATGAGCGGCGCGCTCGCGGGCGCTCTGCACGGTGAGCGGGCGGTCCCCACGGGCTGGGCGAAGACGGTGGCCGAGGCCAGCCGCCTGGACCTGCACGCCCCGGCGCGGACGCTGGCGGCGGTGGCCCGTGAGATCTTCGGACGCGACACGGCCCGGCGCCGCGCGCACGAGGCGGCGTTCGTGTCACTGGCGGGCGAGCGGTGACCGTCCGGCTGACGTGGGTCCAGCCCGAGGACCTGGTGGGGCACGAGCTGCGGCAGGCGGCGCAGGACGGCCGGGACGCCGGGGACATCGAGCGCCGCTGGCACGCGGCGGGCGGCGCCCCGGCACCGGAGCGCGCGGGCGCCTCGCAGCCGCCCGCGCCACCCCGGCTGCGCGCCCTCGCCGAACAGCTGCTCGACGAACTCGGCTCGCTCGCGAACCCGTCGGCGGACGACGAGCCGACCGGCCTGTCCGCCATCCGGGCCGCCTGCCCGCGCTGGCCGGCGTCCCGCACCCGCGCCGTGTCCGTCGACCCCGAACGGCTGCACGCCGCCTGGCTCGGCCGTGCCGTCGGCTGCCTGCTGGGCAAGCCCGTCGAGAAGCTGCCGCTCGACAGCATCCGCGCGCTGGCCCGCGCCACCGGAAACTGGCCGCTCACCACCTGGTTCACCGCCCGGGGACTGCCCGCCGAACTGGCCGCCGCACACCCGTGGAACCGCCGCTCGGCCCCCACTTCCCTCGCCGAGAACATCGACGGCATGCCGGAGGACGACGACCTCAACTTCCCGTTGCTCACCGTGCTGCTGCTCCAGCGGTACGGGCACGGGTTCAGCACGGCCGATCTCGCCCGGCTCTGGCTCGACGAACTCCCCGCCGGCCGCGTCTTCACCGCCGAGCGCATCGCCTACCGCAACCTGCTGGACGGCGTCGAGCCGCCGGACACCGCCCGCCACCGCAACCCGTTCCGCGAATGGATCGGCGCCCAGATCCGGGCCGACGTGCACGGCTGGACCCACCCGGCGGACCCGGCCGCGGCCGCCGCGCAGGCCCACCGCGACGCGGTGCTCACGCACACGGCCAACGGCGTCTACGGCGCGATGTTCACGGCCGCCGCGCTCGCCGAGGCGGCCGGCGGCGAGACGGACGTCCACGGCTGCCTGGCCGCCGGCCTGCGGGTGGTGCCGCCGCGCTCCCGGTACGCGCGAGCGGTGCGCCTCGGCATCGGGACGGCCCGCGCCGAACCGGACTTCGACCTGGTGGTGGACCGGCTGCACGCCGTGTACGCGCCCACCCACCACTGGGTGCACGTCCTGCCCAACGCGGCGTTGCTGACCGCCGCCCTCACCCACGCGGACGGCGACTTCGGCCGCTCCGTCTGCCGCGCGGTGTCCGGCGGCTGGGACACCGACTCCAACGGCGCGACGGCCGGCTCGCTCGCGGGCCTGCTCGCCGGGCGGCCCTCCGCGCTGCCCGACCACTGGACCGCACCCCTCAAGAACCGGCTCGCCACCTCCGTGGGCGGCTTCGGCTCCCTCGGCTTCGACACCCTCGCCGCACTGACCTACCAGGAGGTACGCCGCCCATGACCGTGATCGCGGTGCTCGGCAGCACCAACATGGACCTTGTCGCCTACGTCCCCCGGGCCCCCGGACGCGGGGAGACCGTCACCGGGCGGGAGTTGCGTACCGTTCCCGGCGGCAAGGGTGCCAACCAGGCCGTCGCCGCGGCCCGCGCGGGCGGTGACGTGCTGATGATCGGCGCCGTCGGAACCGACGAGTACGGTTCACGGCTCCGGGCGAACCTGGAGCACGCCGGCGTGGACACGGACCTCCTGCACACCGCCGCGGGCCCCAGCGGCACCGCGCACATCGTCGTCGACGACGAGGGCGCCAACGCGATCGTGGTGATCCCCGGCGCCAACGGCACCGTGACCTCCCTCGGCCCCGGTGAGACCGCGGCGATCGCGGCGGCGGACCTGCTCCTGCTCCAGCTGGAGCTTCCCCTCACCGCCGTCACCGAAGGGGCCCGGAGCGCCCGGTCCCGGGGCGTGCGGACGATCCTCACCCCCTCCCCCGTACAGCCTCTGCCGTCCCGGCTGCTGGACTGCGTCGACCTGCTGGTCCCGAACGAGCACGAGGCGGCGGCGCTCTCCGGGTGCGGGGAACCGCACGCGGCGGCGGAGATGCTGCTCCGGCAGGTCCCGGAGGTCGTGATCACGCTCGGCCCGAAGGGCTGCCTCTACGCGGCCAGGGGCGGTGAGGCGGTCCTGTTCCCCGCTCCCGGGGTCACCGCCGTGGACACGACCGGTGCCGGCGACACCTTCGTCGGCACGCTGGCCGTGGCCCTCGGCGAGGGGCGCCCCATGCCCGAGGCGCTGGCGTGGGCATCGTCGGCCGCGGCCCTCTGCGTGCAGAGACCGGGCGCATCGACGTCGATGCCGTACCGAAGCGAGATCGGTGCCGCATGACTCCTTCCACGACGCCGCCGCCCCTGGCCGGTCTGCGGGTGCTGGACCTCGCCACGCTGTTCGCCGGGCCTCTCGCGGCCACGATGCTGGGTGACTTCGGGGCCGACGTGATCAAGGTGGAACATCCCCGCAGGCCCGACCCCTCGCGCGGGCACGGTCCGGCGAAGGACGGCATCGGCCTGTGGTGGAAACTCCTCGGCCGCAACAAGCGCGCGCTGACGCTCGACCTGTCCAGCCCAGGCGGCCGGGACCTGCTGCTGCGCCTGGCCGAGGAGACCGACGTGATCGTCGAGAACTTCCGGCCGGGGACGCTGGAACGCTGGGGCATCGGCTGGGAGGAACTGCGCGCCGTCAACCCCCGCCTGGTGCTGGCCCGGGTCACGGGCTTCGGCCAGCGCGGCCCGTACGCGCAGCGGCCGGGCTTCGGCACGCTCGCCGAGGCGATGAGCGGCTTCGCGGCCGTCACCGGGGAGCCGGACGGGCCGCCGACCCTCCCGCCGTTCGGGCTCGCCGACTCGATCGCCGCGCTCGCCACGGCGTACGCGGTGATGACGGCCCTCGCGGGACGTGACGCCACGGGGCTGGGCCAGGTGGTCGACATGGCGATCATCGAGCCGATCCTGATGGTGCTGGGGCCGCAGACGCTCTGGTACGACCAGCTCGGCTACGTCCAGCCCCGTACCGGCAACCGTTCCCGGAACAACGCCCCGCGCAACACCTATCGCACCTCGGACGGTCACTGGGTGGCCGTCTCCACCTCGGCCCAGTCGGTCGCCGAGCGCGTCATGCGGCTGGTGGGCCGCCCAGAACTGACCCGGGAGCCGTGGTTCGCGTCAGGGACCACCCGCGCCGAGCACGCCGACGAGCTCGACGAGGCGGTGGGCCACTGGATCGCCCGGCGCACCCGGGAGGAGGTGGTGTCCGCGTTCGAGAAGGCGGAGGCGGCCGTCGCCCCGGTCCAGGACGTACGGGACGTGATGGAGGACCCCCAGTACCGTGCGCTGGGCACGATCACCGAGGTCGACGATCCGGAGCTGGGGCCGTTGAGGATGCAGAACGTGCTGTTCCGGCTCTCCCGGACCCCGGGGGCGATCCGCTGGGCGGGCCGGCCGCACGGGGCCGACACGGAGGAGATCCTGACGGAACTGGGCCTCACGGCCGCCCGGATCGCGGCGCTCCGGGCCGAGGGCGCGCTGTGAGCGTGAGCGCGGCGAGGCCGCGGACGGTGGCGCTGACCTGGCTGTACGTCCCCGGGGACCGGCCGGACGTGGTCCACAAGGCGCTCGGCACGGGCGCGGACGTGGTGATCGTCGACCTGGAGGACGCGGTGGCGCCCGACCGCAAGGAGTACGCGCGGGCGGCGACCGCGGAGCTCCTCGCGGACCCGGCCACGGCGGATCCGGCGGCGGTGCCGGTCCATGTACGGGTGCACGGCGAGGACGACGTGACGGCCCTGGCGGGTCTGCCCGGGCTCGCCGGACTGCGGCTGCCCAAGACCACCCATGCGGCGTCCGTGCACCATGTGGCGGCGCTGGCGCCGGGCGTGCCGCTGTATCCGCTGCTGGAGTCGGCGCTGGCGGTCGAGCACGCCTACTCGATCGCCGGGGCGCACCACGACGTACGGGGCATCGCGCTGGGCGAGTCGGACCTGCGGGCCGACCTGGGCGTACGGGAGGACGCGGGGCTCGACTGGCCGCGCGGCCGGTTGGTGGTCGCCGCCCGGGCGGCCGGGCTCGACCCGCCCGTCATGTCGGTGTTCCCCGACGTCCGGGACCTGTCGGGGCTGCGGGCGTCCTGCGCGCACGGGCGGCGGCTGGGGCTGCTCGGCCGGGCCGCGATCCATCCCCGGCAGCTGCCGGTCATCGAGCAGGCGTTCCGGCCCACGGCGGGGGAGATCGAGGCGGCGGAACAGATCCTGGAGGCCTCACGGGAGCGGGCGGGAGCGCAGGCGCTGCCGGACGGGCGGTTCGTGGACGCGGCGGTGGTGGCGACGGCGGAGCGCACGCTGACGCTGGCCCGGCGGAGCTGACCGCGGGCCGGGAGGGAAGCGGCCGAGGAGGCCGGCGCGGGACCGCAGGCAGAGGCCGGATCCGGACTCCGGAGGCGTCGGGCGGGACCGACGCCCGGAAGCCGGGGCGATACCGCCGGAAGGGCCCGGCGCGGGACCGCCGCCATAAGCCCGCGCGGATCCTCGAACACGCCGGAGCCCGGCCGACCGCGGAAGCAGACGCATGGCCCACAGAAGCAGCCCGCGCAGCACCCACGACCGAAGCCGGAGCCGGACCCTCGAACACGCCGGAGCCCGGCCGACCGCGGAAGCAGACGCAGGGCCCACAGAAGCAGCCCGCGCAGCACCCACGACACAAGCCTGCGCGCCCGCGCCAGCCGCGCAGGCCTGGCAAGCCGGCCGGCGAAGCCCGGCCGGAGCAGGAACGACGGAAGGGGCTGCCGGACCTCGTGGTCCGGCAGCCCCTTCCTCGGGTACGTCGCGCGTCAGCTCTTGTCGGCCTTCTGCGGAACCCCGTCGGCCTCGGGATTGTTCGCCCCCGCCCCGGCGGCGTCCGCCTCGGCCTGAGCCCCGGGCTCCTCGGTGTCCGGCTCGCCGGCCCCGGCCGGCTCCGTGTCCCCGGCCGCCTCCTTGTCCTCGGCCGCCTCCGTGTCCTCGGCCGCCTCCACCGCGGAGGGTTCGACGACCTCCTCGCGGCCCGGGCGCACCTTCGCCGAGATAACGATGTACGTCACCGCGAGGACGAAGACGATGACGGCGGTCCACACGTTGAGCCGGAGACCCAGCACGTGGTGGGCCTCGTCGACGCGCATGTACTCGATCCACGCGCGCCCCGTGCAGTAGGCCGCGACGTACAGGGCGAACGCCCGGCCGTGCCCGAGCGTGAAGCGGCGGTCGGCCCAGATGACGAGGAGGGCGACGCCGACGCACCACAGGGACTCGTACAGGAACGTCGGGTGGTAGGTGCCCGCCACCCGGTTGGTGCCCTCACTGATCTTCAGCGCCCACGGCAGGTCCGTCGGCTTGCCGTACAGCTCCTGGTTGAACCAGTTGCCCCAGCGGCCGATCGCCTGGGCGAAGGCGATGCCGGGTGCCAGCGCGTCCGCCCAGGCGGGCAGCGGGATCCCGCGGCGGCGGCAGCCGATCCAGGCACCGACCGCGCCGAGCGCGATCGCGCCCCAGATACCGAGTCCGCCCTCCCAGATCTTGAAGGCGTCGACCCAGTCCTCACCGTCGCTGAAGTACAGCTGGTAGTCCGTGATGACGTGGTAGAGCCTGCCGCCGACGAGGCCGAAGGGGACGGCCCAGACGGCGATGTCGGCGACGGTGCCGGCACGGCCGCCCCTGGCGATCCAGCGCTTGTTGCCGAACCAGACGGCGACGAAGACACCGATGATGATGCAGAACGCGTAGCCGCGGAGCGGGATCGGGCCGAGCTCGATCACCCCGGTCGACGGGCTGGGAATGAAGGCAAGGTTCATGACGAGGACGACGCTACCCTGCCGGACAGGACGTACGGCAAGCCGCGGGGCAACTTCTGGGTAACGAGCACCCCGGGACGCGCCCCCGGAGGGCGGCTACGACGCCGAGGGAGACGCCCCGACCGTGCCCGGTTTCTTGCCCTTGTCGGCCTCGGTCACCCACTTCTCGAGGTTGGCGACGGAGATCTCCTCGTTCCCCTTCTTCGGGAAGACGGGCTCCCCGTTCAGCAGGACGGTCGGAGTGCCCTGGAACCCGCCCGCGGCGAAGGCCTTGTCGGACTTCTGCACCCAGCTGTCGTGCGTCCCGTCCTGCACACAGCTACGGAAGGCCGGTGTGTCCAGGCCCTCCACCTTCCCGGCCAGCTCGATCAGCCTGCTGTTCTCACCGAAGGCGTCGTCGGTCTCGGCGGGCTGGTTGCGGTAGAGGACGTCGTGGTACGGGGCGAACTTACCGACGTCCTGGGCGCAGGCCGCCGCGTTGCCCGCCCGCAGCGATCCGTCACCGCCGAGATTGCCGTCGATGATCGTGGCCAGGTGGTACTCCACCTTGATCCGGCCGCTGTCCGCCATGTCGGTGATCGTCTTGCGGAACGCGTTCTCGAACTGGGCACAGACCGGACAGCGGAAGTCCTCCCAGACGGTGAGCGTGGACGGCGCGTCGTCGGCGCCGACCTGGATGGCGAGTCCGTCCTTGCCGGTCGCCCCGGACGGGGTGACGGCCGGTCCGGCCTGACTGTCCTTGCCGCTCTTGCCCGCGTTGGCGGCGATCAGGCCGATCACGGCGGCGAGCGCCAGGACCCCCACCACCGCGGCGGAGACGATCAGCGTGCGGCGACGGCGCTGCCGGGCGCGGTCCTGCTCACGCTGCTGGACGAGCCGGTCTCGCGCGGCCCTCTTTCGGTCTTCGTTCTTCTCGCTCACACCGCGCCAACGAACCGGGGAGGCACGTGAGCGCCTCCCCGGTACCAGGTCCACCCGTACGGGTGACGAGCGGTGTCAGCGCTGTCGAACGCCTTCGGCCAGTTCGCCCGCCAGCTCACGGACGGCGGTGAGACCGGCCACCTCGTCCGGGGCGTCGAGCATCCGCTTGACGAAGGCGGAACCGACGATCACGCCGTCGGCGAAGCCCGCGACCTGCCGGGCGTGCTCGGCCGTGGAGACGCCGATACCGACGCAGACCGGGAGGTCCGTGGTGGCACGGGTGCGTCCCACCAGCTCCTGGGCCTGCTCCCCGACCGACTCGCGGGTGCCGGTGACCCCCATCAGCGAGGAGGCGTAGACGAAGCCGGAGCCCGCCGCCGTGATGGTGGCGAGACGCGCGTCCTTGCTGCTCGGCGCGACGACGAAGACGGTGGCGAGGCCGTGCTTCCCGGCGTGCTCGCGCCACAGCGCGGACTCCTGGACCGGCAGGTCGGGCAGGATGCACCCGGCGCCTCCCGCCGCGGCGAGCTCGGCGGTGAAGCGCTCCACGCCGTACCGGTCGACGGGGTTCCAGTACGTCATGACGAGGATGGGTGCGCCCGTCGCCTCGTACGCCTCGCGGACCGTGCGCATGATGTCGGCGATCCTGACGCCGCCGCGCAGCGCGATGTCGTCGGCGGTCTGGATGACCGGGCCGTCGAGCACGGGGTCGCTGTGCGGCAGCCCCACCTCGATGATGTCGGCGCCGCCCGCGACGGCCGCCTTGATCGCCTCGATGCCGGCGTCGACGGTCGGGAAGCCGCCGGGCAGGTAGACGATGAGGGCGGCCCTGTCCTCGGCGCGGGCGCGTGCGAAGGTCTCACCCAGCAGGCCGATGGTGCCGGTGTGCGTACCGGTGGTCATGACTGGGGCTCCCCCTCCGCGTCGGCGGCGACCTCGCCGTCGATGTCGTACAGCCCGAAGTACCGGGCCGCCGTGTCCATGTCCTTGTCGCCGCGGCCGGACAGGTTGACCAGGATCAGCCCCGCCGTGCCGAGCTCCTGCCCGACCTCCAGCGCGCCGGCCAGCGCGTGCGCGCTCTCGATGGCCGGGATGATCCCCTCGGTGCGGGAGAGCAGGCGCAGCGCCCGCATGGCGGCGTCGTCGGTCACCGCGCGGTACTCACCGCGGCCGCTGTCCTTGAGGTAGGCGTGCTCCGGGCCGATGCCCGGGTAGTCGAGGCCGGCCGAGATCGAGTACGGCTCGGTGATCTGGCCCTCGTCGTCCTGGAGGACGTAGGAGCGGGAGCCGTGCAGGATGCCGGGTTCGCCGGCGGTGAGGGTCGCGGCGTGCTCGCCGGTCTCGACGCCGTGTCCGGCGGGCTCGCAGCCGACGAGCCGGACACCCGCGTCCGGGATGAAGGCGTGGAAGAGGCCGATGGCGTTGGAGCCGCCCCCGACGCAGGCGACCGCGGCGTCGGGGAGCCGTCCGGTGCGCTCCAGGAGCTGACGGCGGGCCTCGACGCCGATCACGCGGTGGAAGTCGCGGACCATGGCGGGGAAAGGGTGCGGACCGGCGACCGTGCCGAAGAGGTAGTGGGTGCGGTCCACGTTGGCGACCCAGTCGCGGAACGCCTCGTTGATGGCGTCCTTGAGCGTCCGCGAGCCGGACTTCACGGCGATGACCTCGGCGCCGAGAATCCGCATGCGCGCGACGTTCAGCGCCTGGCGTTCGGTGTCGATCTCACCCATGTAGATGGTGCACTCGAGCCCGAAGAGGGCGCAGGCGGTCGCCGTGGCGACACCGTGCTGTCCGGCGCCGGTCTCCGCGATGACCCGGGTCTTGCCCATGCGCTTGGTGAGGAGTGCCTGCCCCAGCACGTTGTTGATCTTGTGCGAGCCGGTGTGGTTGAGATCCTCCCGCTTGAGGAAGACCCGGGCGCCACCGGCGTGCTCGGCGAAGCGCGGGACCTCGGTCAGGGCGCTGGGGCGGCCGGTGTAGTCGGCCATGAGTGCGTTGAGCTCGGCGGCGAAGGTGGGGTCGGCCTTGGCCTTGGCGTATTCGACGGCCACCTCGTCCACGGCGGCGACCAGCGCCTCCGGGATGAACGTGCCACCGAACGCGCCGAAGTACCCCTCGGCGCTGGGGATCAGACCCTCGGGGTCCGGGATGAAGAAGTCGGACGACATTGCGAGATGCTCCTCGGCCTTGCGACGGGTGGGTTCACCGTATGCGCCGTGGGCGGAGCGCCGCGCCGGCCGGGGACGGTCGGTGCGGTGGGTCGTGCCGGTCACTCCGGACGGGTGCCCGGGGGGACGCTGCGACGGCCGGGGCTCGCTACGGCGCGGACCCCGTGCGCCATCGCATGCCGTTGACCTGTCCGGGTTCGTCTCCGATGACGTACCGCACCCGCCGGCCGTGCACGCGGCGCGCGGGCGCGCGGCAGCCGCGCGGGCGGCAGCCGCGTGCCAGGGGCGCGTGCGGGTCCCGGGCCGGGGCCCCGGCGGGGCGCAGGCCCGGCCGGATGCGCGACGCGGGGCGGTCGGCGGTCATGGGAAGGGGTCAGCCCCGTCCGTGCCGGAGCGCGGGGTGGGCGCCGGCGGCGACGAGGTCGGCGACGGCTGCCCGGGGGTCGCGGCCGGTGACCAGCGACTCGCCGACGAGCACGGCGTCCGCGCCGGCGTTGGCGTAGGCGATCAGGTCGTGCGGGCCGCGCACACCCGACTCGGCCACCTTGACGATGTGGTCGGGGATCTCGGGCGCGACACGTTCGAACGTGGACCGGTCGACCTTGAGGTCCTTCAGGTTGCGCGCGTTCACGCCGATGACCTTCGCTCCGGCGTCCACGGCACGCTCCGCCTCCTCCTCGTCGTGCGCCTCGACGAGCGGCGTGAGGCCGATCGACTCGGCGCGCTCGATGAGCGAGACCAGGGCTTCCTGGTCGAGGGCGGCGACGATCAGCAGGGCGAGGTCGGCACCGTAGGCCCGTGCCTCCCACAGCTGGTACGAGGTGACGATGAAGTCCTTGCGGAGGATCGGGATGTCCACCTTGGCGCGGACGGCCTCCAGGTCCGCGAGCGAGCCGCCGAAGCGGCGCTCCTCGGTGAGGACCGAGATGACGGACGCGCCGCCGGCCTCGTAGTCCGCGGCGAGCGCGGCCGGGTCGGCGATGGCGGCCAGGGCCCCCTTGGAGGGGCTGGAGCGCTTGACCTCGCAGATGACGGTCACGCCCTCGCCGCGCAGGGCGGCGACTCCGTCCTTGGCCCCGGGAGCGCGGGCCGCGCGCTCCTTGAGCTCGTCGAGGCTGACGCGCGCCTGCCGCTCTGCGAGGTCGGCGCGAACGCCGTCGATGATCTCGTCGAGCACACTCACGCGAGCGGCCCCCTTCCGGAAGGATGATGAGGGAACAGGATCAGCCACTCCGATGGTATCCGCCAGAAGCCCGAGGGCCCGCATCCGGTGACCGCACGTCCCACCACCTGGGCACTCACGGGGCCAGGGCGGCGCCGACCGGCAGGTTCCGGACGACGGAGAAGACGACCAGGACCGCCCCCGCGGCCCACCAGTAGGCGGGCGCGAGGCCGATGCGCAGGGGCGCTCCCCGGCCGGCCCGGATCATCCAGAGCACCCAGACGGCAGCGAACACGGCGTAGCCGACGACGGCCAGGGCGTTGGAGCCGAGGGCCGCGGCCAGGTCGCCGTGGGCGACGTCGTAGGCGCTGCGCAGCCCCCCGCACCCCGGGCAGAGCAGGCCCGTGAGGCGGAGCAGGGGGCAGACCGGGTAGTGGCCGGGCTCGTGGGGGTCGACCGTGGCCACGTAGCCGAAGGCGCCGACGACGGCGGCCATGACGCCGGTGGGCGTGGCGAGCCGCCGGAACCGGGAGGCCGGCGCGGGGGCCGCGGGAAACACGGGCCCGTGGCCGGCGGGCGTCCCCGGCGGCGGGCCGGGGTGCCGCGGTGCGTGCGGTACGGGCTCGGGGGCGGGGGGAGATGCTGAGGCGTCCACCCGGCGATTGTCCCCGCTGACGTGCGAAGGCGCAGCCCCGTCCGGGCTGCGCCTCACGTGTCGTCTGCCGGCACGGTGCTCAGGAGCTGGTCTGGGCCTGCCCGGCGCGGGCCCTGGCCTCGGCCAGTTCGCTGGACTCCTTCGGCATGCCGAGACCGGCCATCTTCATGGCGAGACCGACGACCCCGCCGAGGAGGACGACGGCGATACCGGCCCAGAAGCCGAGCGGGTTCGCCGCGACCATGAAGAGGCCCGCGATGCAGAAGCCGATGAAGGAGATGATGACACCGGTCCAGGCGGCCGGGGTGTGTCCGTGGCTGCTGCCCGCCATGAGTTGCTCCTCGTTGGTGTTGCGCTGTAGGTGTCGCTGTTCGGGAAGGTGAAGGTGACGCTGTGCGGCAAGAGGTGACGCTGTTCGGAAAGCTCACTGCCATTGTCCCGTACGTGCCGGTGGGACCTGAGCGTGGGGGTCATGCCTCGCGCGTCGGGTCCTCGCCGCGGTCCAGGGCCTTCCAGAGGTCCTCGGGCCGGTCGGGGTCCGGGGCGGCGGGCGCGGCCCGGCGGGGTCGCGGGGTGCCGTCGCGTTCGTAGCGGCCCGACATGGCGGGCCACCGGCTGCCGTACCGCAGGGCGAGGAGCCCGGCGAGCAGGAGCAGCGCTCCGCCGACGGCCGTGACGTAGGGCCAGGCGGTGTGGCTGAGGGCCTCGACGGTGGCGGCGGTGTCGCCGGTGCTCTGTGCGGCCTTCTCGTCCAGGGCTGCGCTGTCGGAGGCGCCCGCCCAGGCGCTCACCGCGGCGCCGAGGCCGCTGAGGGCCAGCAGCCCGGCGACGATCGCCCGTCCGCCGCGGCGGACGGCGAACACGGCGACCAGGGCGGCCAGGCCGACGACGGCGAGGGCCGCAGGGAGGCCGGTGACGTCCTGGCCGTCCGCGCTCAGCGGCAGGGTGCCGCCGCCGACGGACGCCTCCCCCTCGGCCCAGGTCCGGCCGGAGGCGAGGAGGACGACGGTGGCTCCGGCCGCCCCGAGGATCAGGCCGGCGGCCAGGCTGCGGCGGCTTCCGGCGCTGTCGGACGGGGAAGCGGATGCGGATCGGGCACGGGGCTGGGGTACGGAGACAGCACTCACGTCCTCCACTATCCCCTACGGCTTCGGACCTCCCGGCAGTCGGGGGCGGTCTCAGGGGACGCGGAGCCGGTTCGCCGTGTGCACGGCGCGCAGGACCGCAGCGGCCTTGTTGCGGCACTCGGTGTCCTCGCCGACCGGGTCGGAGTCGGCGACGACACCCGCTCCCGCCTGCACGTACGCGGTGCCGTCGCGCAGCAGGGCCGTCCGGATGGCGATGGCCGTGTCGGAGTCCCCGGCGAAGTCGAGGTAGCCCACGCAGCCGCCGTACAGGCCGCGGCGGGTGGGTTCGAGCTCCTCGATGATCTGCAGCGCGCGCGGTTTGGGCGCCCCGGAGAGGGTGCCCGCCGGGAAGCAGGCGGTGAGGACGTCGAAGGCGCTGCGGCCCGCGGCGACGCGGCCGGTGACGGTGGAGACGATGTGCATGACGTGGGAGTACCGCTCGACCGACATGAAGTCGACGACCTCGACACTGCCGGGCTCGCACACGCGTCCGAGGTCGTTGCGGCCGAGGTCGACCAGCATCAGGTGCTCGGCGCGCTCCTTGGGGTCGGCGAGGAGTTCGTCGCCGAGCGCCTGGTCCTCCTGCGGGGTGGCGCCCCGGTGCCTGGTCCCGGCGATCGGGTGGACCATGGCCCGGCCGTCCTCGACCTTGACGAGCGCTTCCGGGCTGGATCCGACGACATCGAAGCCGTCGAAGCGGAAGAGGTACATGTACGGCGAGGGGTTGGTGGCGCGCAGGACCCGGTAGACGTCCAGCGCGCTCGCCGTGCACGGTGTCTCGAAGCGCTGGGAGGGCACGACCTGGAAGGCCTCGCCGGCCCTGATCCGCTCCTTGATCTCCTCGACGGCGTCCTGGTAGGCCGCGCCGCCCCACAGGGCGGTGTAGGGCGGGAGTTCGGAGGGCGGCAGGACGGCGGGGGTGTTCTCCACGGACCGGGAGAGGTCCCTCTCCATGGCGTCGAGGCGGGCGACCGCGTCGGCGTACGCCTCGTCGACGCCGGTGTCCAGGTCGTTGTGGTTGATCGCGTTGGCGATCAGCAGGACGGTGCCGTCGCCGTGGTCGAGCACGGCGAGGTCCGAGGTGAGCAGCATCGTCAGTTCGGGCAGCCTCAGGTCGTCGCCGCCGTGCTCGGTGATCTTCTCCAGCCGGCGTACGACGTCGTATCCGAGGTAGCCGACCATGCCTCCGGTGAAGGGCGGCAGTCCCTCGTCGGCGACCAGGTCGCGCGGGGTGTGCAGGGTCTCGACGGTGGCGCGCAGGGCCTGCAGCGGATCGCCCTCGCGGGGGACGCCGACGGGTGGGGTGCCGATCCAGTGGGCCCGGCCGTCGCGGGCGGTGAGCGTGGCGGCGCTGCGTACCCCGATGAACGAGTAGCGGGACCAGGTGCGGCCGTTCTCCGCGGACTCGAGGAGGAACGTACCGGTGCGCTCGGCCGCGAGCTTGCGGTAGAGCCCGACCGGGGTGTCACCGTCGGCGAGCAGGCGGCGGCTGACGGGGATGACGCGCCGGTCGACGGCGAGCTTGCGGAACGTCTCGAGATCCATGGCGGATGACCTTACTGGGACGGGGCGAGCGGGAGGACGTCCGCGTCGAAGCAGGTGCGGTCGCCGGTGTGGCAGGCGGCGCCGGTCTGGTCGACCCTCACCAGGACGGTGTCGGCGTCGCAGTCCAGGGCGACCGACCTGACCCGCTGGACGTGGCCGGAGGTGTCCCCCTTGACCCAGTACTCCTGGCGGCTGCGGGACCAGTAGGTGCAGCGGCCCGTGGTGAGCGTACGGTGCAGGGCCTCGTCGTCCATCCAGCCGAGCATCAGCACCTCCCCCGTGTCGTACTGCTGTGCGATTGCGGGGATCAGGCCGTCGGGGCCGCGCTTGAGGCGGGCCGCGATGGCCGGGTCGAGACTGCTGGCGGGCGCGGGGCCGGGCGTGCTGGTCATGCGCCCATTGTGCCGCGCCGGGCGGAGCCCTCCGGGCGCGCGTCCACTGGGCGGACCGCGGGCGGCGGCCGTACGCTGGCGGGCATGTCGACCCATGCCAAGCGTGAACGTCTTCTGCTCGCCGACCTGTTGGAAGCGGCGGGCCCCGAGGCCCCGACCCTGTGCAACGGCTGGAAAACCCGTGACCTGGCCGCCCACGTCGTCGTACGCGAGCGCCGGGCGGACGCGGCGGGCGGCCTCGTGCTGGGCGCGCTGAAGAACCGGCTGGAGCGCGTGCAGGCCGAGTTCGCCGCGAAGCCGTACGAGGAACTGCTCCAGCTCATCCGCACGGGCCCGCCCCGGATGTCGCCCTTCGGCCTGAAGCAGCTGGACGAGGCGGCGAACACCGTCGAGTTCTACCTCCACGCGGAGGACGTGCGCCGCGCCCAGCCCGACTGGTCGCGGCGCGACCTGGACCCGGTCTTCGCCGACACGCTGTGGTCGCGCACCGAGAAGACGGCCCGGATCATGGGCCGCCGGGCACCGGTGGGTCTGGTGCTGCGCCGCCCGGACGGCCAGACGGTGGTGGCCCACAAGGGCACCCCGGTGGTGACGGTCACCGGGGAGCCGGGTGAGCTGCTGCTGTTCGCCGCGGGGCGCCAGGACGCCGCCCGGGTCGAACTGGACGGAGACAAGGACGCGCTGGCCCGGCTCCGGACGGCCGAACTCGGCCTGTGACCTGCCCGCCGCCCCCGGACCGGCGGCCGCGTACCGCGCCGCGTTACTGCGGGGCCGGGTGCGGGCCGGTCGGCGGGGCCGGGGTACGGCCTCCCGCCTGCGGGGCCCGCGACCCGTTCAGCCCACCAGCAGCCGACGGGCCGCCAGCGCGAGGGACACCTCGACCGCGTCCGAGGGTCGCGTCAGGCAGCGGCCCGTCAGCTGCTCGAACCGCCGCAGCCTGTTCAGCACGGTGTTGCGGTGGCAGTACAGCCGCGCCCCCGCCCGCTGCGCGGACCCGTCCGAGTCGAGCCAAGCGGTCAGTGTCTCGATGAGCACGTCCTGGTCCGCCGGGTCGAGCCGTCCGAGCGGGCCGAGGACCCGGTCGGCGAGCGCCGTGCCGAGCGCGGGCGAGGAGACGACGAGGGCGGCCGGCAGGTGCTCGTCCAGCAGGACGGTACCCCCGGACGCCGGGCACGCCCGCAACGCGGTCTCGGCGAGGCGCCGGGCGTCACCGACCGAGGCGAGCCCCTCGACCACCGAGCTGATGCCGGTCCTGGTGCCGGGCGGAGCCGTCAGCCCGGCGGCCACCGCGGCGAGTTCGCCCCGCCCGGGCGGACCGGCCGCCGCCCCGGCCGCGTCGGCCGTCGGCGGGGCCCCCGCACCGGTGTCCCTCGCGCACGGGGGTTCCGAGCCCCCGTCGCCCGCCCCCAGCGGCAGGATCGCCAACTCCGTGCCGTTCCCCGCGTGCCAGAGGGCCGGCACCCCCGCCGCGAGGTCCAGCGGCGGGGGTGCCGGCCCGCACCGTGCGGGACCCGGCGGCCGGTGGCCACGGCCAGCACCGCGTACCGGCCCTGGACGGGGAGCCCGAGCATCGCAGCCGCGTCCGGCAGGTCCGCGATGCGGGCGGTGCCGTCCAGCAGGGCCGCCGTCATCAGGCACTGCCGGTTCTCACGGCGCCAGACGAGCCGGCGCTCGGCCTGCCGATAGGCCTCGGCCACCACCCCGCAGTGCACGTCGACGAAGTTCCAGACGTCCGCCGCGACGTGGACCAGCAGCCGGACGTCCTCCGGGTGGCGCCGGGCGGTCTCGTCGACCAGGTCCTGCCACACCATCGCCCCGCCCATCCGGAAGGCGTGCAGGACGGCGTCGAGCGGTACACCCTGTTCGGCGCGCGTCCCGCCGATCCACCGGGAGGTGCGGTGGGCGGCGTCACGTTACTCCCGGGGCTGGATCAGGGAGGCGACGTTGTGCCGCAGCGAGTGGTGGACCTCCTGCCAGATCTCGGCGGGCTCCGTCTCGATCGCCGTGCGGTAGCCGGGCTCCTGCTCCCGCAGGGCCTCGACGAGCCGGTCCGTGAGCTCCGGCAGCCCTTCCAGCAGCACCCGGGCCGCACGGTGGAGTACGGCGACGGCCTCGCGGTCGGCCAGGGACGTGAAGCGGCGCGGCAGCGGTGCGGCGGGGGGCGGCCCGTGCAGCGCCCTGATCCGTGAACGTACGACCTGCGGCATGGCGGCCTCCACCGGGAATCGGCCGGCTCCGGACACTCCGACCCGGTGCGCCCGGCCCGGCGTCGGGCAGGCGCACACCGAATGATCCTGACGACCGCAGAATGGCATACCGCCCGGTCGGTACCTAGGGGTCTGCGTCGTTCTTGTCATCACGGTCCTGCAACCACCCCCTCACGCGGCGGCGTCACGGGCGGCCCGGACGTCCACCCGACGGGGCAGGGGCCCTACCGGTCCAGCAGCCGGGCGAGTTCGGTCCGGGACCGGACGCCCAGCGCGGCGAAGACGTTGCGCAGGTGGTGGTCGACGGTCCGCGGGCTCACCGAGAGCCGCACCGCCACCTCACGGTTGGTGGCGCCCTCGGCCACGCAGCGCGCGATCCGCTGCTGCTGCGGGGTCAGCCCGGCCAGCGGGTCCCCGCCGCCCTGGTCCGGCACGTCCACCGCCTCTCCCGCCGCCCGCAGTTCACCCCCGGCCCGGTCGGCCCATACGCGGGCCGAGCAGCGTTCGAACGCGACGAGCGCGTCGCGCAGCGGGCCGCGGGCCTCCCTCGGGCGGCGCCGCCGGCGCAGGGACTGGCCGTGGAGCAGCTGCGTGCGGGCACGCTCGAAGTCGCCCCCGGCGCGGTCGTGGTGGCTCAGGGCCTCCTCGTACCGCGCCGCGGCCTCCTCGGGCGGCGCCAGCAGTGCACGGCAGCGGGCCAGCTGAGCGGGTACCTGGGGGTCGGTGGTCCGGGCGGTCCACAGTGCGAACTCCGCTACGGCGTGGTCGAGTTCGGCCGGCTCCTGGTCAGCGCGGCCGGAGAGCACCACCGCCTCGACGTAGCAGGGCACGGCCAGCAGCCGGGTGGCGAAGTGCCCCGTCCTCGGCCCGGGCCGCACGAGCGGCCCGAGCCGGACGGCCGCCTCACCGGGCCGGCCGGCCGCCAGGTCCGCGCGGGCGACCGCCCAGGTGGCGAGCGTCGCCGCCTGCGTCAGGCCGTGCGGTCCGGCGCCCGAGAGCGCCGCCTCGGCATGGGCGGCGCAGGCTTCGGCGGGCCCTTCCACGGAGGCGGCGAGGGCCAGCACGGCGTGCAGATGGGTGGCCGCGTTGGGCTGCCCGGTGCGCCGGGCGGCGTGCAGTCCCTCCAAAGCGTGGGCCCGCGCCCGCGCGTGGCGGCCGACGCGCAGTTCGGCGTAGGCCAGCCGTTCGAGGGCGCGCGGCAGCAGGGCGTCCGGCCCCCGGGTGCGTACGGCGGCCAGGGCCCGGGCACCGGTCCGGCAGGCCGCGTCGACCTCGCCGAGCACCAGGGCCGCGACGCCCGCGCGGAGGAGTTCGCCCGGGTCCTCGGCCCGGTCGGACCGGTCCAGGCAGGACCGCAGGAGGGCGTGCCCGCGGTCGGTGCGGCCGCCGAGCACGGCGCACATGCCGGCCCGGTACCGGGCCATGGCCCGGTCGGCCGCGGCGACCGGGATACGGGTCATGGCGTCCAGGTAGGCGATGGCGTCCCCCAGGTCCCAGGCGGCATCCGCCGCGCCGAACAGGGCCTCCAGGGCGCGTCGCGGGTCGTGCGGGGCGAGCAGTGCGGCCGCGGCCAGCAGGGCCTCGCGGGCGTCCGCGGCGGGTCCGTCGCCGAGGGTGAGCATGCCGCGTACGTACGGTGCGACGCCCCCCGCGGTGTGGGCGCCGGCCCGGGCGAGCAGGGCGCGGGCCCGGCCGGGGTCGCCGGCGAGCCGGGCGTGGTCGGCCGCCGCGGTGAAGCGTGCGGCGCGCTGTACGTCGTCGGTGGAGAGCGCGGCGGCGTGGGCCAGCGCGGCGGACCGCTCGGTGTGCGGGCGGGGGGCGAGGGCCGCCGCCTCCAGCTGCCCTGCGAGGGCGGCGTCCGGCCCCGGTGCGGCGCAGGCCCGCTGGACGAGGGCGGGCAGCGGGGGTGCGCCGCGGCCGGTGAGCAGGGCTGCGAGCAGTTCGTGTGCGGCCCTGCGCCGCCCGGGCGGGGCCCGGTGCAGGACCGCACGGCGCAGCAGCGGGTGGCTGAAGTGCACCCGGCCGCCCGCGCGCCGGAGGGCGCCCGCGGTCCCGGCGGGGGCGGACAGGACCCGGTCGAGGTGGGCGGTGGCGAGCCCTGCGCGCGCCCCGGCCCGCAGGAGCAGGGCCGCGTCCGTGCCGGCCCCCTCCGGTTCGTGCTCCTCGGCTGCCGCGGCCAGCAGGAGCAGGGTGTGGGTGTCCGGCGGGAGCCCGTCGAGGTGGGCGGCGTGGGCGTCGAGGACGCTCTCGGCCCCGGGCAGCGGATACGGCAGCGCGGTGCGGCCGGCGAGCTGGTCGGGGGTGAGGCGGCCGGCGAGCCCGGCCAGGAGCCGCGGGTTCCCGGCCGCCTCACGCAGGAGTTCGCCGCGTACGACAGGGTCGACCTCACCGCCGGCGGTGAGCCGGTCCAGGAGCGCGGCCGACGCGTCGCCGTCCAGGGGCGTGAGGCGCAACACGGGCAGTCCGGTGAAGCTCGTCTCGTCGGCGGCGCCGATCACCACGGCGACCCGGCTGCCGGTGCCCAGTCTGCGGGCGGCGAAGCCGAGCGCGGCCCGGGAGTCGGGGTCCCAGTCGTGTGCGTCGTCCACGCAGACCAGCAGGGGCCGCTGGGCGCCCATGTCCTTCAGCAGGCCGAGGAGGCCGTCGGGGGTGATGCCGGAGCGCAGGACCCGGTCGGGTGCGACGGGCAGCGGGCCGGGTGCGGAACAGAGCAGGGCGTGCAGTCCGCTGTAGGGCAGCCGTTGTTCGACGGGGGCCGCGGCGGCGTACAGGACGGTTCCGTCGCGTCCGTCGCGGTGGCCGGTGACCGCCTCGCGCAGCAGGGCGGTGCGCCCGAGGCCGGGCGGGGAGGTCAGTACGAGCGCTCCGCCGTCCCCCTGCCACAGCCGGCACAACAGGGTTTCCAGGACGGCGAGTTCACCGCTGCGGCCGTACAGCCGGAGCGGACTGTGCACGGTCGTCGATGGGGTCACGCTCTCACGATACTGATCCGTGAACAGTGCCGGAAGGTTGACCTCCGCACCGTCCGGCGGGGGGTCGCGGTACGGTGCCGGCTCCCAACGCGGGGCCGCCCTGGCTGTGCGCGGGCACAGTCCGGACCGGGTCGGCCGCGTGGCGCCGGTGACCTCCGCGCAGGGGGCCCGCAGACCTGACGTCACGTCATGGTCCGGGGCCGACAACCGGTGTCCACCCGCGCCCGTGAGGCCCGGGGGTGGCCGAAGGCGCCGCCACCGGGCGGCCCGGTCCGGCGGTGACCGGGCCTGGAGCCGTGAGCCCGTACGCCGCCCTCCCCGGGCGCACCGCAGGGCCGGACCGCCCGAGCGGTCCGGCCCCCGTCCCCCGGGTTACGAGGTGTGCGGGCAGTTGCCCCGGTACTCCGCGATCGTCAGGCTCGCCGACGGGATCGGGCAGAGGAACTGCTCGTAGCGGGTGTCGTTGTCGATGAAGCGCTTCAGCCACGAAATGCTGTACTTGGCGATCGTGGTGTTGGAGGAGTTGGGGGTGAAGTGCGTGGCTCCCCGCAGTTCCAGGTACGCCTTGTCCAGCGAGCTGGGCAGGGAGTTGTAGAACGGGCTGGAGTGCGTGGCGACGGGGGCGATCGTGTCGCCGTCCGCGCCGACGACCAGCGTCGGGGTCTTCAGCTCCGGCCAGGTCTTGTCGGTGTTCCAGCCGGTCAGCGGTATCGCCGCCTGCAGGGAGGGCCGGTCCTTCGCGGCTTCGAGGGTGCCGCCGCCGCCCATGGAGTGGCCCATCACGCCCAGCCGGGACGTGTCGATCCGGCCGCGCACCGAGCTTTCCTCGGTCAGGTAGTCCAGCGCGGCGAGGAGTTGGTCGCCCCGGCTGGCGGGCTGGTCCACCGTGGTGTTGGTGTCGATGGTGAAGACGACGAAGCCCTGTGAGGCGAGCCGCGGGCCGAGCCAGGCGATGCTCGACTGGTAGGCGGTGAAGCCGGGGGAGATGGCGATCGCGCCGAAGGTGCCGTCCGCTGTGGAGGTCGGGTAGTAGATCGTGCCGCCGCCGAAGCCGCTGACCCGCAGCGAGGAGACCGAGGTCTCCGACACGGCGTACGGACCGCGGGACGCCTCGATACTGGAATTGCTCGGCGCCGGACCGCGCTCGTACGGGTTGTCGGCGGCCTGGGCGCCTCCCGGGATCAGCGCGGTGAGCAGACCGGCGGTGGCGGCGGCCGCGGCCAACGCCCCCTTGACGGTGCGGGAGCGGCCCGTGGACAAGCGGGAGCGGCGGGGGGAGGTGTCGCCGGAGGGGAGGTGCTGCTGCACGAGGGGGGTCCTCTCGGTCGTGGCGGAACCACGACCGCGGCAGCCCTCGCCCCCCAGGCCGCGTTTCGGAAGTCCCGTCTGCCCGGCGACGCCTGGCACGCGCACTCGCCGCGTTGTCGGATCATCCCGATACATCCAGTATCGGGACGCCCCTCCGCCTTGCGATTGCACGCACCGGACGCCGCCGGACCTGCCCTTCGGGCAGACGACGCTGCTTTCGAAACACGGCCTGGTCCCGGGGTCTTCGGGGTGCACCGCGTGGGTACCGCCGTCATTCGTTGGCGGTCGCCACTTTCGCGGTGCACCCCGTGCGCGCACATCGGCGAGATCGCCGGTCTTCGCGACCGGCCCTTCCCGGCCCGGGTCAGCGCACCGGTGCTCCGGCCTCCCGGAGGGCGTCCTTGACCTCGGAGATCCGCAGGTCACCGAAGTGGAAGACGGACGCGGCCAGTACGGCGTCGGCGCCCGCCTCGACGGCCGGCGGGAAGTGCGCGAGCCGGCCCGCGCCACCGGAGGCGATGACGGGGACGGTGACGTGGGCCCGTACCGCCCTGATCATCTCGGTGTCGTAGCCGTCCTTCGTGCCGTCGGCGTCCATCGAGTTGAGCAGGATCTCACCGGCTCCGAGTTCGGCGGCGCGGTGCGCCCACTCGACGGCGTCGATGCCGGTGCCCCTGCGGCCGCCGTGGGTCGTCACCTCGAAGGTGCCCCCGGGCGTGCGCCGGGCGTCGACGGACAGCACGAGGACCTGGCGCCCGAAGCGTTCGGCGATCTCCCGGATGAGCTCGGGGCGGGCGATGGCGGCGGTGTTGACGCCGACCTTGTCGGCCCCGGCCCGCAGCAGCCTGTCGACGTCCTCGGCGGTGCGGACACCGCCGCCGACCGTGAGCGGGATGAAGACCTGCTCGGCGGTGCGCCGGACCACGTCGTACGTCGTCTCCCGGTCACCGCTGGACGCGGTGATGTCGAGGAAGGTCAACTCGTCGGCGCCCTCGGCGTCGTACAGCTTGGCCATCTCGACGGGGTCGCCCGCGTCGCGCAGGTTCTGGAAGTTGACGCCCTTGACGACGCGGCCGTTGTCGACGTCCAGGCACGGGATGACGCGTACGGCGAGGGTCATCGCTCACCTGCCCGGTAGGCCTCGACCTCGACCTCGACGACCAGCCCGGGGTCGACGAAGCCGGACACGATGATCATGGATGCGGCGGGGCGTACGTCGTCGAACAGCTCCTTGTGGGCGCGGCCCACCTCGTCGACGTCCCGGGCGTGGGTGAGGTACATGCGGGTGCGGACCACGTCCTCGCGGCCGAGGCCGGCCTGCTTCAGGGCGTCGAAGGCGATCCGGAAGGACGTGACGGCCTGCTCGTACGGGCTGTCCGCCGCGATCCGGCCGTCGACCACGGACGTGCAGCCGGAGACCAGCACGAGCCCGTTCGGCAGCTCTACGGCCCGGGAGTAGCCGAACGTGTCCTCCCAGGGGCCGCCGGAGGAGATCCGGCGTACGGAGTCCGTCATCCGGAGACCGCCTTGAGCGCCTCTTCCAGGGTGAACGCCTTCGCGTACAGGGCCTTCCCGACGATCGCGCCCTCGACGCCTTCCGGCACGAGGAGGGAGATCGCGCGCAGGTCGGCCAGCGAGGAGACGCCGCCGGAGGCGACGACGGGCCGGTCGGTGGCGGCGCACACGTCCCGCAGGAGCGCGAGGTTGGGGCCCTGAAGGGTTCCGTCCTTGGCGATGTCGGTGACGACGTAGCGGGCGCATCCCTCGGAGTCGAGGCGGGCGAGCGTCTCGTAGAGGTCGCCGCCGTCACGGGTCCAGCCCCGGCCGCGCAGCGTGGTGCCGCGGACGTCGAGGCCGACCGCGACCCTGTCGCCGTACTCGGCGATGACCTTGGCGACCCACTCGGGGCTCTCCAGGGCGGCGGTGCCGAGGTTGACCCGGCGGCAGCCGGTGGCGAGGGCGGCGGCGAGCGAGGCGTCGTCGCGGATACCTCCGGAGAGCTCCACCTTGATGTCCATGGCGCCGGCCACCTCGGCGATCAGCGCCCGGTTGTCGCCGGTGCCGAAGGCGGCGTCCAGGTCGACGAGGTGCAGCCACTCCGCGCCGGCGCTCTGCCAGGCGAGGGCGGCCTCCAGCGGGGAGCCGTAGGAGGTCTCGGAGCCGGACTCGCCGTGGACGAGCCGGACGGCCTGGCCGTCACGGACGTCGACGGCGGGGAGCAGTTCAAGCTTCGGCATTACAGCGTCTCGATCCAGTTGGTCAGCAGCTGGGCGCCGGCATCGCCGGACTTCTCGGGGTGGAACTGGGTGGCCCACAGCGCGCCGTTCTCCACGGCGGCCACGAAGCGTTCTCCGTGCGTCGCCCAGGTGACCCGGGGGGCACGGATCTTGGCGTTGGTCACTTCGAGGGACCAGTCGTGCGCCGCGTAGGAGTGCACGAAGTAGTACCGGGTCTCCGGGTCGAGTCCGGCGAAGAGCTGGGAGTCCTCCGGGGCTTCGACGGTGTTCCAGCCCATGTGGGGGACGACGTCGGCGTGGAGCGGGCCGACGGTGCCGGGCCACTCGTCCAGACCCTCCGTCTCGACCCCGTGCTCGATGCCGCGGCCGAACAGGATCTGCATGCCGACGCAGATGCCCATGACGGGGCGCCCGCCGGACAGCCTGCGGCCGATGACCCATTCACCGCGGGCCTTCTTCAGCCCGTCCATGCAGGCGGAGAAGGCACCGACGCCGGGGACGAGCAGTCCGTCGGCGTTCATCGCGGCGTCGAAGTCGCGGGTGATCTCCACGTCCGCGCCGACGCGGGCCAGAGCCCGCTCGGCGGAACGTACGTTGCCGAAGCCGTAGTCGAAGACGACGACCTTCTTCTTGTCGCTCACGGTCCTCTACCTCAGTCCCAGATTCCCTGGATCCGCATGACGCCCGCCACCAGGCACATCACGGAGCCGATCCCGAGAAGCACGACGACGCCCTTGGGCATGCCCTGCTTCCAGAAGGAGTAGACGCCGCCGGCCAGGAAGAGGCCGACGACGATCAGCACGGTGTTGAGGCCGGTCACAGGGCGCCCTTCGTGGAGGGGAGGATGCCGGCCGCGCGCGGGTCGTGCTCGCTGGCGTACCGCAGGGCGCGGGCCAGGGCCTTGAACTGGCACTCCACGATGTGGTGGGCGTTGCGGCCGTACGGGACGTGCACGTGCAGGGCGATCTGCGCCTGGGCGACGAAGGATTCCAGGATGTGCCGGGTCATCGTCGTGTCGTACTCGCCGATCATCGGCGCCATCTTCTCCGGCTCGGTGTGCACCAGGTAGGGGCGGCCGGAGAGGTCGACGGTCACCTGGGCGAGCGACTCGTCCAGCGGGACGGTGCAGTTGCCGAAGCGGTAGATCCCGACCTTGTCGCCGAGCGCCTGCCGGAAGGCGGCGCCGAGGGCGAGCGCGGTGTCCTCGATGGTGTGGTGCGAGTCGATGTGCAGATCGCCCTCGGTCTTGACCGTGAGGTCGAAGAGGCCGTGGCGGCCGAGCTGGTCGAGCATGTGGTCGTAGAAGCCGACCCCGGTCGCGACCTCGACCTTGCCGGTGCCGTCGAGGTCGATCTCGACGAGTACGGAGGTCTCCTTGGTGGTCCGCTCCACCCTGCCTACGCGGCTCATGCGTCGTGCTCCTTCTTCAGTTCGCGCACCGCATCGAGGAACGCGTCGTTCTCTTCCGGGGTCCCCGCGGAGACCCGCAGCCACCCCGGTACGCCGTTGTCCCGGACCAGGACGCCGCGGTCGAGGATGTGCCGCCAGGCGGTGTGGCTGTCGGCGAAGCGGCCGAACTGGACGAAGTTGGCGTCCGAGTCGGTGACGTCGAAGCCGAGCCCGCGCAGCCCGTCGACCAGCCGGTCGCGCTCGCTCTTGAGCTGCGCGACGTATCCGAGCAGCGTATCGGTGTGCTCCAGGGCGGCCAGCGCGGTCGCCTGCGTGACGGAGGACAGGTGGTAGGGCAGCCGGACCAGCTGCACCGCGTCGACGACGGCGGGATCGGCGGCGAGGTAGCCCAGGCGCAGCCCGGCGGCGCCGAACGCCTTGGACATCGTGCGCGAGAGCACGAGGTGGCGGCGGCCCGCGATCAGCGGGAGCAGCGAGGGGTGGTGGCTGAACTCGCCGTACGCCTCGTCGACGACGACCATCGAGGGTCCGGCGGCCTGGGCGGCGTCGTACAGCTCCGCGACGGTCGCGGCGTCCACCGCGGTGCCGGTGGGGTTGTTGGGCGAGGTGATGAAGACCACGTCGGGGCGGTGCTCGGCGATGGCCTTCCTCGCGGCCTCCACGTCGATGGTGAAGTCCTCGCGGCGGGGCCCGGAGATCCAGCCCGTCCCGGTGCCGCGGGCGATGAGGGCGTGCATCGAGTAGGAGGGTTCGAAGCCGATCGCGGTGCGTCCGGGACCGCCGAAGGTCTGCAGCAGCTGCTGGAGGACCTCGTTGGAGCCGTTGGCCGCCCAGACGTTGTGCAGGGTGACCTCGTGTCCCGCGGTGCGGGTGAGGTAGCGGGCGAGTGCGGTGCGGAGCTCGACGGCGTCGCGGTCGGGGTAGCGGTTGAGGCCGCGGGCGGCCTCGCGGACCCGTTCGGCGATGCGGTCGACGAGCGCGTCGGGCAGCGGGTAGGGGTTCTCGTTGGTGTTGAGCCGGACGGGCACGTCGAGCTGCGGTGCCCCGTACGGGGACTGGCCGCGCAGCTCGTCACGGATCGGGAGTTCGTCCCAGGCGTTGCCGGTGGTGCTGTCGTGCGTCACTGCTGGGGCACCTTCCACCCGAACCTGGCCTTGATCGCGGCGCCGTGGGCGGGGAGGTCCTCCGCCTCCGCGAGGGTGACCACGTGGTGGGCGACCTCGGCGAGGGCGTCACGGGTGTAGTCGACGATGTGGATGCCGCGCAGGAAGGACTGCACGGACAGGCCCGAGGAGTGGCAGGCGCAGCCGCCGGTGGGCAGTACGTGGTTGGAGCCCGCGCAGTAGTCGCCGAGGGAGACGGGCGCGTACGGGCCGACGAAGACCGCTCCGGCGTTGCGGACCCGGTCGGCGACGGCCGCGGCGTCCGCGGTCTGGATCTCCAGGTGTTCGGCGCCGTACGCGTCGACGACCCTGAGGCCGTCCTCGATGCCGTCGACGAGGACGATCGCGGACTGGCGGCCGGCCAGCGCGGGCTCGATCCGGTCGGTGACGTGCTTGGTCGCGGCGACCTGCGGGGCGAGCTCGGCCTCGGTGGCGGCGGCCAGTTCCTCGGAGTCGGTGACGAGCACGGCGGCGGCCATCGGGTCGTGCTCGGCCTGGCTGATCAGGTCGGCGGCGACGTGGACCGGGTCGGCACCCGCGTCGGCGAGGATCGCGATCTCGGTGGGGCCGGCCTCGGCGTCGATGCCGATACGGCCCTTGAGCAGGCGCTTGGCGGCGGCGACGTAGATGTTGCCGGGGCCGGTGACGAGGTTGACGGAGGGGCAGTCCTCGGTGCCGTACGCGAACATCGCGACGGCCTGCGCGCCACCGGCCGCGTACACCTCGTCGACGCCGAGCAGGGCGCAGGCGGCGAGGATCGTGGGGTGCGGGAGGCCGCCGAACTCCTGCTGCGGCGGGGAGGCGACGGCGATGCCCTCGACGCCCGCCTCCTGGGCGGGGACGACGTTCATCACGACGGACGACGGGTAGACCGAGCGTCCGCCCGGCACGTACAGCCCGACGCGCTCGACGGGGACCCACTTCTCGGTGACCGTGCCGCCGGAAACGACCTGGGTGGTGTGCGTGGTGCGGCGCTGCGCGCGGTGGACCAGGCGGGCGCGGCGGACCGACTCCTCGAGCGCGGCGCGCACGGCCGGGTCGAGGCGCTCCAGGGCGCCGCTGATCGCGTCGGCGGGAACCCGGACCGCGTCGATCCGTACACCGTCGAGTTTCTCCCCCCACTCGATCACTGCCGCGGAGCCACGATGGCGTACGTCCTCGCAGATGGGCCGCACCGTCTCCAGGGCGGCTTCCACGTCGAACTCGGCACGGGGCAGCAGGTCGCGCAGGGCGCCGCCCTCGGGGAGGGCGGTGCCGCGCAGATCGATTCGAGAGATCACACCGCAATTCTCTCAGACCGCTCCGGACGCCCGGTCCCCCGTATCACCGACTGATACGTCCCCCGGCCACCTCTGTTGACTACACGTGTTCATGTCGTCACACAGACGGGAAGAACGATTGTACGAAGCGTGGAGGTACCGCGCCGACGGAGGTGAGGCAGTGACCGAACCGCACGACGGGGAGATCCCCGACGGACTCAGCGCGGCGGAGCTGGGTATGTGGCAGGCCTTCCGGAACGGCACGACCTACGACCTGCGCTCCCACGATCCGCTGCGCGACGATCCGTTCGCGCCGCACGTCTGGGGTCCGGAGCGCAGCGTCGGCGCCCGGACGGTGGCGCGGCTGCTGCTGAGCGGGCCGCCCGCCCGGCCCGGGCGGGTGGCCGCCCTCAAGCTCCGCGGCGTGCGCGTCACGGGGAAGCTGGACCTGGCGGGCGGCCGGGTCTCTCCGTACGTCGAGCTGACGGGGTGCCGCTTCGAGCAGGAGGTGCTGGTACCCGAGTGCCATTTCACGACGCTGCGGATGGCGGGCTGCGCGGTGCCGAGACTGGACGCCGCCCGGCTGCGCACGGAGGGCGACCTGCATCTGCCGCGGTGCCGGATCGAGCGCGGCATCCGGCTGACCGACGCCCAGATCGGCACCGACCTGCTGATCAGCCAGCTCACCGTGGGCCCCGACCGGCTGGGCCGCGCCTTCGTCGGTGACGGGATGTGCGTCGCCCAGGACCTGCAGGCGGAGATGATCGAGACGCGCGGCGAGCTGAGTCTGCGCGGGGCGAAGGTCGGCGGTTCGCTGAGCCTGCGCGGGAGCCGGCTGCGCGCCGCGGACGGCCGGCGGGCGCTGAACGCCCCGCAGCTGAGCGTGGAGCGCACGCTGTACATGACCGAGGCCTGGGTGAGCGTCGACACGGGGATCCAGGGCGCCACTCCCCCCTACGGCATCGCCTACGGCGCCGGTCCGGTACCCGGGACCCGGGCGCAGGCCTTCGAGTGCCGGGGTGCCGTACGGCTGGACGACGGGCGTTTCGGGGACGCGGTGGACCTGCACAAGGCCCGGTTCGTGCTGGCCGGCCAGGAGGAGCTGTCGCTGCGCCGGATCGTCACCCCCGAGCTCCGCTTCAACGCGGAGCGCCCCCTGGAGGGCCGGGTCGTGCTGAACGGTGCGAAGGTCGTCACGCTGATCGACGTGTCGACCAGCTGGCCGGGGCCGGGCGGGCTGGCGATGGGCGGGTTCGTGTACGAGAACCTCGTCCCGTACGGCCACTTCCCGCTCTCCCGGCGCCTGGAGTGGGTGCTGGCCGCCACGCCGGAGTACGTGCCGGAGCCGTACGAGCGCCTCGCCACCGTGCTCCGCAACTGCGGGGAGGACGCGGACGCCCGTGAGGTGCTGCTGGCCAAGCAGCGGCGCAGGCGCGAGACCTTGCCCCTGGCGGGCAGGGTCTGGGGCTACCTGCAGGACTGGGCGGTGGCGTACGGCTACCGGCCGGGTCGGGCCCTGGTGTGGATGGCGGTGCTGTGGGCGGCGGGGGCCGTGGCCTTCTCGCAGTACCGACCGGCCTCGATCAAGGGGGACGAGCATCCGCAGTGGAACGCCGCGCTGTACGCGCTGGATCTGCTGGTGCCGGTGATCAACCTCGGGCAGGACGGGTACTGGCTGCTGGAGGGCGGTTGGCAGTGGGCGGCGGCGGCCCTCGTCCTGGTGGGGTGGATACTGGCCACGACGGTGGCGGCCGGGGCCTCCAGACTGCTGCGCCGCGGGTGACGGGGGCGGCGCCCTCACCGGGACCCGGATCCCTGACGTAGCGGCGATCGAACGGCCTGCCGGAACCCGGCCGGACGGCCGGGTGACGGTTGGCGGAAGGTCGCATTCCGGCCAGTCCTCACGCTTTCCTTTGCGCTGTCTTGACCTTTCCCAGGGCAACCCTCCCACTCGCCACAGAAGCTTCACAGGGCCCCTCTGGCGCCGCCCCCACCAGCGCTTTTCAATGGTCTGCACCATGGCCTTCCTCCGCGCTCTGCAGCGTTCCGCACGCTCGTTCCGGTACGGCCCCCGGCTGTCCGCCGGACTGCCCGGGGACGACGCGGTGCTGCTCGACGCCCCCGACGAGCGGTTGTCGCCCGCTCTGGTGGCAGCCGCGCTGGGGGACTTCGAACCTGCGGCCAAGCTGCTCGCGATGACCCGGGACGCCGCCGAGTGGGAGGTCCGGGACCGCTGTCTGACCGGCCTGACCGCCTTCGCCCACAGCCGCGACGCATGGCTCACCGACTGGCTCACCGCCGCCCCGCGCGATCCTGACGCCCTGCTCGTCAAGGCGGCGCTGGCCGTACGCCGCGCCTGGGCGTCCCCCGCCCACGCCGAGCTGCTGCGCGAGGCCGGCCCACTGATCACGGCGGCGGCCGAGGCCGGCCCCCGGGACCCGGTGCCCTGGCGGCTCGCGCTCGACCACGCCCGGGGCACGCACGCCGGCCACACGGTCTTCGAGGCGCTGTGGGAACAGGCCGTCCGCCGCTCCCCCCACCACCACGGCTGCCACGTGGCGGCGCTCGAATACCTCTCGGCCTCCTGGTACGGCTCGCACCGCGAGTGCCTCGACTTCGCCGAGCGGGCCGCCGAGGACGCCGCCCCGGACTCACTGGCGCAGGCGCTCCCGGTACGGGCGGCCTTCGGGCTGCTGTCCGACGAACGGGCCGCCGGGCGGACCACCTCCGTGCAGGACGACCGGATCGACGCCGCCGCCGACCTCGCGATCGGTTTCTCCGCACTCTTCCCCGGGGGCGATCCCTGGCCGGCCGAGGCCCGCAACGTCCTCGCGTACGTCCTGGCCGCACGGGGCCGCACCGCCGAGGCGCTGGAGCAGTTCCGGCTGATCGGGCCGTACGCCACCTCGTTCCCGTGGGCGCGCGTGTCCGACGACGCCCTCGGCGGATTCCTCGACACGAGAGCGGCGGTACGGCTCCGGGCGGGCTCTTGCGCGTCCTCTCGCGGACGGTCAGGACACGGCGGGCCCGGCGGCCATTAGGCTTGACCGTTGTGACCACCGCTCGCCTGCCCCTCTTCCCGCTGAACGCGGTGCTGTTCCCCGGCCTCGTGCTGCCCCTCAACGTGTTCGAGGAGCGGTATCGCGCCATGATGCGCGAGCTGCTCCGGATCGACGAGGACGAACCGCGCCGCTTCGTCGTGGTCGCGATCCGCGACGGCCGCGAGACCGCCCTCACGGCCACCGGGATGCCGGACACGGTCGCCGCCGCGGGACCGGTCGAGCGTGCTCCGGCCGACGGTTTCGGCCCCGACCCCATCCAGACCTTCCACCGCGTCGGCTGCGTCGCCGACGCGGCGAAGATCCGCGAACGCGCCGACGGCAGTTTCGAGGTCCTGGCGACCGGCACCACACGGGTCAGGCTGCTGTCCGTCGACGCGAGTGGGCCGTACCTGGCGGCCGAGGTCGAGGAGCTGCCCGAGGACCCGGACGGCAAGGAGGAGGACGCGCCCGCCGAGGACGAGGCGGGAGCCCTCGCCGAGGGCGTCCTGCGGGCTTTCCGCAGTTACCAGAAACGGCTCGCCGGCGCCGACGAGCGCTCCCTGACGACCGGCGCGGAACTGCCGGACGATCCGTCCGTCGTCTCCTACCTGGTGGCCGCCGCCACCGTGCTCGACGTCCCCACGAAGCAACGGCTGCTCCAGGCCCCGGACACCGCCACCCGTCTGCGCGAGGAGCTGACGCTCCTGCGCAGGGAGACCGCCGTCATCCGGCATCTGCCGTCACTGCCGGTGCTCGACCTGACCCGCGCCCCCACCCACCCCAACTGACCCGAGGAAGCGGCACGGTGGCCAAGAAGGCGAAGAAACAGCAGTCCGTCGGCACCCCGGCCACGGTCGTCCTGACCGCGGCCGGCACCGCGTTCACGGTCCACTCCTACGACCACGACCCGTCCTCCCCGTCCTACGGCGAGGAGGCGGCCGAGGCACTAGGGGTCGCTCCCGGCCGGGTCTTCAAGACCTTGGTCGCGGACGTCGACGGCGAACTGGTCGTCGCGGTCGTCCCGGTCGCCGGATCACTGGACCTGAAGGCACTGGCCTCGGCCGTGGGCGGCAAACGGGCGGCCATGGCGGACCCGGCCGCCGCGGAGCGCACCACGGGCTACGTACGCGGCGGGATCTCCCCCCTGGGCCAGCGCAAGCGCCTGCGCACGGTCCTGGACGCGTCGGCGGACACCCACCCCACGATCTGCGTCTCGGCGGGCCGCCGCGGTCTCGAGGTCGAACTCTCCCCCACCGACCTGGCCGCCCTGACAGGGGCGGTACTGGCCCCGATCGGCCGCCCGTAGACGCCGGCCCGACGGCAGACCGGATCCCCCCTGCCCCTCCAGGCCCGTCCGGCGTTTCGATGACCGGAGCAAGCCCCCTACCCGGCCCACCCCTTCAGCCCGGACCGCCCCACCACCCGCCTGGCGTCCGAGAACCGGGCTCCGGAGCACGGGGCTCGCACCCGGCCCGCCTCTTCAGCCCGTCCGGGCCTGAGCTCCCCCACCCAGCTCGCCTCTTCAGCCCGTACGGCGACGGACAACCAGGGCCCCGGGGGCCCGAAACGCGGGGTCCGGGCACCCCCGACCCACCCGCCTCCCCAGCCCGTCCGGCGACGGAGGACCGGGGTCCGGGGCGGAGCCCCGGTTTCGGGAAGGGGCGGGTAGGGGACAGGGCCCGCCGCAGGCGCACCACCCCGTACCGCACCACCCGCCGACACCATCGCAGGACCCCAGCCGGATCCGGCTAGCCCCGCTCCGGCCCGTCGCCCCCGGCACCCGGACCGGTACCCGGCCCGGGCCCGCCGTCAGGCGCGGGCCCGAACGCCTCTCCCACCGCCCCGTCGTCCCCGTACGGCGCCCCCCACTCCGGCTCCGGGTCCCGTGGCCCGAACAGCCCCGTCAGCCCCAGGTGCACGATCATCGCCGCGACGGGCCAGGCGAGTACCGCCGCCCCCACCGCGTGCAGCTTCAGCGGCGCGTCGAAGGTGACCCCCTTGCCGACCTCCTTGGCATGGGCGACCACGTCCGAGGTCGGCCCGAACCAGGTGCCGATCCCCCACGCGAGCAGGGAGCCGAGCAACCCGCCCAGGGCCAGACCCACCACCAGCGGAATGCCTCCGCGCCGGCGGAAGAAGAAGACGGCGGCGGCGGACACGAGGCCGAAGGCCAGCGCGAGCAGGACGAAGGTGCCGTCGGCCCCGATGGCCTCCTCGCCCTCACTGTTCTTGAGGAACACGGCGGTGTCGTCGGAGATCAGCGGAACCCGGGGCGCCAGCCACAGCCACAGCAGGCCGAGGAGGACACCGGAGGCCGCCAGCACAGCGGTGATCACGGCGCCCTGCACCAGCTCCGCGCGGAGGTCCGGCGCGTCGGCCGCGTCCTCCGTGGCGGGCACGGCATGGGACCCCGACGGCGGGGCCTGCCAGGAGTCGTGGGGCTCGGGCTGATGCGGCGGCGTCGACGGTGCGTTCACGCTGCCATCGTGCCAGGTGGCCCGGCGGTCCACCCCACCGGACCGGCCGGTCCCCGCGAGTGGCCGCGGGTGTCCGCCGGTGCCCGCGAATGTCCGCCCCGCGGTCCCCCGCGGCCCGCCCCACCCCGCGAGGCACCCGCCGCGCGGCCGTCAGCGCACCGCGGCCCGCCGGTAGGCCCACGTGGCGACGGCCAGGGACAGCACTCCGACTGCGGCGCACACCCCGAGGTCGAGGGTGACGGCCGCCCAGTCCGGGCGGGCGTCGAAGGACCGGGCCAGCGCCTCGACCCCGTACGTCGAGGGCAGCAGATCGCGCGCCCAGCCCACCGGCCCGGGCAGGCGTTCGGCGGGCAGTACGCCGAGCAGCAGCGCGGCGGACATCCCCAGCTGCCCCAGCAGCGTCGCCAGTTCCTGGCGTGGCGCGAGCAGACCGAGCGCGGCACCGAGCCCGGAGAGGGCGGCACCGGCCAGCGGGACGACGGCGGCGAGTACCCACAGGTGGGTCAGGGGCAGGCCGAACAGCACGCTGCCCGCGACCGCCGTGACGACGGTGCCTGGCACGGTGAACGAGGCGTACGCCCCCGCCGCGCCCAGCACCACCGCGGCCGCCGGCACGGGCAGGGTGGCGTAGTGGTCGAGGCCGCCGCCGGCCCGCAGCTGCCCGAAGTACTGGGCGAGCATGTTGAGCGCGACGAACGCCACGACCAGCACGCTCGACCCGGCGACGACCGCCCGCGCCTCGGCGCCCCCGTCGACGACCCCGCGCATCAGGACCATGATCCCGACGGACTGGAAGGTGGCGACGAAGAGCAGCGGGATCCGGGCGACCCTCGCCCGCGAGAGCTGCGCCCGGTACACGGCGGCCAGCGCGGGCAGCAGCCCGGCCCGTGGTGCGAGGGGCGCGGGTGCCGTACGGGACGGCAGGCCGGCCGGGGCCGCGGCGGCCGGGACCTGTGACCCGGCCGCGTTCTCCACGGGTCCGGCGGGAACGATGCTCGTCACCTGGCGCTGCTCCCGTTCGGCTTGCACACCTGCGTGATCACGCCTTCACCAGTCCTTCGGCCGCCCTGGCCGCGTCTCCGCCGAGGGCCAGGTAGACGTCCTCCAGGCTGGGCGTGGCCAGCGTGAAGTCGTCCAGCGAGGAGAACGCCGCCCCGCCCGTCACCGCGGCGACCGCCGCCCGTGCCGCGTCGGGGCCGAGCCGCAGGACCCACCGGCGTCCCGACTCCTGGGCACACGCGCGCAGCGCCGCCACCTCGGGGACGTCCAGCGGCGCCCTCTCGCGCCACACCAGCTCGACCCGGACCTCTCCGGCCACCTGTTCCTTGAGCCCGCCGGGGGTGTCGCAGGCGATGACCCTGCCGCGTTCCATGACGGCGACCCGGTCCAGGACCGTCTCCGCCTCGATCACGTTGTGGGTCACGAGGAGCACCGTCACGCCGTGCTCGGCGCGCCGCCGGTCGACGGCGGACCACACCGCGCGCCGGGCGACGGGGTCCATGCCCGTCGTCGGCTCGTCCAGGACGAGGACGGGGCGCTCCCCGACCAGCGTGGCGGCGAAGCAGGCGAGCCGCCGCTGGCCGCCGGACAGCTTGTTCAGGGGCCGCCCGGCGAGTTCGGTCAGTCCCAGCTCCTCCAGCACGGCGTCACGGGCGGCCCGTGCCGCACGCACCGGCAGTCCTCTGAGCCGCCCGGTGGTCTCGGCGGCGAGGGACACGGTCAGCTCGTCGAGGGCGGTGGACTCCTGGCCGAGGTAACCGATGAGCCGTGCGGCCCGCTCGGGGTGGCGTACGAGGTCGTGTCCCAGCACCTCGACGCTGCCCGAGTCGGGGCGCATGAGTCCGGTGAGCTGGCGTACGAGCGTGGACTTGCCGGCGCCGTTGGGGCCGAGCAGGCCGAAGATCTCTCCCTGCCGCACGTCGAGGCTGACCCCGTCGGTGGCGCGCACCTCGGGGGTGGCGGCGCGTCCGCGCCGGCCGCGGACGGCGGGATAGGTCCTGACCAGATCACGCACCGCGCACACGGTCCCGGTCCCGCTCCGCGCCTGTGCTGTGCCCGTACTCACGAGGTACGAGAGTACGGGGTCGGATGCCCCGTATTGCGCCCGGGGCCGGGCGGCGGCGCCCGGCTACTCCGCCGCGGGGACGTGTTCGGCGGCCGTCCGGACGTCGATCTCGCGCCAGAAGCCCGCCCGGATGGCGTACCGGTCGTGCTCGTCGATCTGGTCGTCCTTGTGCGCGAGGAGCCCGAAGCGTGCCGCGTACCTCAGCAGTTCGCCGTCGATGCGGTGCGGGATGCGCGGGTACATGGTGGAGAGCTTCTGCAGGTGGACGGTCTCCGGCAGCCGTTCCATCCAGCGGCGGGCGAAGACCTGGCCCACCTCGAAGGGGTCGCCGCCGACGGTGGTGATGTCCTCCTCCCGGTCCGCCCAGCGCTGTTCGGCGCTGGTGAGCTGGGCCAGGGTCGGCAGGGAGGCCGTCTCGGCGGGTTCGCCGAGGGGGCCGCCGCGTTCCACCCAGCCCTTGTCGGACGACCAGCGCAGAGTGGCGTTGGGGGCGGCGGGCTGGGCGGGGGCCGGGGTGGCCTGGGAGCCGGGGGCGCGCAGGCCGGCCAGGTCCTTGGGGGTGGGGACGCCCTTGTGGTGGGTGGTGGGCCGGTCGGGCACGGTGTCCTCGCCCGAAGGTGCGACGGTGCCGTTGCGCGCGGCGGCCTGCGCCTCGGAGGCCCGCTCGGCCGAGGCGGCGAGGGCGGCCTCGGGCAGCGGCGCGGAGAGGATGGCGGCGATCTCGGGGCGCGGGACGGGCGTGGGGGCGCAGACGCCGCCGATGTCCTTGGCCCGGACCGCCCTGGTGATCCAGATCCGGTCGAGCACGCGTCGTTCGTCGGCCTCGGCGACCAGATCCTCGGACTGGTTGTAGTCGCCGTCGGCGGCCTGGACGGCCCACAGGTGGACGGCGACCCCGTGTTCCTTCGCCGACATGAGTCCGGGCAGCAGGTCGCCGTCGCCGGTGACGAGGACGACGTCCGAGCAGGCGCGGTTCCTGGCGAGTTCGGTGAGCTCGGCGTGCATGGCCGCGTCGACGCCCTTCTGCGCCCACCGTCCGTCACTGCGTGTGAGCGCCCCCAGCCGTACCGTCACCCGGGGCATCACGCGCAGCCGGCGGTGTTCGGGCTGCGGGACGCGGTCGGGGGCGCCGTCGAACCAGTAGATCCGGAGCAGGGGCTGCTCCGTGTCGGCCTCGGCCCGCTCACGCAGACCCTGGATCAGGGCGGCGTGGTCGACGGTGATACGGGAACGGGCGGGTTCTCCGGCCAGCAGGCTCGCGGCTGCGCCCAGCAGATAACCGGCGTCCACCAGGACGACGCAACGGTCCACGCGTTCCACCCTCTTCCAGGAATCGGGAGCTGCCCGGCGGACCCGGTCGTGGGGGGGGCGGGTCCGCCTGTTCGGGGTGCGCTCACTCAGGGTTTCCTTCGAGTCTGCCCGACGGCACCGACGTTCAGGTCCGGAACTCGATCATCGGCGTGGCGGATCAAGGAGGACGGCGCATGATACCCCGCCTACTACGCACCGTAATGATCCAACATGCGGCCTTTTCGGTGCTATGTGAGTCTGACAGCGGTCCTGGCCCCGAGATTCCCCGTAGGAGGCATCACCATGGCCAAGAACAAGAACCGTAAGCAGGGCAGCCAGCACGACCGCGCGTCCACCGCGGAGCGTGGCGCGGAGGAGGCCAGGTCGACGGCGTACGAGTCGCAGTCGCAGGCTCAGGGCAGCCCCGCCGACGTGGCACGCAAGCACCAGAAGCGCTTCGGCCACAACTGACCGGTTCACGGGCCGTCAGGCCGAGAGGGGCGCCCCGCCGGTGGCGGGGCGCCCCTCTCGCTCTCTTGCGGTACGGCGGTCAGCCGGCCAGGCAGGACGGGCCGAGCAGCACCTTCAGGTCGCCGAAGAGGGCCGGGTCGGGCTTGACCCGGTGGCGGTCGAGCCGGAGCACGGTGGTCTTGCGCGGGCCTTGGAGTCGGATCCGCACCTCGGTGTCGCCCCGGTGGCTGCTGAGGACCTCGCCGAGCCGGCTGACCATGGGCGGGGTGATCTTGACCGTGGGGATGGTGAGGACGACGGGGGCGTTGGTCCCGGCCGACGAGATGTCGGGGACCTGCATCTCCATGGCGACCAGGCGGGGGATGTCCTCGCGCTTGTCGAGGCGGCCCTTGACGAAGACGACGGTGTCCTCGACGAGCTGGGTGGAGACCAGCTGGTAGGTCGCGGGGAAGAACATGCACTCGATGGAGCCGGCGAGGTCCTCGACGGTGGCGATGGCCCAGGCGTTGCCCTGCTTGGTCATCTTGCGCTGGAGGCCGGAGATGATGCCGCCGACGGTGACGATGGCGCCGTCCGCGTGCTCGCCGCCGGTGAGCTGGGAGATCGCCGCGTCCGACTTGTCGGACAGCACGTGCTCCAGGCCGAAGAGCGGGTGGTCGGAGACGTACAGGCCGAGCATCTCGCGCTCCTGCGCGAGCAGGTAGGACTTCTCCCACTCGATGTCGGAGAACTCCACGTCCAGCCCGAACCCGGGCTCGGAGGCGCCGTCGTCCGGTTCGCCCATGCCGCCGAAGAGGTCGAACTGCCCCTCGGCCTCCTTGCGCTTGACCTGCACCACGTTGTCGATCATCGGCTCGTGGTGGGCGACGAGGCCCTTGCGGGTGTGGCCCATCTCGTCGAAGGCACCCGCCTTGATGAGCGATTCGACGGTGCGCTTGTTGCAGACGACCGCTTCGACCTTGTCGAGGAAGTCGGGGAACGAGGAGTACTTCCCCTTCGCCTTGCGGGACCGGATGATCGAGTCGACCACGTTCTGCCCGACGTTGCGGACGGCGGTCAGCCCGAAGAGGATCACGTCGTCGCCCTGGGCGGCGAAGTTCGACTCGGACTCGTTGACGTTCGGGGGGAGCACCTTGATGCCCATGCGGCGGCACTCGTTGAGGTAGACGGCCGACTTGTCCTTGTCGTCCTTGACGGAGGTCAGCAGCGCCGCCATGTACTCGGCCGGGTAGTTGGCCTTGAGGTAGGCGGTCCAGTAGGTGACCAGGCCGTACGCGGAGGAGTGAGCCTTGTTGAACGCGTATCCGGCGAACGGCACGAGGACGTCCCACAGGGCCTTGATCGCCGCGTCGGAGAAGCCGTTCTTCTTGGCGCCGGCCTCGAAGAGGACGAAGTTCTTCGCCAGCTCGTCGGCCTTCTTCTTACCCATCACGCGGCGCAGGATGTCGGCCTCGCCGAGCGAGTAGCCGGCGACGATCTGGGCGGCCTTCTGCACCTGCTCCTGGTACACGATCAGGCCGTAGGTGAGGCCGAGGACCTCCTTGAGGGGCTCCTCCAGCTCCGGGTGGATCGGGGTGATCTCCTGGCGGCCGTTCTTGCGCTCGGCGTAGTTCGTGTGCGAGTTCATGCCCATCGGGCCCGGCCGGTAGAGGGCCGAGACGGCGGAGATGTCCTCGAAGTTGTCGGGCTGCATCTGGCGCAGCAGCGAGCGCATCGGCCCACCGTCGAACTGGAACACCCCGAGCGTGTCACCGCGGCAGAGCAGCTCGTACGTCTTGGGGTCGTCCAGGGGCAGGGCGAGCATCTCCAGGTCGACGCCCTTGTTGGCCTTCACCATCTTGATGGCGTCGTCCATGATCGTCAGGTTGCGCAGGCCCAGGAAGTCCATCTTGAGCAGGCCGAGCGACTCGCACTGCGGGTAGTCCCACTGGGTGATGGTGACGCCGTCGGTGTGCCGCACCCAGACCGGGGCATGGTCGACGATGGGCTCGCTGGACATGATCACGCCGGCCGCGTGGACACCCATCTGCCTCACCAGGCCCTCGACGCCCTTCGCGGTGTCGATGACCTTCCGGACGTCCGGCTCGTTCTCGTACATCCCCCGGATCTCGCCGGCCTCGCTGTAGCGGGGGTGCTTCGGGTCGGTGATGCCACTGAGGTCGATGCCCTTGCCGAGGACGTCGGCGGGCATGGCCTTGGTGAGACGGTCGCCCATGGCGTACGGGTAGCCCAGGACGCGCGCGGAGTCCTTGATCGCGTTCTTGGCCTTGATCTTGCCGTAGGTGCCGATCATGGCGACCTTGTCGGCGCCGTACTTCTCGGTCACGTACCTGATCACTTCGACGCGCCTGCGCTCGTCGAAGTCGATGTCGACGTCGGGCATGGAGACGCGCTCGGGGTTGAGGAACCGCTCGAAGATCAGCCCGTGCGTGATCGGGTCGAGGTCGGTGATGCCCATGGCGTACGCGACGATCGAGCCGGCGGCCGAGCCGCGGCCGGGGCCCACCGCGATGCCGTTGTTCTTGGCCCACATGATGAAGTCGGCGACGACGAGGAAGTACCCGGGGAACCCCATCTGGATGATGATGTCCATCTCGTACTCGGCCTGCTTCTGCCGGTCCTCGGGGACGCCGCCCGGGTAGCGGCGGTCCATGCCGGCCCGGACCTCCTCCTGGAACCAGGTGACCTCGGTGTAGCCCTCCGGGATCTCGAACTTGGGCATCAGGTCGCGCTTCTCGAACATGCCCGCGGTGTCGATCTGCTCCGCGACCAGAAGGGTGTTGGCGCAGCCCTCCTGCCAGGCGTCCGAGGAGTCGACGCCGTACATCTCGTCCGTCGTCTTGAGGTAGTAGCCGGTGCCGTCGAAGCGGAAGCGGTCAGGGTCGGAGAGGTTCTTGCCGGTCTGGATGCAGAGCAGGGCGTCGTGGGCCGTCGCCTCGTGGGCGTACGTGTAGTGCGAGTCGTTCGTCACGAGCGGCGGGATGCCCAGTTTCCGCCCGATCTCCAGGAGCCCGTCGCGGACCCGGCGCTCGATCTCGATGCCGTGGTCCATGAGCTCCAGGAAGTACCGGCCCTCACCGAAGATGTCCTTGTAGTCCGAGGCCGCCTTGACGGCCTCGTCGAACTGTCCGAGCCGCAGCCGGGTCTGCACCTCGCCGGAGGGGCATCCGGTGGACGCGATGAGGCCCTCGGACCACTGGGCGATGGTCTCCTTGTCCATGCGCGGCCACTTCTGCAGCCAGCCCTCGGCGTACGCGTCGGAGGAGAGCCGGAAGAGGTTGTGCAGGCCGGTGCTGTTCGCCGCCCAGATCGTCTTGTGGGTGTAACCGCCGGAACCCGAGACGTCGTCGCGCTTCTGGTGCGGCTGTCCCCACTGGATCTTGCGCTTGTGCTTGCGGGACTCGGGGGCGACGTAGGCCTCGATGCCGATGATCGGCGTCACCCCGGCCTTCTTCGCCGAGTGGAAGAAGTCGTACGCCCCGTGGAGGTTGCCGTGGTCGGTCATCGCGATGTGCGACATGCCCATGTCGTTGCACGCCTCGAACATGTCCTTCAGCCGCGCGGCACCGTCCAGCAGTGAGTACTGGGTGTGGACGTGCAGGTGCGTGAAAGGCGGCTTGCTCACAGCGCTGTTCCTCCGGGGCGGTCTTCAGGGCGGTCTTCAGGGCGGTCTTCAGGGCGGCGCGAAGCGCCTCGACGAGGGGTGGTGGTCGGGCGACGGGTGAGGGGCGACGGTCAGGGGGGACAGCGTGGAAGTCTACGTCCTGGCGGTCACGGACGACGGGCACTCCGGGGTACGGTCGCGCGTTGGAACGTCCGGGACGGCCGTCCCATTTGTCATGAACGCCATGTAGCAGGAGGCACTCAGCGATGTCGGACACGCAGACCCGCGCGCAGGAGCGCGGGGAGCAGATTCTCGCCGTTTTCGACACCGCTTTCGGGGAGCTCCTGGCCGCCGACCCCGCCGCCTTCCAGGTGAAGTTCCGCAAGATGGCGGGCTCCGCCTTCGCCTTCTACCGCGGTTCCGCCGGGCTGTTCTACGCCGATCTGGAGCGGGAGCAGCACGCCGGCCCGTATCTGGACGAGCGCACGAGCAGGGTGTGGATCCACGGCGACCTGCACGCTGAGAACTTCGGCACGTACATGGACGCCAACGGCCGGCTGATCTTCAACGTCAACGACTTCGACGAGGCCTATGTGGGCCCGTTCACCTGGGATCTCAAGCGCTTCGCCGCCTCCGTCGCCCTGATCGGTTACGCGAAGGCGCTGAGCGACGACCAGATCGGCGAGCTGGTGCGGATCTACGCCGCCGCCTACCGTGAGCGCATCCACGCGCTGGCGACGGGGAAGGGGAGCAGCGCGACGGCGGAGCTGCCGCCCTTCACCCTGGACACCGCCGAGGGCCCGCTGCTCGGCGCTCTGCGGGCCGCGCGGTCGCTGACCCGGTTCGGGCTGCTCGACTCGATGACGGAGATCCGGGACTTCGAGCGCAGGTTCACCGCCGGCGGCGGTGCGATCGACCTGGACGCCGCGACGCGCTACAAGGTGCTCGCCGCCTTCGACGGCTATCTGGAGACGCTGCCGGAGTCGAGCCTGACCCGGCCCGACTCCTACCGTGTGAAGGACGTCGTCGGCCGCCGCGGGATCGGCATCGGCTCGGCGGGCCTGCCCTCGTACAACATCCTCCTGGAGGGCAACAGCGACGCCCTGGAGAACGACGTCGTGATCTACCTCAAGCAGGCGCAGACGCCCGCGGTCTCCCGCCACATCACGGACGCGGCCGTCCGGGAGTACTTCCGGCACGAGGGCCACCGCACGGTCATCTCGCAGCGCGCGCTGCAGGCGCACGCCGACCCGTGGCTGGGCTGGACCGAGCTGAACGGCACCGGTCAGCTGGTCGCGGAGGTCTCGCCGTACGCGGTGGACCTGGACTGGTCCGACATAGACGAGCCGGAGGAGATCGCCGCGGTCGTGGCCGACCTGGGCCGGGCGACGGCGACGATGCACTCGGCGGCCGACGACGAGAGCGGGCACTCCCTGGTGCCCTTCTCCACGGAACGCGCGATCGACGCGGCGATCGCGGCGGACGAGCAGGGCTTCGCGGAGCTGCTGGTCGACTTCGCCCACGGCTACGGCGCCCGGGCCCGCGCGGACCACCAGATCTTCGTGGACCTCTTCCGCAACGGCCGTATCCCGGGGCTTTAGGACAGCACGACCGGGTCCTCAGGGCTCGCTTACAGGAAGCCATGGCACACTCTGCGGCGATGGACGTATCAGGGACGCAGATCAGGGCGGTACGCGCGGCGGTGTTCACCGCCCTCGTCGTCACGCTCTCCTCGGCGTCCCATGTGCTGCTCTCCCGGGTCCCGCTGCCCCTGACGGCGGTCGCGCTGCTGGCCGGTGCCGTGTTCGCCGCGGCCTTCGCGCTGGCCGGCCGCGAGCGCGGGTTCGGAGCGATCGCCGGACTGCTCGTTCCGCTGGAACTGGCGGCCGACACGGTGTTCACCACCGGGCAGCACCTCTGCTACGGGGCGGCGGGCGGGCCGATCGCGGGTCCGCTGCGCTCCGTGGGCGTGGACGTGCTCTGCGGCGGCGAAGCGGGTACGGGCTCCGACCGGCTCGCCGGGGTCGCCGCGGTGGGCACCCCGCTGGCCGGGGTGACCGGGGCCGGCGACCGTGCCGCCGCCCTGCTGGCCTCACCCGGCCCTGCCGTCCCGTGGCTGCTCCTGGCCACACACGTGACGGTGGGCCTGCTGGCCGCGGCCTGGCTGCGGCACGGCGAGTCCGCTCTGGCGGGGCTGCTGCGCGCGGCGGCCGCCGTCGCCTTCCGGCCGCTGCTGACCGCGGTCGCCGTGGTGGACACCGCCCGGCTCCGGGTGCGGAGGGGCCCCCGCAGCACGGGGCGGCCCCTCCCGCTCTTCCCTGCCCGGCTCCTCGTGCACTGTGTGGGACGGAGAGGACCTCCCGGCTCGGCCCGCGCCACCGCCTGAGCATCCGGAGATTCCCGAGCCACCCCACATACGGAGCAGTCCCATGAGCAAGCGCAACAGCCAGGCCAGCAAGTCCGCCGCCCGCGAGCGGCTGCGCCAGGAACGCGAGCGGCAGGCCAAGAAGGACAAGGTACGCAAGCAGGTCGTCGTCGGCGTCTCGGTGGTCGCCGTTCTCGCGATCGCGGGCGCCGTCAGCTACGGCGTGATGCAGCTGAACAAGCCCTCCGCCTGGGAGGCCGCCGCCGACGCGAAGAACGTCACCGCCCCGGAGAACACCTCCGGTGACGACGGCACGACCGTCGTGATCGGCAAGGCGAGCGCCAAGAAGACCCTGGAGCTGTACGAGGACTCCCGCTGTCCGATCTGCGCCACGTTCGAGCAGAACGTCGGCGAGACGGTCGCCAAGGACGTCGAGGCCGGCAAGTACAAGATCAAGTATGTCGGCGCGACCTTCATCGACAACTCCGACAGCGGTGAGGGCTCCAAGAACGCCCTGAGCGCGCTGGGCGCGGCGCTCGACGTCAGCCCTGAGGCCTTCATGGACTACAAGGCCGCGCTGTACTCCGCGAAGTACCACCCCGAGGAGACGGACGACAAGTTCGCCAAGGACAGCTTCCTGATCGAGGTCGCGGACTCCGTGGACGCGCTGAAGGGCAACGCGGCGTTCAAGAAGGACGTCGAGGACGGTACGTACGACGCCTGGGCGATCAAGATGTCCAAGGCCTTCGACAAGAGCGGCGTCCAGGGCACGCCCACGCTGAAGATGGACGGCAAGACCGTCACCGCCGAGGGCAGCAAGAACGCCCCGATGACGGTGGCCGAATTCGACGCCGCGATCTCCAAGGCCCTGAAGGGCTGACGGAGGGGAGCGGGGCGGGCACCGGGGCGACGGCCCCGGTGCCCGAGGCAGGGCAGGCGGGCGAACCTTCGGGTTCGCCCGTCTCTCTGTTCGGTCAGCGGACGGGGAGGGGCCCCTGCCGGACAGCGACGTGGCCGAACGTCGACGTGGCCGGCCGGCGTGGCGGCCGAAGAAACCCCTCCGCACCCGGCCGACATACGGACCGCAAGGGCGCCGCCGCCACCACGCCCGGCGCCTTAGCGCACGCGCCGCCACCGTCTGCGTCCGCACCGGCAACGCGATTGCGGGCATGACCTGGAAGAACGCGGCGGGGAACCCAATCCGCAATCCGCCGTGGGCAGCAGAGCGCACGGGGCGCAAACGGCAGGCACCCTCAGCACGTCACCGATCATTTCCAGCCATGCGTCACTCCGTTAACACGGTGACACGCCGTCATGTCGGACGGCGTCTCCTGGATTCCGTATGGGGACACATCGCCCGCGAAAGTGGCTCCCTGCATGACGTTCTCCTCTCACCCCCGGGGTGGCTCCGGAGGTTTTCCCGGCATTGCCCCGGTACGCACCAGCATTGATTGGGCTTGATCAATTCTCTTCAAGCGGTGACATGCGCACGTAATCTCCGGGCGGCGGGTGAGGAAGTACCTCCCCCACATGTCCGCGAGGAGTCACCGTGCGCGCTCTTGTACGCATATCGCCCCGTCTGCGCCGTTCCGTCCTGAGCACGGCCGTGCTGGCCGGAACCCTGGCCCTGACTCCGCTCTCCACGGCGCCGGGGAGCGCGGTCGCGGCGGCACCCTCCGCCGAGAAGTGCGCCGAGTCCCCCACGAGCGCGACGGCGCGTGAGGCCCGCCCCGGCGGGTCCGACCACGCAGCCGAGCCCAACGAGGTCAGCGCCGCCAAGGCCAAGGCCATGGACGCGGACCTCAGGAAGCGGCTCGCGGACCGAAGAGTGAACGGTTCTGCGCTCGCCGCGGGCGCGACCGTCCCGGTCTACTTCCACGTGATCCACGACGGGACCACGGGCAAGCTGACCTCGACGCAGGTCAGCAACCAGCTCAGCGTGCTCAACGCCGCCTACAGCGGCCAGGGCACCGGCAACACCGACTCCGGCTTCCGCTTCACCCTCGCCGGCACGGACTACACGGACAACGCCACCTGGTACAACCTGAGCTCCGGCTCGACCGCCGAGAAGGCGATGAAGTCGACGCTGCGCAAGGGTGGCGCGGGGGCGCTCAACGTCTACACCGCCAACCTGGGCGGCGGCCTCCTGGGCTGGGCCACCTTCCCGAGCTCCTACACGTCCAGCCCGTCGATGGACGGCGTGGTCATCCTCGACGCGTCGCTGCCGGGCGGAACGGCGACCAACTACGCCGAGGGCGACACCGCCACCCACGAGGTCGGCCACTGGATGGGCCTCTACCACACCTTCCAGGGCGGCTGCACCGGCAACGGCGACTACGTCACCGACACCCCGGCCGAGAAGAGCGCCGCCTACCAGTGCCCCACCGGCCGTGACACCTGCACCACCAAGACCGGCGTGGACCCGATCCACAACTTCATGGACTACACGTACGACGCGTGCATGTACCAGTTCACCGCGGGCCAGGTGCAGCGCATGGCTGACAGCTGGACCGCCTACCGGGCCGGCTGACCCCGCCCGCACAGAGTCGCGGGGGCCCCGCACCGGACCGGCCGGTGCGGGGCCCCCGCGCGGCTACAACGTGGCGAGGAACCCGAGCGCGACCTTCCAGGCCAGCTCGGCCGAGTCCTCGTCGTAGTCGGGCAGCTCAGGGTCGGTGAACAGGTGCCCGGCCCCCCGGTAGCGGTACACCTCGACGTCCGCGCCCGTCCGCTGCATCTGGAGGTACCAGCTGTTCAGCCAGTCGTGCGACTCGAACGGATCCGGGTCGGCGACGTGCAGCTGCACGGGCAGTTCGTCCACCGTCGCGCTCTCGGCGATGTCCGAGGTGCCGTGGAGCAGCAGCAGCCCGCGCGCCTTCGCGTCGCCGAGCGCCAACGTCTGCGCCACCGACGCCCCCAGCGAGAATCCCGCGTACACGAGGCCCTGGTCGGAGAAGGGCGCGGCGGCCAGCACGGCCCGCCTGAGCAGCTCTTCCTTGCCCACCTGCTCCTTGAAGGCCATTCCCTCCTCGACCGTGTCGAAGGTGTGCCCTTCGAAGAGATCGGGCACGCGCACCTCGTGCCCGGCCGCACGCAGCCGGTCGGCAGCCGCGTGCACGGCGGGCCGCAGACCGTAGGTCGAGTGGAAAAGCATGATGTTCATGCGTCCCATGGTGCCAGCTGTGCCCCGACGCTTGGAGGACGAAGGAATGGAGAACGTACTGCGACCGCTGCTGGTGGTCGGCGGATCGCTGGCGGTCACCCTGGTGCTGGGATGGCTGGTGGACCTGCTGCTGCGCAGAGCCGACGACCGGCACCACGACACCCCCCTGTGGGGACTCCTGCGGCGCTGCCGGCCGCCGCTGCAGGTGGTGCTCTGTACGGCGATGCTGCGGGCCAGCTTCGGCCAGATACGGCTCGCCGCCGTGCGCGACCACCGGGACGCCATCGGCCAGGTCCTGACCCTCGTGCTGATCGCGGCGTCCGCCTGGCTGGTGGTACGGGTCGCCGCCACCGTCGTGGAGTCCTCGTACGCCCGCTACGCGGCGGCCACCCGGGACGCGGCCCGGGTGCGCCGGGTCCGTACACAGGTCGCGCTCATCCAGCGCGTGGTCACCGCCGTCGTCACCACCGTCGCGATCGCCGCGATGCTGCTGACCTTCCCGGCGATGCGGACGGTCGGCACCTCGATGCTGGCCTCAGCCGGTGTGCTCGGCATCGTCGCCGGTGTGGCCGCCCAGTCGACCCTGGGCAATCTCTTCGCCGGGTTCCAGATCGCCTTCGGCGACATGGTCCGCCTCGGTGACACGGTGGTCGTGGACGGCGAGTGGGGCACCGTGGACGAGATCACGTTGACCTTCCTGACGGTGCGCACCTGGGACGAGCGGCGGATCACGATGCCCGTGTCGTACTTCACCAGCAAGCCCTTCGAGAACTGGTCGCGCGGCGGGGCGCAGATGTCCGGCACGGTCTTCTTCCAGCTCGACCACTCGGCGCCCATCGCCGCCATGCGCGACCAGTTGCGCGAGATCCTCGGCGAGTGCGCCGCCTGGGACGGCCGCGACTGGTCGCTGGCCGTGACCGGCACCACCACGTCGACGATCGAGGTGCGCGCGGTGGTCACCGCGAAGGACGCCGACGACATCTGGACCGTGCGGTGCGCCGTACGCGAGCAGCTGATCGGCTGGCTCCGCGACCACCACCCGTACGCCCTGCCGCGGGTCGTGACGTCCCCTGCGCCACTCCCGCCGGGCGACCGGTGGCCGGGACTCGCCGCCGCGGAGGACGCTCGGATCCCGGCCCCGGGCAGCGCCGCCGCACCCCGCACCGGCCGTGGCTGACCCCCACCGGACGGCGGGACGGCTCAGCGCAGGCTCCGCACGTCCAGATACCGCAGGACCCTGTCGACCACCTCGGGGTCCGATCCCGGCTCGCTGCGCGCGGCGAGCACCTCGTGCCGGGCGGCCGAGAGCATCTCGCGCTGGACCCGGTTCACCGCCCTGAACCGCTCGGCGCGCTGCGCGTAGGCCTCGCGCCGCTCCTCGTCGACCATGTCGGGGCTGATCCGCGCCCCGATGTCGTACGCGGCGCGCTGCAGCCTCTCCAGCACCTCCTCGGGAAAGTCCTCGCCGGCCTGGACCTCCTTGAGCCGCTGCTTGGCGGCCTGGGCCGCGCGGACCGCGAGGTCGTGCTCCAGCGCCTGCTCGGCCTTGGTGTCCGCCCTGACCCCGAGCCTGCGCACGAGCCAGGGCAGGGTCAGGCCCTGCAGGACGAGGGTGGCCATGATGACGGAGAAGGCGATGAAGACGATCTCGTCGCGGCCGGGGAAGGGCTTGCCGTCGTCCGTCCGCAGCGGGATGGCGAGGGCCAGCGCGACGGAGGCCACCCCGCGCATCCCGGCCCACCACATGACGACGGTCTCCCGCCAGCTGGTGGGGATCTCCTCGCTGTAGTCACGGCGGGTGTGCAGCCGCTTGGCCAGCCAGGTCGCGGGCAGCAGCCAGAGGAGCCGTACGCCGACGACGACCGCGACGATCGCCAGGCCCCAGCCCAGCAGCCGGAACTCGCGTCCGTCGGCGGTGCCGAAGACGCTGTGGAGTTCGAGGCCGATCAGGCCGAAGGCCACACCGGTGACCAGCGTGTCGACGATGTTCCAGAAGGACCGGCCGGTGAGGCGGCCGAGGACGTCGTCGGCGTCCGCCGTGTGTTCGGCGAGGAAGAGGGCCGTGGTGAGGACGGCGAGCACGCCCGAGCCCTTCAGCTCCTCGGCGAGCACGTAGCTCACGAAGGGCACGAGCAGGCTCAGGCCGACCTGGAGGGTGGCGTCGCCCAGGAGTCCCATCAGCTTGATGGTGAGCCAGCCCAGCACCAGGCCGACCACCACCGCGACGACCGCGGAGAGGAGGAGCAGGCCGAACGCCGCAGGCAGGGAGAAGGTCCCGCTCACGGCGGCGGCGACCGCCACGTGGTAGAGCACGATGGCCGTGACGTCGTTGAACAGGCCCTCGCCCTCCAGGATCGAGACGAGCCTGCGCGGCAGACCGAGGGAGCCCGCCACAGCCGTCGCCGCGACCGGGTCGGGCGGGGCCACGAGCGCGCCCAGGGCGACGGCGGCGGCGATGGGCAGCCCGGGGACGATCGCGTCGGCGACGGCGGCGACGGCCGCGGTCGTGACGAAGACGAGGGCCACCGCCAGCAGGAAGATGGGCCGCTTGTTGGCGGCGAACTGCCGCCACGAGGTGCGCTGCACGGAGGCGTAGAGCAGCGGGGGCAGCAGGGCGGGAAGGATGATCTCCGGCGGGATGTTCACGTCGGGGACGAAGCTGGCGAACGCCATGCCGATCCCGGCGAGCGTCATCAGCACCGGCGCGGGCAGGCCCAGCCGCTCCCCCAGCGGCACCGTGACCACCGCTCCGAGCAGGAGCAGGAGCAGCAGTGCCAGTTGGTCCACGGTGTGCCTTTCGCAGCGAGACGAGCCCCGGGGGCCCGTCGCTCAGCCGATCAGGCCATCAAGCGTGCCATGCCGGGGGCCGCGGACCGCGCGGCCCCCCGTGGCGCCGCCCGGGGGGAGGGTGCGGCGCATGGCCCGGTGCGGCATCCCCGCGTCGGGGAACTCGGGGCCGTACGCGACGTAGCCGAGCCGTTCGTAGAAGCCGAGCGCGTGCGTCTGGGCGTGCAGGTCGACGCCCGTCAGCCCCAGGAGGCGGGCCTCCTGCTCGATCGTGCGGACGAGCGCGGCCCCGACGCCGAGGCCGCGGGCCTCGCGGGTCACCGCGAGCCTGCCGAGCGATCCGACCGCGGGGTCGCTGCCGGTCCTGTCCGCCGCCGCCGCGCCGTGCAGCAGCCGTCCCGTACCGAGCGCCGAGCCGTCGGCGGCGACGGCCAGGACGTGCACCGCCGTGGCGTCGTGGGCGTCGTACTCGATCTCCTCGGGCACCTGCTGCTCCCCGACGAAGACCTGCTTGCGGATCCGGAAGCAGGCCTCGAGATCACTGTCGCCGACAGCGCGGCGAGTGCGGTACGGGGCCTGCCCGGGGTTCATTCGCTCTCCGCCGCGATGGTGTCGAGGGCGTGCTGGAGGTCGTCCGGGTAGGTGCTGGAGAACTCCACCCAGCCGCCGTCCGCGGGGTGCTCGAAGCCGAGGCGGACCGCGTGGAGCCACTGCCGGGTCAGGCCGAGGCGCTTGGCCATCGTGGGGTCGGCGCCGTAGGTCAGGTCGCCCGCGCAGGGGTGGCGGTGGGCGGACATGTGCACCCGGATCTGGTGGGTGCGGCCCGTCTCCAGCTTGATGTCGAGCAGGCTGGCCGCACGGTAGGCCTCGATGAGGTCGTAGTGCGTCACGGAGGGCTTGCCCTCGGCGGTGACGGCCCACTTGTAGTCGTGCTGCGGGTGGCGCCCGATAGGAGCGTCGATGGTGCCGCTCATCGGGTCGGGGTGGCCCTGCACCAGGGCGTGGTACTTCTTCTCGACGACCCGGTCGCGGAACTGGGCCTTGAGCAGGGTGTAGGCCCGCTCGGACTTGGCGACGACCATCAGGCCGGAGGTGCCGACGTCCAGCCGGTGCACGATGCCCTGGCGCTCGGCGGCGCCCGAGGTCGAGATCCGGTAGCCGGCCGCCGCCAGACCGCCGATGACAGTGGTGCCGGTCCACCCGGGGCTGGGGTGGGCGGCGACGCCGACCGGCTTCATGATGACGACGATGTCGTCGTCGTCATGCACGATCTCCATGCCCTCGACGGGTTCGGCGACGACCCGGACGGGAGCGGGCGCCTGCGGCATCTCCACTTCCAGCCAGGCACCGCCGTGCACCCGCTCCGACTTCCCGGCCACCGCGCCGTCCACCTGGACCTTCCCCGCGGCGGCCAGCTCGGCGGCCTTGGTGCGGGAGAAACCGAACATCCGGGAGATGGCGGCGTCGACACGCTCACCCTCCAGGCCGTCGGGTACGGGCAGGGTGCGGACCTCGGGATACGTACTCACCTGTCGAGTATGCCTTGCGCCCGCTAGTCCTTGTGCACGGTGCCGTCGGGGTCCAGGCCCTTGAAGGAGAGGATCACGATGAGGATCCCGCCGCACACGATCGCGGAGTCGGCGAGGTTGAAGACGGCGAAGTGCGCGGGGGCGATGAAGTCCACCACCGCGCCTTCGAACACACCGGGCGAGCGGAAGACGCGGTCGGTGAGGTTGCCGAGCGCCCCTCCGAGCAGCAGGCCGAGGGCGATGGCCCAGGGCAGGCTGTAGAGCTTGCGCGCGAGCCGCGCGATGACGACGATCACACCCGCGGCGATGACCGTGAAGATCACCGTGAACGCCTCGCCGAACCCGAACGCCGCCCCCGCGTTCCGGATGGCGTTGAGCTTGAGCCAGTCGCCGAAGATCTCGATGGGCTCCTGGTGCTCCAGCTTCGCGACCACGATCATCTTGCTGGCCAGGTCCAGGACGTAGGCGAGGACGGCCACACCGAGGAGGACGAGGATCTTCTTCCCGCCCCGCCCGCCGTCCGTGCCGCCGGCCCGGTCCGTGTCCTCGGAGAGCCGCTGGGGCTCCGCCCCTTCGGCCCCCTCGGCATCAGGGATGTCCGGCGTACCGATGATGCGCTCCGCCTCTGCCACGTGAGTCCCTCAACCTAGGTGCCTGACTGAGGACGAGGGTACGACACACCCGGGGCTTCAGCCCCGCCGCTCCTGCTTCTGCTTGTCCTCCACGCAGAGGGTGGCCCGGGGGAACGCCTGCATCCTGGCCTTGCCGATCGGCTTCCCGCAGACCTCGCACAGGCCGTAGGTCCCCGCCTCCAGGCGCGCCAGGGCGCGTTCGGTCTGGTCCAGCGTCTCCTGGGCGTGGGCGGCCAGGGACAGCTCGTGCTCGCGCGTGATGTTCTTCGTGCCGGTGTCCGCCTCGTCGTCACCGGCGCCGTCACCGGAGTCCCGCATCAGTCCGGCCAGGGCGGCGCCGGACGCCTCCAGCTCGCTGCGCAGGCGCAGGGCCTCGCCCGTGAGCTCGGTGCGCGCCTCGGCGACCTCCTCGGAGGTCCAGGGGTCCTCCCCCGGTCTGACCGCCAGCTCGCCGGGCGCCGTCGCGCCGGCCCGGGCCGGCGGCACCGCGCTCGGGCCGTCCTCCGGGACGGTCGTGGTCGGGCCGGCACTCTTCTTGGCTGCCACCGTGTGGGCTCCTGTCTGCTCGGCGGCCTGAGCCGCCCCCGTGGCCTTCTTCGAAGCCTTCTCGGCCGGCTTCTTCCCGGCCGTGCTCTTCTTCGCCGTGCTCTTCTTCGCCGCGGTCCTCTTCGCCGCGCTCTTCTTCCCCGGCGCCCGGTGCGCCGGATCCGGATCGTCCGGTTCCCCTTCCTGCGGCGGATGTCCCGCCGTGTTCCCGGCCGCCTCCGTCGCCGCCGTGCCCGCCGGCTCCGGCGCACCCGTCTGTGCGAGGGGAGCCGTACCGGCCTCCCCGCCCGCGTCCGCGGTCAACTCCCCGGCCGCCGCGACCGTGGATCTCGCGGACGCCGTTCTCGATACGGCGGTCTTCTTCGCCACCATGGCCGCGGCCCCTTCACATTTTGTGATCTTGCACGCGAATCGTGCTGGGACGATAAATCGACCTCAGCTCCGCGGCAACGGGGCACGCCGCCGGTTCGCCCCTCCCCGCGGCCGGGCATCGGCGCACCTCCAAGCGTTGTGCCCAGCTCTCGTCCCGGTAATCCGCTCCCGTGCGCCCACCGGGAATCCGTCCGCCCGGTCTGGCCATTCGGGTCAGCCGGCGCCCCGCGGATAAACCGGTCGGCCGTCGCCCGTACGGGCCCGTACACTGGCCGCAGCGAGAGGCATGGACGGGACGAGTAGCGTCGTACGCAGCCAGGAGCGACCCGGGGACGGTGCGAGCCCGGGGGCGAGCGCGGCGTGAAGATCACCCCGGAGCCGCCGGAAGAACGCTTTGGACCGTGGGCTCCGCCCCGGGCGCAAAGTCAGTAGAACCGGCATCGCGACCCCAATGAGGGGGCCGTCGGGCGCGCGCCCGGGGCCAAGGAGGGTGGTACCGCGGGAGCCGGTGACGGTTCTCGTCCCTCCGACGGAAGTGGAAGACGTCCGCCGGAGGAAGCCCGCACATGACATCGCCGCAGTACCGCCAGGTACCCGCCCAGGTCGACCTGCCCGCCCTCGAGCACGCCGTGCTCGACTTCTGGCGCGACAGCAAGGTCTTCGGAAAGAGCCTCCAGCAGTCCGAGGGGCGCCCCGAGTGGGTCTTCTACGAGGGCCCGCCCACCGCCAACGGCATGCCCGGGGCCCACCACATCGAGGCCCGCGTCTTCAAGGACGTCTTCCCGCGCTTCCGCACGATGCAGGGCTACCACGTCGGCCGCAAGGCCGGCTGGGACTGCCACGGCCTGCCGGTCGAGCTCGCGGTGGAGAAGGAGCTGGGCTTCAACGGCAAGAAGGACATCGAGGCGTACGGCATCGCGGAGTTCAACGCCCGCTGCCGTGAGTCCGTGACCCGGCACACCGACGCGTTCGCCGAGCTCACGACCCGTATGGGCTACTGGGTCGACCTGGACGACGCCTACCGCACGATGGACCCCGAGTACGTCGACTCCGTGTGGTGGTCGCTGAAGGAGATCTTCACCAAGGGCCTGCTGGTCCAGGACCACCGCGTCGCCCCCTGGTGCCCCCGCTGCGGCACCGGCCTCTCCGACCACGAGCTGGCCCAGGGCTACGAGACGGTCGTCGACCCGTCGGTCTTCGTCCGCTTCCCCCTGACGAGCGGCCCGCTGGCCGGCCGGGCGGCGCTGCTGGTCTGGACGACGACACCGTGGACCCTGGTCTCCAACACGGCGGTCGCGGCCCACCCGGACGTCACCTACGTCGTCGCGTCGAACGGCGAGGAGCAGCTGGTCGTCGCCGAGCCCCTGGCCGAGAAGGCGCTCGGCGAGGGCTGGGAGCTCACCGGCGAGACGTTCACCGGCCGGGAGATGGAGCGCTGGACGTACGAGCGCCCGTTCCAGCTCGTGGAGTTCCCCGCGGAGGCGCACTACGTCGTCAACGCCGAGTACGTCACGACGGAGGACGGCACGGGTCTGGTCCACCAGTCCCCCGCCTTCGGCGCCGACGACCTCGTCGTCTGCCGCTCCTACGGTCTCCCGGTCGTGAACCCCGTCCGTCCCGACGGCACCTTCGAGGAGGACCTCCCGCTGGTGGGCGGCGTCTTCTTCAAGAAGGCCGACGAGGCACTCACCGAGGACCTCGCCGCGCGCGGGAAGCTCTTCCGGCACGTCCCGTACGAGCACAGCTACCCGCACTGCTGGCGCTGCCACACCGCGCTGCTGTACTACGCGCAGCCGTCCTGGTACATCCGGACGACCGCCGTCAAGGACCGGCTTCTCCAGGAGAACGAGAAGACCAACTGGTTCCCGGACTCGGTCAAGAACGGCCGCTTCGGCGACTGGCTGAACAACAACGTGGACTGGGCGCTGTCCCGTAACCGCTACTGGGGCACCCCGCTGCCCATCTGGCGCTGCGAGGACGACCACCTCAGCTGTGTGGGCTCCCGCGCCGAGCTCTCCGAACTCACGGGCACCGACCAGTCGGAGCTCGACCCGCACCGCCCCTTCATCGACGAGATCACGTTCACCTGCACCCAGGAGAACTGCCAGCTGGAGGCGTACCGCGTCCCCGAGGTCATCGACGCCTGGTACGACTCGGGTTCGATGCCGTTCGCGCAGTGGGGCTACCCGTACAAGAACAAGGAGGTCTTCGAGAGCCGCTATCCGGCGCAGTTCATCTCGGAGGCCATCGACCAGACCCGCGGCTGGTTCTACACGCTCATGGCGGTCGGCACGCTCGTCTTCGACAAGTCCTCGTACGAGAACGTCGTCTGCCTCGGCCACATCCTCGCCGAGGACGGCCGCAAGATGTCCAAGCACCTGGGGAACATCCTGCAGCCCATCCCCCTCATGGACCAGCACGGCGCCGACGCCGTGCGCTGGTTCATGGCGGCGGGCGGCTCCCCGTGGGCGGCGCGCCGGGTGGGCCACGGCACCATCCAGGAGGTCGTCCGCAAGACGCTCCTCACGTACTGGAACACGGTCGCCTTCCAGGCGCTGTACGCCCGTACGTCCGGCTGGGCGCCGTCCGGGGCCGACCCCGCGCCGGCCGCGCGCACGGTCCTGGACCGCTGGCTGCTGAGCGAGCTGGGCACCCTGGTGGAGCAGGTCACCCAGGCGCTCGAGGGATACGACACCCAGCGTGCCGGCAAGCTGCTCTCGGCGTTCGTCGACGACCTCTCCAACTGGTACGTACGCCGCTCCCGCCGCCGCTTCTGGCAGGGCGACAAGGCGGCGCTGCGCACCTTGCACGAGGTCGTGGAGACGGTCACCCGGCTGATGGCCCCGCTGACCCCGTTCATCACCGAGCGGGTCTGGCAGGACCTGATCGTGCCGGTCACGCCGGACGCACCGGAGTCGGTCCACCTCTCCACCTGGCCGACGGCCGACCCTGCGTCGGTCGACCCGGCGCTGTCCACGCAGATGGCGCTGGTACGCCGCCTGGTCGAGCTGGGCCGGGCCACCCGCGCGGAGTCGGGGGTCAAGACCCGCCAGCCCCTGTCGCGGGCCCTGGTCGCGGCCTCGGGCTTCGAATCGCTCCCGCCCGAGCTGCGCGCCCAGATCACGGAGGAACTGAACGTCGCCTCCCTGGCCTCGCTGTCGGAGGTCGGCGGCTCCCTGGTCGACACCACGGCCAAGGCGAACTTCCGTGCCCTGGGCAAGCGGTTCGGCAAGGGCGTCCAGGCGGTGGCCAAGGCGGTCGCGAACGCGGACGCCGCAGCCCTCTCCCTGGCACTGCGCGAGGGTACGGCGTCGGTCGAGGTCGACGGCGAGCGGATCACTCTCGGCTCGGACGAGGTCATCATCACGGAGACCCCGCGCGAGGGCTGGTCGGTGGCGTCCGACTCGGGCGCGACGGTCGCCCTGGACCTGGAGATCACCCCGGAACTGCGGGCGGCGGGCCTGGCCCGTGACGCGATCCGGCTGATCCAGGAGGCCCGTAAGAACAGCGGCCTCGACGTGGCGGACCGGATCGCCGTCCGCTGGACCTCGGCGGCCACCGCGACGACCGAGGCGCTGACCGCGCACGCCTCCCTGATCAAGGACGAGGTACTGGCCGTGGACTACGCCCAGGGCGAGCCGGACGCCACGTACGGACCCGCCTTCGAGGACGAGGGCCTGGAGCTCACCTTCCACCTCCGCAGGACGGCACACTGACCCACCCCCGAGGGCCCGGCCGGACGCACCTGGATTCCAGGGCCCTGGCACCACTGCCTGGTTCCAGGTGGTGAGGAGATCACGCAAGACGCTCGGCCGGGGTACCCCGGCCGAGCGTCTTGCGTAGGCCGCTGCATTCCCGGCCGACGCCTCCTCCCCCTCAGGGGCGCGGTGCCCGGCCACACCCCACCGGCTTCGGAGCGCCCGTCAGTCCCGCCGGCGGGTGAGGCGCGGGTTCCGGCGTTGCCCGGGTCGAGGGGAGGGGCGGGGAACAGGTCCGTAGCGACCGCACGCACCGTGCCCCTCCAGGCCCCTTCAGGCCCCTTCAGGCCCTCACAGCCTGCCGACGGTCCCGCCCCGCCCGCCCCGCGGCCCGGGCGCACAAAGGGCCGGGCCCCGGGAAATCCCGGGGCCCGGCCCTCAGCCTGCCGACGGCTATGCGCTCAGCGAGCGCGCACCGCTCAGTTGTCGTCCTCGTCGATGAGGAACCCGCGCATCGGCGAAGGCGCCTGCTGCATCGGCTGCGGAGCCTGCGGCCGCACCGGCGCCATCGGCTGCGTCATCGCGGGCGACATCTGCTGCTGCCCGCCGTAGGACGGCGCACCGCCCATCGACTGGTTGCCTCCACCCATCTGCTGGTTGCCGTGGCCACCGTGGTTGCCGCTCATGCTGTGCCCCATCGCACCCGCGCCGGCCGGAGCCAGCGAGGGGGACGGCGGCAGCGAAGCGGCGGCCGGGGTCCGCGGCGGAGCCAGCGAGTCGTCCGCCTGGGTCTCCAGCTGACGCAGCTGGCTCTCCAGGTAGGACTTCAGACGGGTCCGGTACTCACGCTCGAAGCCACGCAGGTCCTCGACCTTGCGCTCGAGCGTCGCGCGGGCCGACTCCAGCGAGCCCATCGCCACGCGGTGCTTCTCCTGCGCGTCCCGCTCCAGGGCGTCCGCCTTGGCGCGGGCGTCGCGCTCCAGACCCTCGGCACGGCTGCGGGCCTCACCGACGATCTTGTTGGCCTCGGAACGGGCCTCCGCGATCGCCTGGTCGGCGGTCTGCTGGGCGAGCGAGAGGACACGGGCGGCACTGTCGCCGCCGGGGCCCTGACCGGGCTGCTGCATCTGCGGCTGCTGCATCTGCTGCATCTGCTGCTGCTGCGGTGCGTGACCGCCCATGGGGCCGCCCATCGGGCCGCCCATGGGACCGCCCTGCATCGGGCCGGGGCCGTGCGGGCCCTGCGGACCGGGACCGTGGCCGCCCTGGGGGCCATGGCCGCTGGGACCGGCGGGCAGCTGCGGAGCGCCTCCGGGCAGCTGGGGGGGACCCATCTGCGGGGGCTGCTGCTGCACCGGCGGACCCGATATGGCGGCGGGCACCGGTCCACCGGGCCGGTCCTGCGGCTCCGGCGGTTTGCGCATACCCTGCTGCTGCTGCTGTTGCTGCTGCTGGTTCTGCGCGGCCGCGCGCGTGGCGGCGGCCAGCTTGGCGCGCAGGTCCTCGTTCTCACGGAGCAGGCGCGTCAGTTCCGATTCGACCTCGTCGAGGAAGGCATCGACCTCGTCCTCGTCATAGCCTTCTCGGAGGCGGACGGTCGTGAACTGCTTGTTCCGCACGTCCTCGGGGGTCAGCGGCATCTCTTCTTCACCTCTACGTAGTCGTCGGCAGTCGGCAAGACCGTATCGTTCACACGCTGCTCGCAAGCTTGCCCACGATGTTGAGCAGAATGTAGACGATGATCATCAGAACGAAGAAGGACAGGTCAAGTGCCACGCCCCCGAGACGCAACGGCGGTATGAACCGCCGCAGAAGCTTCAGCGGTGGATCCGTGACAGTGTAGGTGCCCTCGAGAACGATCACCATCGCCTTGCCTGGCTGCCATGAACGTGCGAACTGGAAGACGTAGTCCATGATCAGCCGGAAGATCAGCACGATGAGGAAACACATCAGCGCGATATAGACCACATCCAGTGCGACGCCCATGTCCCGCGCTTCCCTCTCCCCTGGCTTTCGTTGCTCCGGCCTCGCGGCCGGGTCGTTCCCGGTGTCGTGTTCTCAGCTCTGGTTGAAGAATCCGCCCTCTGCGATGCGGGCCTTGTCCTCCGCCGTGACATCGACGTTAGCAGGCGACAACAGGAACACCTTCTGCGTCACGCGCTCAATGCTGCCATGGAGACCGAAGACAAGTCCTGCGGCAAAGTCGACAAGTCGCTTCGCGTCCGTGTCGTCCATCTCCGTCAGATTCATGATCACCGGAGTGCCCTCGCGGAAGTGTTCCCCGATGGTACGGGCCTCGTTGTAGGTCCTGGGGTGCAGCGTGGTGATGCGGTAGGGCTCCCGCTCGGACACGACCTTGGGCATGATCACCGGTGCGTTCTTCTCCATGTTCGGGCGTTCAGGTGTGATGGATGCCACGGGGGCGATTCGGGCGGGTCGTCCGCTTTCCGCCGGGAGCTGAACCGGCTCACGCTGTGCGGGGGGCTGCACCACTCGCACCGGTTCGTCCCGTTCCCGCTCCACCTGATGCGGGGGCTGATGCCGCCGCCGGTCCCGCTCGGGTTCCGGCTCGGGTTCGAATTCGTCATCGGGGTCGAACCCCGGACCGTCGTACCCATCGTCCTCCACGAGGCCGAGGTAGACCGCCATCTTGCGCATCGCGCCGGCCATGCTCCGAGTCCTCCGCTCTGTGGTGGATCGGCATTCGTGTCACCAAGTGCCCGCGATCCACTCCGGCCTGCCCGCCGTGAGCGGGAATGACCATATTTTCTGCTGTGGTCCGACTTGCTTCGCGACGTTACCCGAGCCGGGGTCGGACTCCGAGTACCGCCGTACCGACGCGTACATGTGTCGCTCCGGCCGCCACGGCGTCCTCGAGATCCGCACTCATCCCGGCGGAGACCATGTTCGCAGCCGGATGGTTCCCGCGCAGGCGGGATGAGAATTCCATCAGCCGGTCGAACGCGGCCCGTTGCCGGCCCGCATAGGGCCCCGCGAGCGGGGCGACGGTCATCAGACCGCCCAGCCGGAGCCCTGGCGCGGCTTCCACCGCCGCGGCCAACTCCTCGATCGCGTCGGGTGCGACGCCTCCCCGGTCGCCGCGTTCGCCGCTCTCCGCGTCGAGGGCGACCTGGATGAGACAGCCGAGTTCCCGCCCGGCCTTCACCGCCGCCGCGGACAGTGCGGTGACGAGCTTGATCCGGTCCACCGACTGCACCACATCGGCATAACCGGTCACGGAACGGACCTTGTTCGTCTGCAACTGCCCGACGAAGTGCCAGGTGAGCGACAGATCCGTACAGGCTGCGGCTTTGGGGGCCGCGTCCTGGTCGCGGTTCTCCGCGACATGACGCACACCGAGTTCGTGCAGGATCCGCACATCGCTCGCGGGGTAGGTCTTGGTGACCACGATGAGGGTCACTTCCTCCCGCGCGCGGCCCGCCACCGCACAGGCGGACGCGATGCGTTCCTCCACCTGCGCCAGGTTCGCCGCGAGTTGACCCTTACGATCCGTCATGTCCTACCTGTCCAACCAGACATATCCGGCGAGCCGACCCGTGGTGCGGTCGCGGCGGTACGAGAAGTGGTCGCCCGACTCCAGGGTGCAGAACGGCGAACGGTGCCGCTCACGCACGCCGAGCGCGTCGAGCTGGGCGTGGACTCCGGCGGTGACGTCCACGGCGGGGGTCCCCCAGGAGGTCTGCGACCAGGCCGCCGGAACGACCCGGGCGACCTCGGCACGCATCTCCTCCGGAACCTCGTAGCACCGCCCGCAGACGGCCGGCCCGGTACGGGCGACGATCCGTGACGGTTCGGCACCCAGGGCGGTCATCGCCTCGACGGCGGCCGGCACGACACCGGCGACCAGCCCCGGGCGGCCCGCGTGGGCGGCCCCGGCGACACCGGCCACGGGGTCGGCGAGCAGGACGGGCGTGCAGTCGGCGGTCAGCACCGCGAGCGGAAGCCCGCGCCGGGCCGTCACCACCGCGTCGACCGCCGGGATCTCCGCGAGGTCGCCCCACGGTCCGTCGACCACCGCCACCTCACGCCCGTGCACCTGGTTCATCCAGACGACCGTCCGCGGGTCCAGGCCGAGGGACCGGGCCGCGCGCTCCCGGTTCGCACCGACAGCGGCGGGGTCGTCACCGACCGCGCCGCCGAGGTTGAGCTCCTCGTACGGAACGGCGCTCACTCCGCCCCACCTGTCGGTGAAAGCGAAATGGGCGCCGCCCGCCGAAGCCACCGCGGTCCGTACCGCGTGCCGCGGATCTATCACTTCAAGAAATCCGGTACGTCCAGCTCTTCCGCCTGGCTGTCCTGGTAGGGACGGGCCGTCGGGACGTGCGGCGGCGAGACCGGCGGCAGCGAGCTCTCGTTCGCGGCGGGTGCCGGGTCGGCGGGCGCCGGGGTCTCCTCACGCGGGGGCACCGAGCCCAGCGTGCTCGTCTGGCGCACCGGCTCGGCGCTACGGGCCGGCGGCGCCGGCTCCTCGCGCTTGCCGCTCGCCCCGAGCACGGTCTCCCGGCGGGCCGGCGGCTGGCCGCCGTCGAAACCCGCGGCGATGACGGTGACCCGGACCTCGTCGCCCAGCGCGTCGTCGATGACCGCGCCGAAGATGATGTTGGCCTCCGGGTGGGCCGCCTCGCTCACCAGCTGGGCCGCCTCGTTGATCTCGAAGAGACCGAGGTCGCTGCCGCCGGAGATGGAGAGCAGGACGCCCCGGGCGCCGTCGATGGACGCCTCCAGGAGCGGTGAGGAGATCGCCATCTCCGCGGCCGCGACCGCCCGGTCGTCGCCCCGGGCCGATCCGATGCCCATGAGGGCCGATCCCGCCTCGGACATGACCGACTTGACGTCGGCGAAGTCGAGGTTGATCAGACCCGGGGTCGTGATGAGGTCGGTGATGCCCTGGACACCCGAGAGCAGCACCTGGTCGGCCGACTTGAAGGCGTCCAGGACACTGACCTGGCGGTCCGAGATGGACAGCAGGCGGTCGTTGGGAATGACGATGAGGGTGTCGACCTCTTCGCGGAGCTCGGCGATGCCGTCCTCCGCCTGGTTCGCGCGCCGCCGGCCCTCGAAGGTGAACGGGCGGGTGACCACACCGATCGTCAGGGCACCCAGCGAGCGGGCGATGTTGGCGACGACGGGTGCGCCGCCGGTGCCGGTGCCGCCGCCTTCTCCGGCGGTGACGAAGACCATGTCGGCCCCCTTGAGGACCTCCTCGATCTCCTCACGGTGGTCCTCTGCCGCCTTACGACCGACGGCCGGGTTCGCCCCGGCGCCGAGGCCGCGGGTGAGTTCACGACCGACGTCGAGCTTGACGTCGGCGTCGCTCATCAACAGTGCCTGCGCATCGGTGTTGATCGCGATGAACTCGACGCCCTTGAGGCCGACCTCGATCATTCGGTTGATGGCATTGACACCACCGCCGCCGACACCGATGACCTTGATGACTGCGAGGTAGTTCTGCGGTGCTGCCACGTCGAAGGCCTCTCGCCTCGAGTTACGTGTCGTCGCTTCGCGGTAGTCCCGCCGCGACGACGGATGCCGATTGGGACGGTCCGGACGCCGACCCAAACCCTAACCTTGAAGTTGAGGGTTACCAGTGTGTCTGCTTCTTGGACTCTTCCGAACAGGACACTAAGTCGACAAGTGGCGCACGTTCAACGAACACGCCGAACCTCCCGTTTTTCTTTTCACCCTATGTGATCACCCGTAGCGCTGACCAACCAGGGTGCTGGCCAGGCCAAACGGCCGTCAACTCTTCGACGCAGCGGGAGCGCTGGGCGCACTCACGTCGAAGTGCCCCGCTTCGGGAGACGCTTTCATGAGAGCGGTCAGAACCCGCGCCTTGACGGGCCCTTCTTCGCTACTGCCCCACATAACGGTGCGATTCCGGGTCAATCGGAGGACAACGGCATCGTATGAGGTGATCCTCACGACATCCGTCTCCCCCGCCACCTTCCCCGGCAGATCGCCCGCGACCCGCACCGCCTCCCTCACCAGACGGTCACCGCCGAAGCGGCGCAGGCTCGCGGACTGATCCGGCGTCATTTCCAGCAGCGGTACGCGACCGGGCGCTTTGTCCACCGTGGCGAAACGCACGCCTTTCGCGTCCACTTCAATGAACTTTGAGCCCTTTTCGACCAGCAGAACCGGCTTGCGTTCAGTCACTTCGAGGGTGATTCCGTGCGGCCACGACCGGACCGCCTCCACGGAGTCGATGCGGGGGAGCTTCCGGCGCAGGGTGACCTCCGTGGCATCGAGGTCCACGGAGACCAGCGGGGCCCCGACCGGGACCGCCGCCGCAGCCTTCACCTCCGCCGGTGTCAGAACCTCGGTACCCGAGGCCGTCACCTGCTCAACCCGCAGCCAGGAGGAGCCGTAGAGCACCCAGAGCACGCCTGCGGCGAGCAGTGCGGCGGCAACGGCGGCCAGGACCAGTCGCGTCCGGCCGGTCAGCCGACGCCCCTCGGGGCCGATGTGCGGAGGGCGGGCCGGGGTGTCGGCCCGCTTGGCTTCGCCGCGCTGGGCGGTCGTCGGTCCGGCCACACTCGCTCCTTCACCGGGCCCGGGGCGCACGCCCCGGGCCCGCACCGCCTCACGCCTGGCGGCGTGCGGCAATCGCCTCGTACACCATGCCGACGAGCAGGTCGTCGGCGTCCCTGCGCCCGAACTCGGCCGCGGCGCGGGACATTTCGTACAGCCGGTGCGGATCCGACAGCACCGGAAGGACGTTGCCCTGCACCCACTCGGGGGTGAGCGCCGCGTCGTCCACCAGCAGGCCGCCGCCGGCGTTGACCACCGGCTGGGCGTTGAGCCGCTGTTCGCCGTTCCCGATCGGCAACGGCACGTAGGCTGCGGGCAGCCCGACGGCGGACAGCTCTGCGACGGTCATCGCGCCCGCACGGCAGAGCATCATGTCGGCCGCCGCGTACGCGAGGTCCATCCGGTCCACGTACGGTACCGGGATGTAGGGCGGCATCCCGGGCATGTTGTCGATACGCGGCAATTCGTTCTTGGGGCCCACCACATGGAGGATCTGGATCCCGGAGCGCTGGAGCAGCGGTGCGACCCGCTGGACGACCTCGTTGAGGTGCCGCGCACCCTGGGAACCACCGGAGACCAGCAGCGTCGGCAGGTTGGGGTCGAGGCCGAAGGCGGCGCGCGCCTCCGGGCGGACCCGGGCCCGGTCGAGGGTGGCGATGGTCCGGCGCAGCGGGATGCCGATGTAACGGGCACCGCGCAGCTTGCTGTCGGGGGTGGAGACGGCCACGCCGTGGGCGTACCGCGAACCGATCTTGTTGGCGAGGCCCGGCCGGGCGTTCGCCTCGTGGACGACGATGGGGACCCCCGCCCGCTTGGCGGCGAGGTAGCCGGGCAGGGCGACGTAGCCCCCGAAGCCGACCACGCAGTCCGCCCTGGTGCGTTCCAGGATCTGCTCCGCGGCCTTGATGGTGCCGCGCAGCCGCCCCGGGACGGTGATCAGCTCAGGGGTGGGTTTGCGCGGCAGCGGCACGGCAGGGATCAGTGCCAGCTCGTACCCCCGCTCGGGTACGAGCCTGGTCTCGAGTCCGCGTTCCGTGCCGAGGGCAGTGATTCCCACGGCCGGGTCCTGCCTGCGCAGGGCGTCTGCGAGGGCAAGCGCGGGCTCGATGTGGCCGGCGGTCCCCCCGCCGGCGAGTACGACATGCACCGAAATTCACCGCTCTCCGGACGGACGCTTCGTGACGCGCCGTCTCATCGTCTTCCATCTGACCCCGGGCCTCCGCATGGCCAGGGCCGCTTTCGCCGCGGGATCGTCTCGCGCGAAGGCGATCATGAGCCCGACAGCGAACATGGTCGGCAGCAGGGCCGAACCTCCGTAGGAGAACAGCGGCAGCGGGACACCGGCGATCGGCAACAGGCCGAGCACCGCACCGATGTTGATCACGGCCTGGGCCGTGATCCAGGTGGTCACGCCTCCCGCTGCGTACCTCACGAAGGGGTCCTCCGTGCGTCCGGCCACGCGGATACCCGCATAGCCTAGAGCCGCGAAGAGGGCGAGTACCGACAGCGTCCCCGCCAGACCGAGTTCCTCCCCGGTGATGGCGAAGATGAAGTCGGTGTGAGGTTCGGGGAGTTGACCCCATTTTTCCACACTCGCACCCAGCCCGGAACCGAACCATCCGCCGGAGGCGAGGGCGTAGATTCCGTGCACGGCCTGCCAGCAGGAGCCGTCGGGGCCGGGTTCGCTGACTCCCATGCAGCTGAGCCGGGACATCCGGTTCGGGCTGGTCCTGATCAGCAGGAAGGCCAGCAGGCCCGCGACGGTGAGCACACCGGCGAAGAGCCGGGTGGGCGCGCCCACCAGCCAGAGCAGGCCGAAGAGGATCGCGGTGAGGATGATCGCCGTGCCCATGTCCCCGCCCAGCATGATCAGCCCGAGCAGCATGAACGCGACGGGGACGAGCGGAACGAGCATGTGCTTCCACTGCGTCAGCAGCCGCTTGTCCTGCTTGCGGGCGAGCAGGTCGGCGCCCCACAGGATGAGGGCGAGTTTGCCGAACTCGCTGGGCTGGAGCTGGAAGGGGCCGCCGAGGTAGATCCAGTTCTGGTTCCCGTTGACCGACATCCCTATCCCCGGCACCTGCACCAGGACCATGAGGAAGACCGTACCCATGAGCAGCGGGTAGGCCAGTGCCCGGTGGAGCTTGACGGGCATGCGGGAGGCCAGCAGCATCAGCGCGGCCCCGATGACGGCGGCGAGGAACTGCTTGCGGAAGAAGTACGTCCCTGGTTTGGCGAGCTCCAGCGCCTTGATCATCGAGGCGGAGTAGACCATCACGAGGCCGAGCACGGTGATCAGCAGGCTGGAGCCGAGGATCAGGTAGTACGCCGTCAGAGGGCGGTCCCAGGCCCGCCGCGCCTGCTCGTACATCCCTCGCACCCCCGCGCCGCGGGGCGGCCGGGAAGCCGGGGCCGGGCCGTGGCCGCCCCGCGGGGCGGCGGGGCGGCGGGGGCCCGCGGCGGGGCGGCTCCGCAGGAGGAGCCCTGCGGACAGTCCGGGGCCCGTGGGCAGCGCACCGGCGAGGCGGCCCGGGGTGAACGCCCTGCTGATCGCCGCGGTCGCCCGCGAGGGCACCGCTCCGCGTGCGGATGGGCTCTCGTCGGCCGGCATTGTCGCTGTCCCCTCCACTGCTCGTGCCCGGGGGCTGTCACCCGGGCCCGGGGCGGTGCCGCCGGTACCCCGGTCCTCCGGGGGAGTACGGCGCCCCGGCCGTGCCCGTCAGGCGCTCTCGTCGGCGAGCCGGCGCACCGCGTCCGCGAACGCCTCGCCCCGCTTGTTGTAGTTGGCGAACATGTCCATCGAGGCGCAGGCGGGTGCCAGCAGCACGGTGTCGCCCGGCCGGGCCAGCCGTGCCGCTTCCCGGACCGCCCCGGACATCGCCCCAGTGTCGGTCCGGTCGAGGTCGACCACCGGTACCTCGGGGGCGTGTCGTGCCAGGGCTTCGCGGATCAGCGCCCGGTCGGCGCCGATCAGCACGACGCCCCGGAGCCGCTTCGCCGCCCCGGTCACGAGCTCGTCGAAGGTGGCGCCCTTGGCGAGGCCGCCGGCGATCCAGACGATGGGGTCGTAGGCCGCGAGGGAGGCCTCGGCGGCATGGGTGTTGGTGGCCTTGGAGTCGTCGATGTACGTGACCCCGCCGGTCTCCGCCACGCGTTCGATGCGGTGGGCGTCCGGGCGGAAGGCCCGCAGCCCGTCCCGCACGGCCGCCGGTGGAACGCCGAAGGCGCGTGCCAGGGCCGCCGCCGCCAGGGCGTTGGCGATGTTGTGGGGGGCCGGCGGGTTCACGTCGCCGACCTCGGCGAGCTCCTGGGCCTGCTTGTGCCGGCCGGCCACGAAGGCCCGGTCGACGAGGATGCCGTCGACCACACCGAGCTGGGAGGGCCCCGGCGTACCGAGGGTGAAGCCGATGGCCCGGCAGCCCTCCACCACGTCGGCCTCGCGGACGAGGTCCTCGGTGGCGCCGTCCTGGGCGTTGTAGACGCAGGCGACGCTGTTGCCCTCGTAGATCCGGCCCTTGTCGGCCGCGTACCCGGCCATGGAACCGTGCCAGTCCAGGTGGTCGGGGGCCAGGTTGAGGACGGCGGCGGAATGGGCGCGCAGCGAGGGCGCCCAGTGCAGCTGGTAGCTGGAGAGCTCGACGGCGAGCACGTCGTACGGCTCGTCGCCGAGCACCGCGTCCAGCAGGGAGACCCCGATGTTGCCGACCGCCGCCGTGCGCAGGCCGGCCGCTTCGAGGATCGAGGCGAGCATCCGCACGGTCGTGGTCTTGCCGTTGGTCCCGGTGACCGCGAGCCAGGGTGCCGCCCCGGGGCCCCGCAGCCGCCAGGCGAGTTCGACGTCGCCCCAGACGGGGACGCCGGCCTCGGCGGCTGCGAGGAAGAGCGGCTTGTCCGGCTTCCAGCCGGGGGCCGTGACGATGAGCTCGGTGGACTCGGGCAGGGTCGCCCCGTCGCCGAGGCGCACGGTGATTCCCTCCCGTCGCCCACCACCGCCCTGGCCGGAGGCGCTGCGCGCGGCAGCCCATTCCTCCAGTTCGGCGGCCTGGGCGCGGGAGCGCTCGTCGTCGCCGTCGGTGACGACGGTGACGAGGGCGCCGCGCTCGTGCAGGGCGCGGGCGGCGGGGATACCGCTGACGCCGAGCCCGGCGACGGTGACGTGCTTGCCCTGCCAGTCCACGGTGCTCACTTCTTGGCTGCCCATCCCGCGTAGAAGAGGCCGAGGCCGACGATGACGCACATGCCCTGGATGATCCAGAAGCGGACCACCACAAGGACCTCGGACCACCCCTTGAGTTCGAAGTGGTGCTGGAGCGGCGCCATCCGGAAGACCCGCTTGCCGGTCATCTTGAAGGAGCCGACCTGGATGACCACGGACATGGTGATCATCACGAAGAGGCCGCCGAGGAGCGCGAGCAGGAACTCCGTGCGGGAGCAGATCGCGAGGCCGGCGAGCGCACCGCCGAGGGCGAGGGAACCGGTGTCACCCATGAAGATCTTGGCGGGTGAGGTGTTCCACCACAGGAAGCCGAAGCAGGCGCCCATCAGCGCGGAGGCGACGACCGCCAGGTCGAGTGGATCGCGTACCTCGAAACAGGCCTGAGGGTTGGTCAGCGTGGTGGCGTTGGCGCAGGATTCCTGGAACTGCCACAGCCCGATGAAGGTGTAGGCGCCGAAGACCATCACGGAGGCACCGGTCGCGAGGCCGTCCAGACCGTCCGTCAGGTTCACGCCGTTGGACATGGCGAGAATCATGAACAGAGCCCAGACGCAGAACAGCACCGGTCCGATCGACCAGCCGAAGTCCTCGACGAAGGAGAGCCGGGTGGAGGCCGGGGTGTTGCCCCGGGCGTCCGCGAACTGCAGGGAGAGCACCGCGAAGGCGATGCCGACGATCAGCTGGCCGGCCATCTTGGCCTTCGCCCGCAGACCCAGCGAACGCTGTTTGACGATCTTGATGTAGTCGTCGAGGAAGCCGACGAGGCCCATTCCCGCCATGAGGAAGAGGACCAGGACACCGGAGAAGCGCATCTCCTCACCGGTGATCACCTTCGCCAGGACGTACGCGATGATCGTCGCCAGGATGAAGGCGATACCACCCATGGTGGGCGTGCCCTGCTTGCTGCCGTGGGTACGCGGGCCGTCGTCCCGGATGAACTGCCCGTAGCCCTTGCGGGCCAGAAGTTTGATCAGCAGCGGGGTGCCGACCAGCGTCAGGAAGAGCCCTATGGCTCCTGCGAAGAGGATCTGCCTCATCGGACGGGGACCTCGCCCTCGGTCGTCTCCAGCAGTGCCAGGGCGACCTTCTCCAGGCCGACCGACCGGGACGCCTTCACCAGCACGACGTCTCCCGGGCGCAGTTCACTGCGCAACAGGTCGACGGCCGCCTGTGCGTCGGACACGTGCACCGACTCCTCACCCCACGAACCCTCGTTATATGCGCCCAGTTGCAGCCAGGAGGCTTCTCTTCCTCCGACAGCGACGAGCTTGCTGACGTTGAGCCGGACGGCGAGCCGTCCGACCGCGTCGTGCTCGGCGAGCGACGCGTCGCCGAGCTCGGCCATCTGACCGAGCACCGCCCACGTGCGTCCCCCCGCTGCCCGTGAGGCCTTGCCCATGGCGGCCAGCGCACGCAGCGCGGCTCGCATGGATTCGGGGTTCGCGTTGTAGGCGTCATTGACGACCGTCACACCGTCCGGACGCTCGGTGACCTCCATGCGCCAGCGGGAGAGGGTGCCCGCCCCGGAGAGCGCATCGGCGATCTCGGTCACGGACATGCCCAACTCATGGGCGACGGCGGCCGCGGCGAGCGCGTTCGACACGTGGTGCTCACCGTACAGGCGCAAGGTCACGTCGCTGCACCCGGTGGGTGTGCGGAGCGCGAAAGCGGGGCGGCCGTCGTCCGTGAGCCGGACGTTCTCTCCCCGTACGTCCGCATCCGGGGCCTCCCCGAAGAGGATCACCCGGGCTTTTGTGCGGGACGCCATCGCCCGCACCAGCGGGTCGTCGGCGTTGAGCACCGCGACACCGTCCTCGGGGAGGACCTCCACGAGTTCGCCCTTGGCCTGGGCGATCGCCTCACGGCTGCCGAACTCGCCGAGGTGGGCGCTGCCCACGTTCAGGACCAGCCCGATCCGTGGCGGGGTGAGCTCGGCGAGGTAGTGGATGTGACCGATGCCTCGCGCACCCATCTCGAGTACGAGGTGCCGGGTCTCGGGGGTGGCGCTCAGCGCGGTGAGCGGCAGGCCGATCTCGTTGTTGAGGGACCCCGGGGTCCACACCGTGGGGGCCTTGCGCTCCAGCAGCTGCGCGATCAGGTCCTTGGTGGAGGTCTTGCCGGCCGAACCGGTGAGCGCGACGACGGTGGTGCCGAGGCGCTCGACCACGGTCCGGGCGAGGGTGCCGAGCGCCGACACGACGTCGTCGACGACGATCGCCGGCACGCCGACGGGGCGGGCGGCGAGCACCGCTGCCGCGCCCGCCTCGACGGCGCGCCGCGCGAAGTCGTGGCCGTCGGCCCGCTCTCCCGCGAACGCGGCGAACAGGGAGCCCTGCCGCACCTCCCGGGAGTCGATGACGACGGGCCCGGTGACGAGGACGGACAGGTCCGGCGTGTCGTGCGGCTGCCCGCCGACGATGCCGGCGATCTCGGCGAGGGAAAGGGCGATCACTTGGTCATCCCTGACTGTTGTTCTCGTGGGTGTGTACGCGGTCGTCGGGGGCGTGCACGGCGCTCGCGGGCCCCGAGGCGCGCTCGATGGCCTCACGCAGGACCTTGCGGTCGTCGAAGGGCCGGACGACTCCGTGGACGTCCTGGCCCTGCTCGTGGCCCTTTCCGGCCACCAGCACGGTGTCGCCGGGCTCGGCGCGGGCGACGGCCGCGGCGATGGCCGCCGCCCGGTCCGCGTCGACGAGCACGTCGCCGCGCTCGTGGACGGGCACCTCGGCGGCGCCCGAGAGCATGGCGGCGAGGATCGCCAGGGGGTCCTCGGAACGGGGATTGTCCGAGGTCAGTACGGCGGTGTCGGCGAGGCGGGCCGCGGCGGCGCCCATGGGTCCGCGCTTCGTCGTGTCGCGGTCGCCACCGCAGCCGAGCACGATGTGCACCCGGCCCTCGGTGACCTTCCGCAGGGAGCGCAGGACGGACTCGACGGCGTCGGTCTTGTGCGCGTAGTCGACGACCGCCAGGTACGGCTGTCCCGCGTCGACGCGTTCCAGCCGGCCGGGGACCCCGGGGACGGCGGCGACACCGTCGGCGGCGGTCTGCGGGTCGACGCCGGCGGCGGCCAGCGTGACGATCGCGGCGAGGGTGTTGGCGACGTTGAAGGGGCCGGGCAGCGGCGCCCTGGCGGCGATCCGCTCGCCTCCGGGGGCGACCGCGGTGAAGGTGCTGTCCTGCGGACCCACTTCGACGTCCTCGGCCCGCCAGTCGGCGTCCGGGTGGCCCTCCGCGGAGAAGGTGACGACCGGGACGGTCGCCTCCGTGACCAGCCTGCGGCCGTAGGCGTCGTCGAAGTTGAGCACACCGAGCTTGCTGCGCCGCGGGGTGAACAGCTGGGCCTTGGCCTGGAAGTAGTCCTCCATCCCGGAGTGGAACTCCATGTGCTCCGGGCTGAGGTTGTTGAAGACGGCGACGTCGAAGACGCAGCCGTCGACCCGGCCCAGCACGAGTGCGTGGCTGGAGACCTCCATCGCCACCGCCTCGACACCGCGCTCGCGCATGACGGCGAACAGGGCCTGCAGGTCGGTCGCTTCGGGGGTGGTGCGCTCCGACTTGATGCGCTCGTCCCCGATCCGCATCTCGACCGTGCCGATCAGGCCGGTGCTGCGGCCGGCGCCGCGCAGGCCGCCCTCGACGAGGTAGGCCGTGGTGGTCTTGCCGGACGTCCCGGTGATGCCGATCTGCAGGAGATCCGCACCCGGGCGCCCGTAGATCTCGGCGGCGAGGTCGCCCATCCGGCCGCGTGGGTCGTCGGCGACCAGGACCGGGAGGCCGGTGGCCGCCGCGCGCTCGGCGCCCGCCGGGTCGGTGAGGATCGCAGCCGCGCCGAGGCCGGCGGCCTGGGCGGCGAAGTCCGCACCGTGCAGGCGGGCACCGGGCAGGGCCGCGTACACGTCCCCCGGGCGCACGGCCCGCGAGTCGTGGGTGATGCCGGTGACCTCCCCGGATGCCTGCGGTCCGGCGCCCAGCCGGGCTGCCAGCTCTCCGAGGGAAGTCGGCCGGAGCCGGTCCGGTCGGGGCGCTCCCGGATAGGTCACAGGCGCGTCCTTCTGAGTGGTTTGGAACTGATCAGCGTGGGGCACGGCGGTGAGCGTACCGGGCGGACCCGGCCTCCCGCGAAGCGAGGGGCCGGGGTCGCGGTACTTCTCGCTCCGGTTCCCTGGATCGGGGGTGATCGTCGTCACTGACGGTCTACCGCGTCACTCGCCGGGCTCGAAGGACACCGGCAGCCGGGCGGGAGCGGTGCCGGACGGGGCGGCCTGGAGGGTCTTGAGGGCGAACTCCATGACCTTCTTGTAGATCGGACCGCAGATCTGGCCACCGAAATAGCTGCCCGTGGTGGGGTTCTGGATGGCGCAGTAGACGGTGATCTGCGGATCGTCCGCGGGTGCGAAGCCCGCGAAGGACGCGGTGTAGCCCTTGTAGACACCGCGCACGGGGTCGACGCGGTTGGCGGTGCCGGTCTTGCCCGCGACCCGGTAGCCGTCGATGTGGGCCTTGGTCCCGGTGCCTTCCCTGTCGTCCACCACGGACTCCAGCATCCTCGCCAGGGTCCGGGCGGTCTTCTCGCTGACCACCCGGGTCTTCTTCGGGGCTTCGGCCGCGGTGTAGCGCCCGTCGGCGTCCTTGGTACCGCGCACCAGGGTCGGCGCGATCCGCATGCCGCCGTTGGCGATGGTCTGGTAGACGGACGCGGCCTGCATGGCGTTGAGCGAGAGCCCCTGGCCGAACGGGATCGTGTACTGCTGCGAGGTCGACCAGTCCTTCGGTTCGGCGAGGATGCCGGGCGTCTCCCCCGGGTAGCCGAGCCCCGTGGGGCTGCCGATCCCGAACTTGCGCAGGTAGGAGTGGAGGACCTTGTTGGCCTCGGTCTGGTTCCTGCCGAGCTGGCCGGTGGCCAGGATGGTGCCGATGTTGCTCGACTTGGCGAGGACGCCGTTGAGCGTCAGGTACCAGGTGGGGTGGTCGATGTCGTCCCGGAACAGCCGGTCGCCGCGGTGCAGCCGGTTGGGGACGGTGACGTGCGTACCGGGCGTCGCGACCCCCTCCTCCAGCACGGCGGCCATCGACATGACCTTGCTGGTGGAGCCGGGTTCGTAGACGTCCTGGAGCGCCGCGTTGCCGAGGGCCGCTCCGTCGACCCGCGAGAGGTCGTTCGGGTCGTAGCCGGGGGCGTTGGCCATGGCCAGCACCTCGCCGGTCCTCGTGTTCTGGACGACCACGTAGCCGCGGTCCGCCCGGGACTTCTTCACCTGGTCGGCGATGGCCCGCTGGGCCGCCCACTGGATGTCCCGGTCGATGGTCAGCTCGACATCGGTGCCGGCGACGGCCGGGATCTCCTTCGAGCCGGCGGTCGGTACGGGCCGGCCGCCGGCCTGGGCGTACCGGATCGTGCCGTCCTCGCCCTCCAGCCGGCCGTTCAGCTGGGCCTCCAGGCCGCCGCCGCCCTTGCCCTCGGCGTTGACGAATCCCAGTATTCCGGCGGCGAGGTCACCGTTCGGGTAGACCCGCTTCGTGGTGGGCTCCTGCAGGACCCCGGCCAGTACGTTGGCGCCCCGGCCGCCGGCCGCCAGGTCCTTGGCCGCCTTCTCGGCGAACACGGACTTGAGGTCCTTGATCTGCTTCCAGACCTGCGGCGTCTGCCGCCTCGCCAGCACGGTGTACCGGCTCTTGGGCGCCGAGAGCTTCTTCGCCAGGTCCACGGCGTCCTTGCCGAGGATCGGGGCGAGCAGAGCCGCCGCCTGCTGCGGGGCGTCGGGGGCCTTGCTCTCCTCGGGCGTGAAGAGCTTCGGGTCGGCCGTGATGTCGTGGGCGTCGACGCTGGTGGCCAGGGCGATGCCGCTGCGGTCGGTGATCTCTCCGCGCTCGGCGGCGATCGTGTACTCGAGGTAGCGGTTCTTGTCGGCCTTGGCCGCGTAGGCGCTGGCGTCGACGGCCTGCACCTGGAGGAGCCGGACGACGAACGCGAGCATGACGAGAGTCAGGCAGAGGCCGACGAGGCGCAGCCTCGGGCGGGGACTTCCCAGCCGGATGGTCCGCCGGGGGCCGCCGCCCGCCGCCCCGGTCCGCGGCCGCCGCGTCGCCGGGCGGGACGGCCGCCGCGCCTCGGGGCGGGAGGCGGTCCGGGGGCGTCCGGCGCCGTTTGCCGCGTTACGAGGGCGGGCGGGGCCGGGCACACGGCGGCGCGGCGGTTCCTTGGACGGCACTTCGTCACCTGCCGGGGCTCGTCGGGGACGGGGTGGGGAAGGTCGTGACAGGCGGCGGTCCGGAGGCGGCCGGCGGGACCGCGGAGGCGGTGGGAGACGCCGCCGCCCCGGGGGATCCGGCCGGGGCGGCCGTGCTCGCCGCCGGAGAGGGCGCGGTCAGGGGGGACGGCGCGCCGGTGGCCCGCTCGGGTACGCCCCGTACGGTGCCGTCCGGGTTCAGGAAGGCGGGGCTGCCACCGGGCACCATGCCGAGTTCGCGGGCGCGCCGCTCCAGCGCGTCCGGCTCGGAGTAGCTGTCGACGTCACGCTGCAGGGCCTGCTGCTCGTCGGTGAGTTCGGTGGTCTGCTTCTTCAGCCTGCTCAGCTTGAACGATCCTTCGTTCAGAGCGGAGTTCAGCAGGAGGAGCGAGATCAGGCCACCCGCGAGGAGCAGCACGACCAGCAGGACGAAGGGGGTACGGGCCGCGGTGCTCGGCCCCGACGGCATCAGCCGGGCGAGCCGTCCGGCCCGTCCCTTCCTCTGCTCGGCCGTTCCGGTCACCGCCGTGCCCCCACCCTTCGCCGTGTCCCGACCGTCCGGCGGCGCGCGCTCATCGCTCCTCCTCGCGGATCCGCTCGGCGCCGCGCAGCCTGGCGGGGGCGGCCCGCCGGTTCTCGGCGACCTCCTCCTCGGTGGGCAGTTCGGCGCCGCGGGTCAGCAGTTTCAGCCGGGGCTGGTAGCGCTCGGGGACGACGGGCAGTCCGGGCGGCGCCGTGTTGGCCGCCCCGGCCGCGAAGACCTGCTTGACCAGCCGGTCCTCGAGCGAGTGGTACGACAGGACGGCGATCCGTCCCCCCACGGCCAGGCTCCCGACCGCGGCCGGGACGGCCCGCTCCAGGACGGTGAGCTCCCCGTTGACCTCGATGCGCAGGGCCTGGAAGGTGCGCTTGGCCGGGTTGCCGCCGGTGCGCTTGGCGGCCTGGGGCAGCGAGTTCCGGATCAGCTCGACAAGCCGGGCGCTGTTGCTGAAGGGCTCCTTCTCGCGTTCGCGCACGATCGCGGAGACGATCCGCTTGGCCTGCTTCTCCTCGCCGTACGCGCGCAGGATCCGTACGAGCTCGCCCGGCGGATAGGTGTTGAGCACCTCGGCGGCGCCTATGCCGGTCGTCTGGTCCATGCGCATGTCGAGCGGGGCGTCCTGGGCGTAGGCGAAACCGCGGTCCGCCTCGTCCAGTTGCATGGAGGAGACGCCCAGGTCGAACAGGATGCCCTGGACCTTGGGGATCCCCAGCCGGTCGAGCACCTCGGGCAACTCGTCGTAGACGGCGTGCACCAGGGTGGCCCGGTCCCCGTACGGCGCGAGGCGCTCACCGGAGAGCCGCAGCGCTTCCCTGTCCCGGTCCAGCGCGACCAGGCGCGCGGTGGGGAAGGCGGCGAGCAGGGCCTCGCTGTGGCCGCCGAGTCCGAGGGTGCAGTCCACGACCACGGGCGGCTGCGGTCCTGGCGCCTCCAGAGCCGGGGCCAACAGGTCCAGGCACCGCTGGAGCATCACCGGGACGTGTCGGGTCTGGCTCAATGCGCCCTCTCAGGCTCAGTCCGGTGGGCCGCACCTGCGGTCCGGTCCCCGCCCGCTCGGAAGGGGAGGCCAGCCGGCGCCGGGGAAGGGGCGTCGGCCGACCGCCGAGCGGGAGAGGGCCGGACCGCAGGTGCGCCGCACCTCACGGGGAATTCGAAACGTGCAAAAATATGCAGAATGTACGGGCGTGTCGATAACTTGGCGTCACTTTAGTCCACCCTGCCATTCGATCGATTCCCGATCAACGAAGCGGGTAGCGCGTCGCCCGCCGCGGAAGGGCGGACCGCTCACGCGGCCGGGCGCGGGACTGTGAGCCTTGTGGATTACCTCACAACCCGTGCCGTTGACGTCCTTTGCCCCCTCCCCCAGCACGCCGGACACGCCTGTGAGCGATAACGTCCTCACCATGTCGACTTCCGCACAGACCTCCGCCGACACCGAAACCTCCTCCGTCGCCCGCTCGGGCGGGACGGTCACCGACCGGCTCGTCCAGGCGAACGCCCTTTACGCGGACCGGTTCAGCGATCCCGGCATGGACGCCCGGCCCGTGCTCAACGTCGCCGTGGTGGCCTGTATGGACGCCCGCCTCGACCTCCACGCCGCGCTCGGCCTGGAACTCGGTGACTGCCACACCATCCGCAACGCGGGCGGTGTGGTCACCGACGACGTCATCCGGTCGCTCACGATCAGCCAGCGGGCGCTCGGCACCCGCAGCGTCATCCTCATCCACCACACCAACTGCGGCCTCGAGAGCATCACCGAGGAGTTCCGGCAGGAACTGGAGCACGAGGTCGGCCAGCGTCCGGTCTGGGCGGTCGAGGCATACACGGACGCCGACCAGGACGTCCGGCAGTCGATGCAGCGCGTACGGACCTCGCCGTTCCTCCTGCACACGGACGATGTGCGCGGCTTCGTCTTCGACGTGACGACCGGCCTGCTGCGCGAAATCCTCCCCGCCTCCTGAGGTTCCAGCCCCGGCCTACCCCGACATACAACCCACACCCGGCATATCGCTCCTACTTATCCACAGGCGAGTGACACGACGCGGTAACGCCAACAAGAATGCGGGTGTGACATCTCTCCGGGTCCTCCGGCGAGGGTCCGTATTTCGGGGCGGGCCGGGCGGTTTCGTTGTCGGCCCGTGCACAAGGGGCCGAGGAGGGCCGGGTGACGACCTATGACGATCGAGCGAGCCTCACGGATCTGACCACCACGGTGGAGCGGGTGCGCAGGTCGGTGGAGAGTGTGATCGAGGGCAAGCCCGAGGTCGTACGCCTGTCGCTGACCGTCCTGCTCGCCGAGGGGCATCTGCTCATCGAGGATGTGCCGGGGGTCGGCAAGACGATGCTGGCGAAGGCCCTGGCCCGGTCCATCGACTGCTCCGTGCGGCGGATCCAGTTCACACCGGATCTGCTCCCTTCGGACATCACGGGTGTGTCGATCTTCGATCAGCAGCGCCGGGACTTCGAGTTCAAGCCCGGTGCGATCTTCGCCCAGATCGTGATCGGCGACGAGATCAACCGCGCGTCCCCCAAGACCCAGTCGGCACTGCTGGAGTCGATGGAGGAACGCCAGGTCACCATGGACGGCCAGACCTACGAACTGCCCGATCCGTTCATGGTCGTGGCCACCCAGAACCCGGTGGAGATGGAGGGCACGTATCCGCTGCCCGAAGCGCAGCGGGACCGTTTCATGGCCCGGGTGTCGATCGGTTACCCCAGCGCGGAGGCCGAGCTCCGGATGCTCGACGTGCACGGCGGTCTCTCCCCGCTGGACGACCTCCAGCCGGTGGCGCACGCGCACGACATCGTGAAGCTGATCGACGCGGTGCGCGCGGTGCACGTGGCCGATTCCGTGCGGCGGTACGCGGTGGAGCTGGTCGGGGCCACCCGCCACCATCCCGATCTCAGACTCGGGGCCTCGCCGCGCGCGACCCTGCATCTGCTGCGCGCGGCGAAGGCTTCGGCCGCCCTCGGCGGGCGGGACTACGCCCTGCCGGACGACGTGCAGGCGCTCGCGGTCGCGGTGCTCGCCCACCGTCTGCTGCCGACGGCTCAGGCCCAGCTCAACCGCCGTACCGCCGAGCAGGTCGTGCTGGACATCCTGCAGCGCACGCCCGTGCCGACCTCCGGTACCGCGGCCGCCCCGGCGCAGCCGCAGCACCTGCCCGGCGGCCCGGTGTACGGCCGGCAGCCCGGCGCCCGGCGGCTGTGATGGCGGCCGGTGCGCCCGGCCCCGTGGACAGCGGCGACGCGAAAGGCGGCCTCCGCTCGGCCGTGCACGGCCTGACGACACGGGGCCGGTCCTTCCTCGCCGCCGGTGTGGCCGCCGCGGTCTGCGCCTATGTGCTGGGCCAGGGCGATCTGTTGCGGGTCGGGCTGCTGCTGGCGGTGCTGCCCCTGGTCTGTGTGATCGTGCTCCACCGCACCCGCTACCGGGTCGCCGGCAGTCGGCGGCTGTCGCCGTCGCGGGTGCCGGCGGGCTCGGAGGCGCGGGTGCACCTGCGGATGGACAACGCCTCCCGGATGCCCACGGGGCTGCTGATGCTCCAGGACCGGGTGCCGTACGTCCTGGGGCCCCGGCCCAGGTTCGTGCTGGACCGGGTGGAGGCGGGCGGCAGACGTGAGGTCTCCTACCGGGTCCGGTCCGATCTGCGCGGCCGTTATCCGCTCGGGCCCCTGCAGTTGCGGCTGAGCGATCCGTTCGGCATGTGCGAGCTGACCCGCTCCTTCAGCGCGCACGACACGCTCGTCGTCATTCCCCGCACGGAGCCGCTTCCGGCGCTGCGGCCGTCGGGCGAGTCTGCCGGTTACGGCGACGGCAGACAGCGTTCGCTCGCCCTGGCGGGCGAGGACGACCTCATTCCGCGCGGGTACCGCCACGGCGACGACCTGCGGCGGGTGCACTGGCGCTCCACCGCGCGCTACGGCGAGCTGATGGTGCGCCGGGAGGAGCAGCCGCAGCGGGCCAGGTGCACGGTGTTGCTGGACACCCGGCGGATCGCCTATCAGGGCGCCGGGCCGGATTCCGCCTTCGAGTGGGCGGTCTCGGGAGCGGCCTCCGCGCTCGTGCACATGCTGGAGCGCGGCCTCGCCGTGCGTCTGCTGACGGACGACGGCAGGGCTGTGCCGGGCGAGGGCTCCGACGGCTTCTCGCCGGTGGGCCAGGAGTCTGCCGAGGCGGCGGGCCTGATGATGGACAGCCTGGCGGTGGTCGACCACTCCGACGGAGGCGGTCTCTCCCGGGCGTACGACGTGCTGCGGCGGAACACCGAGGGGCTGCTCGTCGCCTTCTTCGGCGACCTGGACATGGAGCAGACGGCGGTGGCGGCCCGGATGCGGCAGTGCAGCGGTGCCGCCGTCGCCTTCGTTCTGGACAGCTCCGCGTGGGTGCGCGGCAGGAACGCGGCGGGCGCGGCGCCGGCCGCCGCCCGGTTGCGGCTCCTGCGCGAGGCGGGCTGGACCGCGGTGGCGGTGCCGCCCGGGGTGGAGCTCGCCCGGCTGTGGCAGCAGGCGGACGGGGACCCCTCCGGCACACACTCCGGCACGGCCGACACGGCGACAGGGTTTTCCGGAGGATGGTCATGAGCGCGCGTACTCGGCTGGCGCTGTGCGCCTTCGCGGCGACGATGACGGCTGCCGTCGCACTGATGCCCCTGGTCGAGACGTCCAGGTGGATCCTGCAGGCGGCGTTCCTGTTGGCGGTGCAGGGCGGCGTCGGGGCGCTGGCCCGCCGGGTCTCGCCGGCACGGGTCCTCACCGTCTCCCTGCAGGTGGCGGTCACCCTGATGCTGCTGACCGCGGCGTTCGCCCGGGAGCACGCGCTGTTCGGCCTGGTGCCCGGCCCGCAGGCGGTCAAGCGGCTCGCGGAGTTGCTCACGGCGGGCTCGGAGGACGTCAGCAGGTACGCCACTCCGGCGCCCGCGACGGACGGCATCCAGCTGATGCTGATCGGCGGGGTGCTGCTGATAGGGCTCACCGTGGACGCCCTCGCGGTGACCTTCCGTACCGCGGCACCGGCGGGCCTGCCGCTGCTCGCGCTCTACTCGGTCGCCGCCGGGCTCTCCGACGGTGGGGCGGGCTCGTTCCGTTTCCTGCTCGCGGCGGGTGGCTACCTGCTCCTCCTGCTGGCCGAGAGCCGGGACCGGCTGGCGGCGTGGGGGAAGGTCTTCAGCGGGATCTCCCGGTCGTCGGGAGGCCTGGCCTCCGGTCTGGAGGGGCGGTCGGCGGCGGCACGGGCCCCTGTCCGCACCGGCCGCCGGATCGGCGCCGTGACGATGGGGATCGCGCTGGTGATCCCCGCCGCGCTGCCCGCTCCGGACGGCGGGCTGCTGGGCGGCCGGGGCGGCGGCACGGGCAAGGGGAGCGGCGGGGGCACGATCTCCGCGGTCAATCCGCTGGTCTCGCTGCAGAACAACCTCAACCAGCCGGAGAACCGGGAGGTGCTGTCCTACCGCACCGACGCCGGGAATCCGCAGGACTTCTATCTGCGCATCCTGGCCCTCGACCAGTTCGACGGGAGCGAGTGGCGGCCCTCGACGCGCCGGCTGAAGGACGTGCCCGACAGGCTCCCGCAACCGGCGGGCCTGGGGGCGGACGTCGCCGTCACCGAGATCCGGACGAACATCTCCGCCTCCCCGTCGTACCAGCAGACGTATCTGCCGCTCCCCTACCCGGCGAGCGAGGTCGACGTCGACGGCCGCTGGAGGTACGAGCCCGAGGGGCGGACCCTGGTCGGGGACGGGGGCCAGACGACCCGCGGCGCCCGGTACGAGGTCAGCAGCCTGGTGGTGGAGCCGACGGCCGAGCAGCTCGCCGGGGCGAGGGCGCCGGATGCGGAGCTGACACGTGAGTACACCCGGGTTCCCGGTTCACTGCCGGACGTGGTCGAGGAGACCGCCGAGCAGGTGACGCGAGGCGCGGCCGACGACTACGAGCGGGCGGTGAAACTGCAGGACTGGTTCGCGTCCCGGGGCGGCTTCCGCTACGACACGACGGTGACGTCCGGGACCGGTGTGTCGGCGATCGAGCGCTTCCTCAAGGACAAGGAAGGCTTCTGCGTCCACTTCTCGTTCACGATGGCCGCCATGGCGAGGACGCTGGGGATCCCGGCCCGGGTCGCAGTGGGCTTCACGCCGGGCACGGTCCAGGCCGACGGTTCGGTGTCGGTCGGGCTGCGGGACGCCCACGCCTGGCCCGAGCTGTACTTCGAGGGTGCGGGCTGGACCCGCTTCGAGCCCACGCCGTCCCGGGGCACCAGCCCCTCGTACACCCGGCCCGACGTGCCCGCGCAGGGTGGCCCGAGTAGCCCGGCCGAGGTCGCGGAGGGCGCCTCCGCCGCGCCCACGTCGGCACCGTCCACGTCGGAGACCTGTCCCGCGCAGATGCGACGGCAGGGTGAGTGCGGTGCGTCCGAGGCACCCGGAGCGGTGAACCCCACCGATCCCGGGACGCCTGCGGGCACCGTCGCGTTGTGGGCGTTCGGTGCCCTCCTGGTCCTCGCGCTCCCCCTGTCGCCGATGCTGTGGCGCCTGCGGACCCGCGCGCGGCGGCTGGGCTCGTCGGCAGGCCGTAGGCCTGCCGACGCGACGGGCCGGGTGATGGCCGCCTGGCGGGAGGTCACCGATACGGCCTGGGACCACGGCATCGCACCGGACGAGTCGCAGACGCCCAGGAAGGCGGCGGCCCGTGTCGTGCGGCTGGGACGGCTCGACGGCGCGGCGGCGGCCGCGGTCCACCGGCTGGCGGGGGCGGTCGAGCAGGTGCTGTACGCCGCCGAGCCGCGAGCGGTCACCGGGACGGCGGACGACGTGTCGGCCCTGCGTGAGGGGCTGTGGGCCTCGGCCGGGCGACTGGACCGGCTCCGGGCGACCTTCGCCCCGCGTTCGGCCGTTCGGGTGGTATGGGCCCTGTCCGAGCGCCGTACGGCGCTTGCCCACCGATGGGCGCGGCGACCGGGCCGCGACCGCTGGTCCGCCCGCCTGCGCCGCCCCTCTCGTCAGCAGGGCTGAGCCCGCTCCCCGGGCCCCGCATCTCCGGCCCGCGTGGCTCGGGGCGCGCCCGGGTCGGGAAGTGCCCGGCTCGGGAGCTCGGGGGCGTGCCCTGCTCGGCGCGTGCCCGGCTCGGGAGCCCGGGAGCGTTCCCGGCTCACGGCGTGCCCGGCTCAGGGGGTGTTCCCTGCTCGGGGCCAGACCGGCTGACCCGGGCGAGCCCCGTGCCCGACCGTGCCGACCGGCTTGAGCCCGCCCCGCGGGCCCCGCATCTCCGGCCCGCGTGGCTCGGGGCGTGCCCGGCTCGGGAAGTGCCCGGCTCGGGAGCTCGGGGGCGTGCCCTGCTCACGGCGCGCCCGGATCGGGGCGTGTTCCCTGCTCGGGGCCGGACCGGGCGACCCGGGCGAGCCCCGTGCCCAGCCGTGCCGACCGGCTCGGCTTCGGCCGGACCGGGTGGGCTCGGGCCGGTCCGGCGCCGCATGGCACGCGAGGCGGTGTGCCGGCATGCGTGAGGGGCGGTCGCCGGGAAGGCGACCGCCCCTCACGTGGAAGGTCCGGCGTCACGCTGTCGGTGTGCGCGCTCCACAGCCACGGCCGGGGGTCGCCCGGCGCCGGCCGGGGCTCGGCACGCTCACTGACCTTGTTCGTCGCGGCGGCGCTGCCACCGCTGCTCGATCCGGTTCATCATCGACCGGCGCTGCCTGGGATGTCGGCGTTCGCCTCCGCCCCCGCTCCCTGCCGGCTGCTCACCAGGTTTGGGCGCCTTGCGCCACCCGGTGACCGCCAGCACGGCACAGCCCAGCATGACGAGGAACCCCACCACGCTGATCCAGATCTGCTGGGCGACCATTCCGGCCATGAGGAGCGCGATACCCACCAGAAAGCCGACCACCGCCTGGTAGACCCGTCGCCGGGTGTACCTGCGCAGCCCGCTTCCCTCAAGCGCTGTCGCGAACTTGGGATCTTCGGCGTACAGCGCTCGCTCCATCTGCTCGAGCATGCGCTGCTCGTGCTCCGAGAGCGGCACGGAGTCCTCCTCGTCGTCGGCCGCGGGGGGCGACCGGTATGCGGCCCTTCCAGGATAGGCAGGGATTCGCCCCCGTGAAACCTGCCCTCTAGCCCTAGCCAGTCAGGACCGCCATGACGGCCCGGCTGCTGAGGCGTAGATTCCCCGACCTCCGATCCGTCATGCCGGATGGTGTCACCCGATCATACGGGGCCCGGGCCCCGATCGGGTGCTCCGAGCTGTACTCCGTCTGCAGCTGCGTTGCTGATCAGCCGCGCTCCGGTCACTCCGGGGTGCGCCCCGGCGACCCGTCCGCCTGGCTCAGGCGCGCTTCTCGCCCAGAACGTGCAGCTGGGTCGCCACCGAGTGGAAGGACGGCAGTTCCGCGACGGCTGCTTCCAGCCTCAGGAGGGCCTCCATGGCACCGGGCTCGGTGTCCACCAGCGCACCCGGCACGAGGTCGGCAAAGACCCGCACGCCGTGAACCGCGCCGACCTCGACACCCGCGGCGGCGACCAGGCCGGTCAGCTGCTCCGCGGTGAACCTGCGAGGCACGGGGTCACCTTCACCCCAGCGTCCCGCCGGGTCCGTGAGCGCCTGCCGGGCCTCGGTGAAGTGCCCGGCGAGTGCCCGCGCCAGAACGGCGCCGCCGAGCCCCGCGCCGAGGAGGCTGAGGGCGCCGGACGGCCGGAGCGCGTCGACCGCGTTCCGTACCCCCTCGGCAGGGTCGTCCACGTACTCCAGGACCCCGTGACACAGGACCGTGTCGTATCCCGCGCGGTCCACCACCTCGAACAGGCCGAGGATGTCGCCCTGGACACCCCGGACCCGGTCCGCGACGCCCGCCTCGGCCGCGCGGCGCTCCAGGGCGAACAGGGCGTTGGGGCTGGGGTCCACGACCGTGACCCGGTGGCCGAGCCGCGCGACGGGCACCGCGAAGTTGCCGGTGCCGCCGCCGGTGTCGAGGACGTCCAGGACCTCCCTGCCGGTCGCCTTGGCCCGGCGCTCGAGAGCATCCTTGAGGACCTCCCAGACCACAGCGGTACGGAGGGAGGCGCGGGGGCGCAGCTGGTCCGACACGGCAGTTGACTCCTCGGCACGGTGCCGCCGCGGACGGCGGAGCGTGAACGGTGCAGGTGGTACGGGTGCTCTCCACCCTATTGCCTCGCACCGCCGCCCCGGTCACCCGCGTACGGTCACCTGCCGGGGGCAGGCCGGGGTCCCGCCGGGGTCCGCCCGGCCTGCCGTCGTCCGCCCGGCCTGCCGTCGTCCGTGCCGTGCCCCGGCCCCGGCCTGTTTCCGCCGACCGGGGCCGTGCCGCGGGCCATGGGCGCGGTCGTCGCCGGCCATGGCCCGTGGGCCGCTACCCGGTCCGGTCCCTGCGGGGCTGCGGGAGCACCGGCTCAAGCACCAGGAGCCGCTCGACCAGACGCAGGAACATCGCCGCGTCCCGCAGCAGGTCATCGGCGTCGCGGCTGCTGGCCGCACCGGGTATGCCCGCTTCCGCACGGGCACGGCGCCCCGCTCCCGAGGCGAACAGGGCGCTCCACTCGGTGAGTTCCGGCGCGATCTCCGGGAGGACATCCCAGGCGCTGCGGATCCTCTCGCGGCGGCGCCTGTTCGTCTCGGGCCGGCCTCGGGCGGCGAGGACGGCGGCGGCGGTGCGCAGCGCCGCCAGGTGGGCGGTGGCGTAGCGCTCGTTGGGCGCGTCCAGGACAGCGGCCTCGTCCAGGCCCGCGTGCGCCTGGACGAGCAGATCGAGTGCGGCGGGCGGTGCCGTGGTGCGGCGCAGCACGGGGTGGACGTCGGTTGCCGGGCCGGTCGGTGAGGGGGCAGGGCTGCCTGCGCGGCGCCGCGGAGCGGCGGCTGCGGACGAGCTGGCCATGACGAACCTCCTGTCGTGTGACGGCGCGGTGGCCGTATGTGTCCATCGTGACGCCAGGCACTGACAATCCCTCAGAAACCGGCCCTGACCTCCCACTTTGCTTCGGGCGCGAGTTCGGACTAGTTTTTTGCACTGACCAGTCAGTGTAAAAGATGGACGGATTTCGGGGGTGGGTGCCGTGGACTGCCCGCAGGGTGCGGCGGTGAGCGCCGAGGACTTCGGACTGAAGGGGCCGCGTGGCTGGGCCTTCCGGGGCGTGGATCTCCACGCGGATCCGGGGACGCTCGTGGCGATCGAGGGCCCGTCGGGCTCGGGACGCACCTGTCTGCTGCTCGCCCTCACCGGTCGGATGCGCTTCACACAGGGGCAGGCCGAGGTCGCGGGCCTGCGTCTGCCGAACCGGGCGGCGGCGGTGCGGCGGATCAGTGCGCTCGGCCCGGTACCCGGCGTCAGCGAGCTGGACCCGGCCTTCACCGTCGCCGAACACCTGCGGGAGCGGGCCCTGTTGCAGCGCCGCTTCGACGGTTCGCCGCGCTCCCTGCTGCGTTCGCCCGCCGCACGGGCCGCCACGGCGCAGGCGACGATCGACGCCGCCCTGGAGGCGGCCGGGCTGGATCTCACGGCCCTGCCCAAGGCCGGACGGACCTCCGTACGCGACCTGGAGCGCATCGAAGCGCTGCGCCTGTCCGTCGCCCTCGCACTGATGGGCGGTCCACGACTGCTTGCGGTGGACGACACCGACCTCAAACTCCCGGCGGCCGGCCGGTCGCAGGCCTGGCAGCTCCTGCGCTCCCTCGCGGACCGCGGGACGACCGTGCTCGCCGTGTGCAGCGAAGCCCCCGAGGACACGCTCACCGTCCGGACCGGGACCCCGCCGGCCGCCGTCCCGGCCGGGAGCCCCGAGACCATCACCGCCACGGCCGACGACCCGGCGGCCGACGACACCACGACCGAGAAGGAGAGGGCGGATGCGAGCGCCGAAACTGGCCGCGCTTGAGCTGAGGCGGTTCGGCCGGGGGCGTATGCCCCGCGCCGCGCTGGTGGCCCTCCTGCTGCTGCCCCTGCTGTACGGCGCCCTGTACCTGTGGTCGTTCTGGGATCCGTACGGACGGCTCGACCGCGTCCCCGTCGCACTCGTCAACAACGACAAGGGCGTGCACACCGAGGGCGGGCGTCTCGCGGCAGGTGACGAGATCACCGGCAGGCTGCTCGACTCCGAGGTCTTCGACTGGCACGAGGTCGGCTCCGCCGAGGCCGAGCGGGGCGTCGAGGACGGGACGTACTACCTCTCGCTGACCATGCCGTCCGACTTCAGTGAGCGGATCGCCTCCAGCGCGGGCGCCTCCCCGGAGACCGGCGCCCTTCAGGTCCGTACGAACGACGCCAACAACTACATCGTGGGGCAGATCTCCAGGACGGTGTTCGCCGAGGTCCGCAGCGCCGCCTCGGCCAAGGCCTCGCGCGGGTTCCTCGACCGGATCTTCATCAACTTCTCGAACCTCCACGACGCGACGGCGAAGGCGGCCGCGGGGGCCGGGGATCTGGAGAGCGGGATCGCCAAGGCCGCGAAGGGCTCCAAGGACCTCGTGGACGGGCTCAAGAACGCCAAGTCCGGCAGCGGCAGGCTGTCCGCAGGGGTCACCCGGCTGAACAAGGGGGCCGGAGACCTGGAAACCGGTTCCCGCCAGGTCGCCGACGGCACGCAGCAGCTCTCCGACAAGGTCGACAAGGCCGCCGCCGACGTCCGGCCGTTCCTGAAGGACAACGGCAAGACGATCGGGAACACGGCCCGGCTCGTCTCCCGTTCCGCGAAGGCCGTACGGGACAACCTCGACCTGCTCGTGGAGGCGGCGCCCCCCGCCTCGGCCGCAGCCCACAAGGCCTCCGACGACCTCGCCGAGGTCTACCGGCTCCGCTGCGAGGCACCGGAGCCGGCGGAACAGGAGACGGCCGCCACCGCCGGCTGTCCCGAGCTGAAGCGCGCGAGGACCGCGGCGGCGGACGTGGCGGACGTCGCGGACGACCTGCAGGCCCTGGTCACCGCGGACGACGGCGACCTGACGAGTCTGCGGACCCGGCTGGCGACGCTGCAGAAGCAGGCCGACGCCCTCGCGAAGCGCTCGCCGCACCTGGACACCGACGTCGAGGCCGCCGTCAGGAAGATCCACGCGCTCAACACCGGGGCCCACAAGGTCGCCGAGGGCGCCGACGCCCTGCACACCGGGCTCGGCACCGCCAGGACCGGGGCCAAGGACCTGGACGCCGGGATCAAGAAGCTGAAGGCGGGTGCCGGGAGCCTGGACAGCGGGCTCCACCGGCTCGGCGACGGCTCGGCCACCCTCGCACAGGGGCTCCACGACGGCGTCGGCAAGATCCCCGACTACGACAAGGACGACCGCGACGCCCGCACCGGCGTCATGGCCGACCCCGTCCAGCTGGCCTCCTCGTCGCTGCACGCCGCGCCCAACTACGGCACCGGTTTCGCCCCTTACTTCATCCCGCTCTCCCTCTGGGTCGGCGCGATGGTGGCGTACATGCTGATCCAGCCGCTCAACCGGCGCGCGCTCTCGGCGGGGGCTCCCGCCTGGCGCATCGCCGTCGCTGGCTGGCTGCCGGTCGCGGGGATCGGCCTGCTCCAGACCGGCGCCCTGATGGCCGTCCTGCACTGGCGACTGGGACTGCAGATGACGCACACCGCGGGGACGATCGCCTTCCTGGCCCTGGTGACCTGCTGTTTCGCAGCGATCGTCCAGTGGCTGAACGCCCGCTTCGGGGCGGCGGGGCGGATCCTCGTCCTCGCGGCGCTGATGCTCCAGCTGACCTCGGCCGGGGGCACCTACCCCGTGCAGACCAGCCCCGGCTTCTTCGGGGCCGTCCATCCGTACCTGCCCATGACCTACGTGGTGGACGGGCTGCGCCGGCTGATCACGGGCGGCGGGCTCGGCCCGGTCTGGCTGGGATGCGCCGTCCTGTCGGCCTTCACCGCCGGCGCGCTGGCCCTGACCGCGCTCGCCGCCCGCCGCAAGCAGGTGTGGACCCTGGACCGCCTCCACCCGGAGCTCAGTCTATGAGCGCCCCGCAACCTGTGAGAATCGGTGGCATGGACAGCAGTAGCACCACGCGCCGGCAGGCCACCCGGCAGAAACTCTACGAGGCGGCGGTCACCCTCATCGCGGAGAAGGGCTTCTCGGCGACCACGGTGGACGAGATCGCCGATCGCGCCGGAGTGGCCAAGGGCACGGTCTACTACAACTTCAAGAGCAAGACGGAACTCTTCGAGGAGCTGCTGCGGCACGGCGTCGGTCTGCTCACCCGGTCGCTGCGCTCCGCCGCCGAGCAGACCGACGAGCGCGGTGGCACCCGGGTGGAGGCCCTGGACGCGATGATCAGGGCCGGTCTGGCCTTCATCGACCGCTACCCGGCCTTCACCCAGCTGTACGTCGCCGAACTCTGGCGCACCAACCGCGCCTGGCAGTCGACACTCCTGGTGCTGCGGCAGCAGGCTGTGGCCGTGGTCGAGGAGGTCCTGCGGGACGGAGTGGCGGCCGGTGAGCTCAGCGAGGAGATCGACATCCAGCTGACGGCCGCCGCGCTGGTGGGAATGGTCCTCGTGGCCGCCCTGGACTGGCAGGCGTTCCAGCCGGAACGGACGATCGACGACGTGCACTCGGCGCTGTCCCTGTTGCTGCACGGCCGCGTCAGCGGGCGCTGAGCGCACCCCGGGGCGTGCGGCTGTCGCAGGGTGCGCCGGGAAACGGCCGCGCCCTCCGGTCGCCGCACGGACGTACGACGCCGGGTCCGGCGCGACGCGATCCCCCTCGCGTTGCGCCGGCCCCGGCGTCCTCGTATCCGCGGAGCCCTCCCCCGTGCCCTCGATCCCCCGTGGTCACGGGCCCCGCGTCGTGCCCCCGTTCGGTCCGGGATGCGGCGCCGTTCCGCCGCCCCGTGCCGGCGGTCCGGGCGCCGCGCCCCTTCCGTGGTCCCCACTCTTCCGTCCGCCCGGGTGGGAGCCATCCGCGCGCGTACTCATCTCCCCCACTGGGTAGGGATACTCAGGCCTGCGTTCCGCAGCCTGTCCGGCCGTGTCGGCGACTGGCTACGATCGCCTCCGTGTCCGTACTCCCCCTGGTGTTCACGAGCGGCTGGGCGAGCGGGGTCAACGCCTACGCGGTGATCCTTCTGTTCGGCTTCCTCGGCGCGACCGGCCTGACCGACGAGGTGCCCGAGTCGCTGCAGCGCCCCGACGTGCTCGTGGTCGCCGGCGTGCTCTTCCTGTGCGAGGCGGTGGCCGACAAGATCCCGTACGTCGACTCGGCCTGGGACACCGTCCACACCGTGGTGCGGCCGGTGTCCGGCGCGGTCGTCGCGGCCCTGCTGGCCGGTGAGAGCGGGTCGCTGCCGGAGCTCGCCGCAGGGGCCGTGGGCGGGTCGGCCGCCCTGATGAGCCATCTGGTGAAGGCCGGCACCAGGATGGCGGTCAACACCTCGCCCGAGCCGTTCAGCAATGTCGGCGTCAGCCTCGCGGAGGACTTCGGCGTCGCCGGGATCATCGTCTTCGCCGTCTTCCATCCAATCGCCGCGGCCGTCGTCGCCGGGACCCTGCTGCTGCTCGGCATGGTGGTACTCCTCTTCCTCGCCTCCCGGATCCGCCGTTTCCTGCGCCGGCGGGCGCGGCGGCGTGAGGAGAGGAACCTGGCGGGGGCGGGCAGCCACCGGCCCCAGGGGTGAGCTGTCGGTGGCACCCCTTAGGGTCACTGACATGGCACGCATTGCGGTGATCGGCGCCGGGACCGGCGCGATGGCGGCGGCCGCGCGGCTCGCCGTGGCAGGCAACCGGGTGACGGTGTACGAGCGGTCGCAGACCTACGGCGGCTCCATGGGCCGGTATGCCCGTGACGGCTTCGTCTTCGACACCGGCCCCTCGCTGCTGCATCTGCCCGCGGTCTACCGCGACCTGTTCGTGAAGACGGGCAGGGAGCCGCTGGAGCAGTGCGTGACGCTCACCCAGGTCGACCCGGCGAGCCGCCACCTCTTCGCGGACGGCACCGCCGTCTCCCTGCCCAACGCCTCGCGGGCCGGGGTCCTCGGTGCGCTGGACCGGGCGCTCGGCGAGGGCGCCGGGGCCCGCTGGGGCGCGTTCATGGACCGGGCGGGGACCGCCTGGGAGCGCTCGCGCAGGCCGCTGCTGGAGGAGCCCCTGCCCGCTGACCCGCGGGTGCTGCACGAAGACCCCTACCCCGCGGTGCGCCGGCGCAGGCTGTTCCGCGCCGCACGGCAGGCCCGGACGGTGGCCGACGTGGGCGCCCACGAGCTCGTGGATCCCCGGCTGGCCGCTCTGCTGGACGGATACGCCCTGTCGTACGGCCTGGACCCGCGGCGCGCTCCGGCCGCCGCGGCTCTGCTGCCGTACATGGAGCAGACCTTCGGCAGCTGGTATGTCGCCGGAGGGATGCGGGCCCTCGCCGACGCGGTGTACGAGCGCTGCCTGGCCCGCCGGGTGACGTTCGTCTTCGGTGCGGACGTGGTCCGGGTGGCCGAGAAGGACGGCCGCGCGGCAGGCGTCGAGTTGGCGGACGGTACGAGCGTGGAGGCCGATCACGTCGTCCTGGGCGCGCAGCCGCGTCCCGGGCTGATACCCGGTCAGGAGACCGGAGCGGGCGCCGGAGAGCCGGCGGGGGGCGGTTCGGTGCCCGGCCGTTTCCTGGTGCTGCTGTCGTTGCGCGGCGCGCGTGAGCCCGGCACCGTGCACCGGACAGTGGTGCACACCGGTGACGGAGCCGCGGAGCAGGAAGCGGTGTTCGGCGGCAGGACGGCCGGGCGCCCCACGGTGACGGTGCTGCGCCCCGACGACCCCGGCACCCGCCCGGACGAGGCGCACGAGGCGGTGACCCTGATGGCGACGGTGGCACCGCAGGGCCCCGTGGACTGGACGGACGCGGCCCTGCGCGACCGGTTCGCGGACACCCTGATCGGCAGGGCGGCGGCGGCCGTCCCGGACCTGCGCGAGCGGATACTCCACGCCGAGCCGCGCACCCCCGCGGACACGGCTGCCGACACCGGTGCCGAGGGGGGTTCCGTGCCCGCACCGGCCCTCGCCGGGGCGGACGGCGCCTGTCTGCACGGCGGGAACCGCACCGCGCTGCCCGGCCTGTACCGGGCGGGTGGCTGGTCGCACCCGGGTGGCGGTCCGGCTCACGCCGGGATGTCGGGCGCGCTGGTCGCCGGGCTCGTGGTGGAGGGCGACGGCTTCCGCGGGTCGCGGTGACCCGCGGCCCGTCGGCCTCCGGTCCGCTCGCGGTTCAGTAGCGGTACTGCTCGTTCTGGCCGGTGTCGTACCCGTTGCCGTACGGGGCGGGCCCGGTGGGCGCCTCGGGGGGCAGTGGGGGGTGCTGCCCGGGACCGCGCTGCTGCGGGACCCAGACACCGCCCGGCGGGGTGTCGGAGGGGTCGTACGGCCCGGCGTGGGGCTCGGGCTGCTGCTGCCCGTAGGGCTCGTAGGCAGTGCCGTAGCTCTCGTAGGAGGCGTACTGCCCGGTGTCCGCGGTGGCGCCCGTCCCGGTGTAGGGGTCCGGGTAGGCGGCGTAGTCGCCCTGGGGCGTGCCGTAGCCGTAGGGGTCGCCGTAGCCGGCGTCCTGGCCCTGGAAGGTGCCGGGGTCATGGTAGGCGCCGGGGTCCTGGAAGGTGCCCTGGGAGCTGTAGGCGTCCTGGGGCTGGGAGCCGGGCTGGGGTGCGTACCCGCCGTACGGATCGTAGCCGTCGTACGGCGTCTGCCCGTCCTGGCGGTCCTGGCGGTCCCCGCCGCCCGGAGTGCCGTCGGCGGTGTCCGTGTAGACGCCGTACTGCCCGGTGTCGTCCGGGAGCGGCTGCGGTTCGTAGACGGCGGTGGCCGGGTCCGGGGCTGCGGCACCCGGGCCGGCTTCCTCGTACTCCAGACCGGAGACCTCCAGCGTGGGCTTCCGCGCCCGACCGCCGGACGCCTTGCGGCGGCGGCTCGCACCCGGGTTTCCGCCCAGCGCCCAGCCGGTCGAGAAGCCGCGCCGGAAGGACAGCGTCACGTACGTCTGGCCGGTGGCGAAGGCGATGGCGCCGACGGCGATGACCAGCACGGAGGGGACCAGTACGCCTACGACCACGCCGAGGAAGCCGGCGAAGGCCAGCAACCGCCAGCGCAGCCGCGCCTTGTACTGCAGCAGCACCTCGCCCAGCAGCCACAGTGCCACCATGCCGAATGCGATGTAGAGGACCGTCCAGCCCACGCCCGCCCCCTTCTACGGCCGCCCCGGTCGGTGACGGATGCGGCCCGTCAGGACTGCTTGTGCAGTCCGAGATTCTCGTAGATCTCGAGCGTTGCCGTCGAATTGTTGAGCGTGATGAAGTGCAGCCCCGGGACACCCTCGGAGAGCAACTTCGCGCAGAACTCCGTTGCGAACTCGATGCCAGTGGAGCGTACAGCGGCCGGGTCGTCCTTGACGGCGAGGATCCGCTCTTTCAGCTCGGACGGCACGACCGCGTTGCTGAGTTGGGCGAATCTCTCCAGTTGCCGGACGTTGGTCAACGGCATCACCTCGGGAATGACCGGGGTGTCACAACCCGCTGCGACCACCCGGTCACGCATCCGCAGATAACTCTCCGGCTGGAAGAACATCTGGGTGATCGCGTAGTCCGCCCCGGCCCGGCACTTGTCGACGAAATGCCGGGTGTCGGTCTCCCAGTCTGCCGACCTCGGGTGCATTTCGGGGAAAGCCGCGACGCCGACGCAGAAATCGCCGGATTCCTTGATGAGCCGGACGAGATCGGCTGCGTAGCGCACGCCCTCGGGGTGCTCGACCCACTCACCCATCGGATCGCCCGGCGGGTCCCCGCGCACCGCGAGGATGTTCCTGATACCGGCGTCGGCGTACTGGCCGACCATGTTGCGCAATTGCGCCACGGAGTGGTCGACCGCGGTGAGGTGGGCGACCGGGGTGAGGGTGGTGTCGGCGGCGATCTGCTGCGTCGCCCGCACCGTCCCCTCCCGCGTCGAGCCGCCCGCCCCGTAGGTCACGGAGACGAAGCTCGGGCGCACCGCCTCGACCCGCCGCAGGGCGTTCCAGAGGTTCCGTTCGCCCTTCTCGGTCTTGGGCGACGGGAACTCGAAGGAGTACGACGTCTTACCGGTCGCAAGCAGATCCCGCACGGTGCGTGCGTGATCAGTCCTGGTGGAAGGTGTGCCAAGGGCCATACTGGGAGGTTAACCAGGGCGGAGCGGTACCCCAACCGCGTCAGCGGAATTGCCCGGAATGAGGTGGTTGTTGTCCACCCTTCGGACAGCTGCCCCGGCGGCGGGGAAAGCCGTCGCGGCCGGCGTCCGCCGGGCCTCTCCCTGGTCAGAGGGCGGCGCGCTCCCCGATGCGGGCGGCCAGCGCCTTCGTGGCCGCGGCCGGGTCCTCCGCCTCGGTGATCGCCCGGACGACGACCACCCGGCGGGCGCCCGCGTCGAGCACCTCGTCCAGGTTGCCGGCGTCGATCCCTCCGATGGCGAACCACGGACGGGACGGGCGGAGCGAGGCGGCGTAGCGCACGAGGCCGAGGCCGGGCGCGTGCCGGCCGGGCTTGGTGGGGGTGGGCCAGCAGGGGCCCGTGCAGAAGTAGTCGACGCCTTCCTCGGCGACGGCGGCGTCGACCTCCGGCTCGGCGTGGGTGGAGCGGCCGATCAGCACGTCCTGGCCCAGGACGGCCCGGGCGGCGGGCACCGGCAGGTCGCCCTGCCCCAGGTGCAGCACGTCGGAACCGATGGCATGGGCGACGTCGGCCCGGTCGTTCACCGCGAGGAGCGTGCCGTGACGCCGGCAGGCGTCGGCGAACACGGCCAGGTGGTCGAGCTCCTCCGCGGCCTCCATCCCCTTGTCGCGCAGTTGCACGACGTCCACGCCGGAGGAGAGCACGGCGTCGAGGAAGGCGGGCAGGTCGCCCTGGCGCCTGCGGGCGTCCGTGCACAGATAGAGCCGGGCGTCGGAAAGCCGGGCGCGAGGCGTGGACATGATGGTTCCCCCGTTACGTCGGTGGATCGCGTGGATCGTGCGTCGCGCACATCGGTGCTTCGCGCACGCGTGCGTCGCGTACATGGATACGTCCCGAACGCGTACCTCCAGCCGTCCCGGACGTGTACCTCGTGGGCACGCACGCCGGCGGAGCACGTACGCCGGCGGCTCGCGCCGTCGCCACCGTGTCGACGCGCCGGAGACGGCGGGACGCGGGCCGTATGCCACGGCCCGCCTCCCGCTCACGGTCGTCCGGTCAGACGGCGAGCGCCTGGGCCCGGCGCTTCACCTCCGTACCGCGATTCTCGCTCAGGGCCTGCGCCGGGGTTCCGGGCAGGGTCGGGTCGGGGGTGAAGAGCCACTCCAGCATCTCTTCGTCGTTGTAGCCGTCGTCCCTCAGGAGCGTCAGGGTCCCCGCGAGGCCCTTGACCACCTTGTTGCCGTCGATGAAGGCGGCAGGCACCTGGAGCGTCCGGTTCTCACCACGGCGTACGGCGATGAGCTGGCCCTCCTTGACCAGCTGCCTTACGCGCGTCACCTGAACATCGAGCATTTCCGCGATGTCGGGAAGGTGGAGCCAGGCGGGGACGAGAGCATCGATCTTTGCGTCAATCTCGGTCACAGGGACAAGCCTGCCATCCCGGACCGACAGCCGGTAGCCGGGCCGCCCGGACGGGGTGCGTGCGGCGCGGCGCGCGGCACCCCGTCGGCCCCCGCTTCCGGGCCTCTCCGCGCGCCCGGCGCTACAGCGTGGCCGACTTCAGCGGGACGGAGGGGTCCGCCACCCGCACCGGGTCCACGCGCGCCCCCGCCTCGAGGAGCCGGCGCCCCTGGGCGAGGTCGCGCGGCCTGCTGACGGCCAGCAACGCGACGAGGACCCCTTGCCGCAGCCAGCACACCGTCCAGGACGGATCGGCGGGGTCGCCCCGCCACAGCAGCGTGTCGGCGCCGGCGTGGTGGCCCGCGTACTGCACGAAGCGGCCGAACTGCTCGGACCAGAAGTAGGGCACGGGGTCGTACGTCCGGGGGCGGCCGTCCGTGATGGCGGCGGCGACCGTCCGGGGCCCCTGGAGGGCGTTGTCCCAGTGGTGGACGAGCAGCCGTTCGCCGTAGCGGGCCGAGGGGAAGGAGGCGCAGTCGCCCACCGCGTAAACGTCGGGGAGCGAGGTGTGCAGCGAGCGGTCGGCGAGGACCGAGCCGTCCGGGCCGAGGGCGATGCCGGAGCCGGCGAGCCAGCCGGTGGCGGGCCGCGCGCCGATACCGACGATCACCGCTCCGGCCGGGACGGCCCGGCCGTCCGTCAGGTGGACGGCGCCCGGTTCGACGCGGTCGACGCGGGCGCCGGTGAGGAGCTCGGCCCCGCTCTCGGCGTACCAGGCGGCCATCGGCGCGGCGACCTCGGCGGGCAGGGTGCCCGCGAGGGGGCGGTCGGCGGCTTCGACGACGGTGACGGCGCATCCCGCGGCGCGGGCGGCGGTGGTGAACTCGGCACCGATCCAGCCGGCGCCCACGACGACGACGTCGTGCTGCCGCTCCAGGACGGGCCGCAGCCGCGCGGCGTCGTCGAGGGTGCGCAGCAGATGGACGCCGGGCACCCCGTCGGAGCCCGGCAGTCCGACGGGTTCGGCGCCGGTGGCCAGGACCAGGACGTCGTACGGCACGGGTCCGTACGGAGTGTCCAGTTCGTGTGCCCCCGCGCGCAGGCCGGTCACGTCGACCCCGAGGCGCAGGGTGATGTCCAGCGCCTCGAAGTCGACGTCGAAGGCGGAGTCCTCGGCCTTGCCGAGCAGGACCGCCTTGGACAACGGGGGGCGGTCGTAGGGCTGGTGCGGTTCGGCGCCGATGAGGGTGACGGGGCCGGAGAACCCCTGCTCACGCAGGGCCACGGCCGTCTGCACGCCCGCCATTCCCGCGCCCACCACCACGACGCCGCGGGGCGGCCGTTCCGCTGCCGGTTCCGGTGTCTGCTCGCTCACCCGTCCACCCTAATCATCTGACGATCGCTCAGGGAACGAGCTGCTCCACGACGCTCGTACCGCTGCCGGCCTGGGACTCCCATTCCCACCGCTCGTCCAGCCGCACCCGGCCGTCGGGCAGCTCCGTGACGGCCGAGACGCAGTGGCCGCCGGACGTCGTCCCGTCCTGCTTCAGCTGGACGTACCTGAAGTCGAGGGTGTCCGCCTCCCGGGTGCCGACGAGGTGGCCCCGGACGACGTCACCGCCCGCGTACTCGGCCCAGATCCGGCCGTCCCGTTCGTGGTACGTGAACCGGGTCCGGGTGCCGACCTGGCCGGGCGCCTGGTCGGCGACGGGTGAGAGGACGAGTCCGTCGAGTGAACGGGCCACGGTGGCTGCTCCCTTACTGGCCGTGGGCGGCGGGGTCTAGGCTGGCCACCGTAGAACACTCGCGGGAGCCCGGACGCACCGGGCTGAGAGGGAGGCTGACCGGCCTCCGACCGTACGAACCTGATCCGGGTCATGCCGGCGAAGGGAGGGGCTGGACGCCCATGCGCATCTCCGGGAACCACTGCGACGTCCTGGTCGTCGGGGGCGGCATCATCGGTCTGGTGACCGCCTGGCGGGCGGCCCAGCGCGGTCTGCGCACGGCGCTGGCCGACCCCGATCCCGGCGGAGGGGCCGCCCAGGTCGCCGCGGGCATGCTCGCCGCTGTCACCGAACTCCACTACGGCGAGCAGACGCTGCTCGGCCTCAACCTGGCCTCGGCGGCCCGCTATCCGGCGTTCGTCGCCGAGCTGGAGGAGGCGAGCGGGCAGGCCACCGGCTTCCGCGCCTGCGGCACCCTGTCCGTCGCGCTGGACGCGGACGACCGGGCCCATCTGCGGGAACTGCACGCCCTGCAGCAGCGGTCGGGCCTGGAGTCCGAGTGGCTCAGCGGCCGTGAGTGCCGCCGCCTGGAGCCGATGCTCGCCCCCGGCGTCCGGGGCGGGCTCCGGGCCGACGGCGACCACCAGGTGGACCCGCGGCGGCTGGCCTCGGCGCTGGTCACCGCGTGCGAGCGGGCCGGGGTGGTGTTCCACCGGGCCTGGGTCGGGCGGCTGTCCGTCACGGGCGGCCGCGCGAGCGGCGGGGTGCTCGCCGACGGTACGGAGCTGGGGGCCGGCCAGGTCGTCCTCGCGGGCGGGAGCCTCAGCGGGCGGCTCGAAGGGGTGCCCGAGGCGGTGCTGCCGCCGGTCCGCCCGGTCAAGGGGCAGGTACTGCGGTTGACCGTGCCACCGGCGTACGCCCCCTTCCTCAGCCGGACCGTACGGGCCGTCGTACGCGGCAGCCACGTGTACCTCGTGCCGCGCGCCGACGGCGAGCTGGTCGTCGGCGCCACCAGCGAGGAGCTGGGCTGGGACACCACGGTCACCGCGGGCGGGGTCTACGAACTGCTGCGCGACGCCCACGAACTGGTGCCCGGGATCACCGAACTCCCGCTGACGGAGACCCGCGCCGGGCTGCGCCCCGCCTCCCCCGACAACGCCCCGCTGCTGGGCCCGACGGCACTGCCCGGCCTGCACCTCGCGACCGGCCACCACCGCAACGGGGTGCTGCTGACGCCCGTCACGGGTGACGTGATGGCCCAGGTGCTGGTCACCGGGGAGCTGCCGGAGGTGGCGCGCCCCTTCGCTCCGCACCGCTTCCACCGCTCCCCCGCGGCCCCTTCCCGCGACGACGTCCGAGTCTCCGTCCCCGCCTCCCAGGAGCAGCCCGCATGACCGAGCCCGCCCCCGCGTCCGTACCGGCGTCCGTCCCCGCGCCCTCCGCGCCCGCGTCCCCGTCCGCCGCTTCCGTGCCCGTGCCCGTGCCCGTGTCCGTGGCCGTGCCCGTGTCCGTCAACGGGCAGGCACGCGGTGTCCCGGCCGGTACCACCCTGGACTCCTTGGTCGCGGGCCTGACCCGGGCACCCTCCGGGGTCGCCGCCGCGGTCAACGAGAGCGTCGTCCCGCGCGGCGAGTGGTCCGCCACCGTGCTCCGCGACGGTGACCGGGTCGAGGTCCTCACCGCCGTCCAGGGAGGCTGACGATGCCCGACGATCCGTTCACCCTCGGTTCCGCCGCGTTCTCGTCCCGGCTGATCATGGGAACGGGCGGTGCCCCCAGTCTGGAGGTGCTGGAACGCTCCCTGCTCGCGTCGGGCACCGAGCTGACCACCGTCGCGATGCGCCGGCTCGACCCGACGGTCCAGGGCTCCGTGCTCTCCGTCCTGGAGCGGCTCTCCATCAGGGTCCTGCCGAACACCGCCGGCTGTTTCACCGCGGGCGAGGCGGTGCTGACCGCCCGGCTGGCCCGGGAGGCACTCGGGACGGACTGGATCAAGCTGGAGGTGGTGGCCGACGAGCGGACCCTGCTGCCCGATCCGATCGAGTTGCTGGACGCCGCCGAGATCCTGGTCGACGACGGCTTCACCGTCCTGCCGTACACGAACGACGACCCGGTCCTGGCCGCGAAGCTGCAGGACGTGGGCTGCGCGGCGATCATGCCGCTCGGCTCGCCCATCGGTTCCGGCCTCGGCATCCGCAACCCGCACAACTTCCAGCTGATCGTCGAGCGGGCCGAGGTCCCGGTGATCCTGGACGCGGGCGCGGGGACCGCCTCGGACGCGGCTCTGGCGATGGAGCTGGGGTGCGCCGCCGTGATGCTCGCCTCGGCCGTGACCCGGGCCCAGGAGCCGGAGCTCATGGCCGCGGCGATGCGGCACGCGGTGGAGGGCGGGCGCCTGGCCCACCGGGCCGGCCGCATCCCCCGCCGCCACTTCGCCGAGGCATCCTCGCCCGTGGAGGGCCGGGCGGCGCTGGATCCGGAGCGCCCGGCCTTCTGAGCGAACGCGTCCGCCGGGGCGGGCACCGTGTTCCCGGTCACAGCGCACACATGTCCCTGTCACGGATCGGCTCCAGAACGGTTCCGGCCTCCCCCGGGGCCGTCCGGGGTGTCCTCGGCGACTCGTAGACTCGCCCCGTGGACACGACCCTCCAGGACCCGCTCGTCGGGCAGCTGCTCGACGGCCGCTATCGCATCGACGCGCGCATCGCCGTCGGTGGTATGGCCACGGTCTACCGGGCCGTGGACACCCGGCTCGACCGGGTGCTCGCGCTCAAGGTGATGCATCCGGCACTGGCGACCGACACCGCGTTCGTCGAGCGCTTCATCCGTGAGGCCAAGTCCGTCGCCCGGCTCGCCCACCCCAACGTGGTGGCCGTCTTCGACCAGGGTGCCGAGGGCGCCTACGTCTACCTCGCGATGGAGTACGTCGCGGGGTGCACCCTGCGCGACGTCCTGCGCGAGCGCGGTGCCCTGCAGCCCCGGGCGGCGCTGGACATCCTGGAGCCGGTCCTGGCCGCTCTGGGCGCGGCGCACCGGGCGGGTTTCGTACACCGTGACATGAAGCCGGAGAACGTGCTGATCGGGGACGACGGCCGTGTGAAGGTGGCGGACTTCGGGCTCGTACGGGCCGTGGGCACGGTCACCGACACCACGGGGTCCCTGCTGGGCACCGTGTCCTACCTCGCACCGGAGCAGATCGAGCACGGCACCGCCGACACCCGCGCCGACGTCTACGCCTGCGGCGTCGTGCTGTACGAGATGCTGACGGGCGTGAAGCCGCACACCGGCGACACCGCCGCCCAGGTCATCTACCAGCACCTCAACGAGGACGTACCGGCGCCGTCCCGTGCCGTACCCGGGCTGGCGGCGGAGCTGGACGAGCTGGTGGCCACCGCCACGGCCCGCGACCCCGACGTCCGGCCGCGTGACGCGGTGGCCCTGCTCGCCTGCTCCCGGGTGGCCAGGGAGGCCCTCACCGAGGAAGAGCTGGACGCGATGCCCCCGTTGGCCGTCAGCGAGGTGCACGACGCGGCCGAGGACCGTACGAGCGTCATCCCGCGCGTGATCCCGCCGGGTCAGGGCACCGCGCACCACACCAGCCGTCTGGAGATGCCCCCTCCTCCGCCGTCGGGGAGGACGCGGGGCGGCCGGGGCCCGTTCGCGGCGGTCCCGCGGCGCGGGCTGCTCGCCGCCCTCGTCGGCCTGCTGCTGGTGCTGGGAGCCGGCACCGGCGTCTGGTACATCAACTCGGGCCAGTTCACCCGCGTCCCCTCCCTGCTCGGCCAGACCCAGAAGGCCGCCGAGAAGAGGCTCTCCGAGGCCGGCCTCGATGTGAAGGGCGTCGGCCACGCCTACAGCGACACCGTGGAGCGCGGCACGGTGATCAGCAGCGATCCCGCCTCGGGTGAGCGGATCCGGGGCAACGACGCGGTGAAGCTGGTCATCTCACGGGGCCCGGAGATCGTGGCGGTCCCCGACGTCGAGGGCCTCTCGCTCCCCGACGCACGGCGCGAGCTCAAGAAGGCGGGACTCGAGCAGGGGATGGTGACCCGCGAGTTCAGCGAGGAGACGGCGCGCGGCAATGTGGTCCGCACCGATCCCGCCATCGGCACCGAGCGCCACGCGGGCTCCGCGGTCGCCCTCGTCCTCAGCAAGGGCAGCCCGGTGGACGTCCCCGACGTCACGGGCCTCAGCGTGGCGGACGCCACCGCCGCTCTGGACGAGGCGGGTCTGGAGGCGAAGGTGCTGCCTCAGCGCGTCCACTCCGCCGAGGCCGCGGGCGCCATCGCCCGGCAGACGCCCGCGGAGGGCGAGGAGGCCGCCGAGGGCGACGCCGTCGAGCTGACGGTGTCCGAGGGGCCACGCATGATCGAGGTCCCGGACGTCACCGGGAAGGACGTCGACGAGGCCCGGAGCACGCTGGAGGAGGCGGGCTTCGAGGTCAAGGTCGACCGCCCGTTCCTCTCCTTCGGCGACACGATCGCGAGCCAGTCCGTCGACGGCGGCGAGAAGGCCGCCGAGGGTTCCGAGATCACCATCAGGACGAAGGGGCTCTGAGGCCGCGGACGGCGGCCCGGGCCCATGGAGGACCGGTCACACACATGCGCAACCCGGTAGGCGGTCATGTCCCCGTGGCCGGCGGTCTCGCCAAGGTCGGCCTCGGCTACGCCCGGGAGCTGGCGGCGGAGGCCGTGCAGGTCTTCGTCGCCAATCCGCGCGGCTGGGCGACCCCGCCCGGCAACCCGGCGCAGGACGAGCTGTTCCGTTCGGAGTGCGCGGCGCGGTCCGTACCGGCGTACGTCCACGCCCCGTACCTGATCAACTTCGGCTCGCACACCGAGGCCACGGTCGAGAGGTCCGTCGAGTCGCTCCGCCACTCGCTGCGCCGGGCCAGGGAGATCGGTGCCCTGGGGGTGGTGGTGCACACCGGTTCGGCGACGGGCGGGCGCCCGAGGTCCGAGGCCCTCGCTCAGGTCCGTACGCACATGAGACCGCTGCTCGACGAGCTGACCCACGACGACGACCCGTTCCTGCTGCTGGAGTCGACCGCCGGCCAGGGCTCCTCGCTCTGCTCGCGGACCTGGGACTTCGGCCCGTACTTCGACGCCCTGGACTCCCATCCCCGGCTGGGCGTCTGCCTGGACACCTGCCACATCCACGCGGCGGGGCACGACCTGGCCGGCCCCGCCGGTATGCGGCAGACGCTGGACCTGCTGGTGGGGACCGTGGGTGAGGGCCGGCTGAAGCTGATCCACGCCAACGACTCCAAGGAGGCGGTGGGGGCGCACAAGGACCGGCACGAGAACATCGGCGCCGGGCACATCGGTGCCGAGCCGTTCCGTGAGCTGTTCTCGCACCCGGCCACGGAGGGGGTGCCGCTGATCATCGAGACGCCCGGCGGCACGCAGGGGCACGCGGCGGACGTGGCGCGACTGAAGGATCTCCGGGGTCCCGTCACCGCGTGAGAAAAGCATCGCGGAATACCCCCGAGGGGTATACGGTTCCTGAAGTCGACAGGCACCGTCATCCGGCTTGGGGGCACTCATGCAGTACGACGCGCATCACGGACACGCCGACCACGCACACACCGGGCACGCACACGCCGAACACCAGCACACCGGCCACGACGGCATCACCGGCCCGGCGAGCTGGCCGATGGCGGCCCGCGCCACCCTGCACTGCCTCACGGGCTGCGCGATCGGCGAGGTACTCGGCATGGTGGCAGGCACCGCGCTGGGCTGGGGGAACACGGGGACGATGGCGCTGGCGATCGCTCTGGCGTTCCTCTTCGGCTACGCGCTGACGCTGCGCGGGATCGTCCGGGCCGGCGTCGGGCTCCGCGACGCCGTCCGCGTCGCCCTCGCCGCCGACACGCTGTCCATCGCCGTGATGGAACTGATCGACAACGGAGTGATCGCCCTGTGGCCGGGAGCCATGGACGCCCACCTGTCGGACGTGACGTTCTGGACGGTACTGGCCCTCGCACTGGCGGCGGCCTTCGTGATCACGACCCCGGTCAACAAGTGGATGATCGGCCGCGGCAAGGGCCACGCCGTGGTCCACCGGTACCACCACTGACCGACGCGTTCACCGCACGGGCTCAGAGCTCGGGACCGTCCCCGGGCTCTTCCTGGTAGGAATAGCGCTGCTCACTCCACGGGTCACCGATGTTGTGATAGCCGCGCTCCTCCCAGAAACCCCGACGGTCGGCCGTCATGTACTCGATGCCCCGGACCCATTTGGGGCCCTTCCAGGCATACAGATGAGGGACGACCAGCCGCAGCGGGAAACCGTGTTCCGCGGTGAGCAGTTCGCCGTCCTTGTGGGTGGCGAACAGGGTGCGGTCCGAGGCGAAGTCGGCCAGTCGCAGATTCGCGCTGAATCCGTACTCGGCCCAGACCATGACGTGGGTCACGCGAGGGGCGGGTGGTGCGAGTTCCACGACCTCACGGGCCAGGATTCCGCCCCATTCGGCGCCCAGCATGCTGAATTTGGTCACGCAGTGGAGGTCGGCCACCACCGAGGAGAACGGCAGTGCCGTGAATTCCTGATGGGTCCAGCAGTGCTTCCCGCCGTCGGCCGTCGCACCGAAGACGCGGAACTCCCACCGGTCCGGCTTGAACTTCGGCACGGGACCGTAATGGGTGACCGGCCAGCCGCGCTGCAGGCGCTGCCCCGGGGGTAGCCCGGACTGCTCTGCTGTGCCGCGTTCCCGGCTTTCCGGCTGACCCATGCCTCCATGGTGACAGACAGCCAGGGGTGGTCATGACCAAGGGAGAGGCGATTCGGGCACATCGCACTAAGCATGCACTTACTGGACTGCCGGTGGGTGCGGTGCGAGGATGCGCGCACACGTGCCCAGTTCACCGGTTGGAAGGAGCCTCTGCGATGCAGGGCGACCCCGAGGTCCTCGAGTTCCTGAACGAACAGCTGACCGCCGAATTGACTGCCATCAACCAGTACTTCCTGCACGCGAAGATGCAGGAGAACTTCGGCTGGACGAAGCTCGCGACGTACACCCGGGCCGAGTCGTTCGACGAGATGAAGCACGCCGAGATCCTCACCGACCGGATCCTGTTCCTGGACGGCCTGCCCAACTACCAGCGGCTTTTCCACGTGCGGGTCGGCCAGACGGTCACCGAGATGTTCCAGGCCGACCGCCAGGTCGAGGTGGAGGCGATCGACCGCCTCAAGCGCGGCATCGAGGTGATGCGCGGCAAGGGCGACATCACCTCGGCGAACATCTTCGAGTCCATCCTGGCGGACGAGGAACACCACATCGACTATCTCGACACCCAGTTGGAACTCGTCGCGAAGCTGGGCGAGCCGCTCTACATCGCCCAGCTGATCGAGCAGCCGAAGAGCTGACGGCGCACGCGCGGCCCGGGCCTGAGGGGGTCAGGCGGCGCCGGAGAGGCGGGCGCCCTGAGCGCCGAGGGCGGCTGGCGCACCGGCCGGGACTCCCGTCGCCCGGACGCGTCCGTCGTGGGGCTCGCGGCTGGGGCACTCGCCGCGGCCGAGAAGTGCCTGGATCCTGCGGACGCAGCCGCCGCAGTCCGTGCCCGCCTTGCAGGCCGAGGCGATCTGGCGGGGCGTGCACGCCCCGTCGTCCGCATGCTGCTTGACCTGTTGCTCCGTGACGCCGAAGCAGGAACAGACGTACATGCGGTTCACCTCCCGAGGGGATCGTTCGTGGGCGCCGCCCCGACTACTCGGTGAGGCAAACCTAACCTTACCCGCCCGGTCCGGGGCGGAAAACCCCCGACAGGCCTGTGGGGCACGGATCACATGGATCCGTGCCCCACAGACGTCGCAACGGGCGATCCCTACTGGTCGCGGTACATCTCGGCGACGAGGAAGGCCAGGTCGAGGGACTGGCTGCGGTTGAGACGCGGGTCGCACGCCGTCTCGTAGCGCTGGTGCAGGTCGTCCACGAAGATCTCGTGGCCGCCGCCGACGCATTCGGTGACGTCGTCACCGGTCAGCTCGACGTGGATGCCACCCGGGTGCGTCCCGAGGGCCTTGTGCACCTCGAAGAAGCCCTTGACCTCGTCCAGGACGTCGTCGAAGCGGCGCGTCTTGTGGCCGGACGCGGCCTCGAAGGTGTTGCCGTGCATCGGGTCGGTCACCCAGACCACCTTCGCGCCCGAGGCGGTGACCTTCTCGACCAGCTCGGGGAGCTTGTCGCGGACCTTGTCGGCGCCCATCCGGACGATGAAGGTGAGCCGGCCCGGCTCGCGCTCGGGGTCGAGGCGGTCGATGTAACCGAGCGCCTCGTCGACGGTGGTCGTCGGGCCGAGCTTGATGCCGATGGGGTTGCTGATCCTGGAGGCGAACTCGATGTGGGCACCGTCCATCTGGCGGGTGCGCTCACCGACCCAGACCATGTGGGCCGAGGTGTCGTACAGCCGGCCGGTACGCGAGTCGGTGCGGGTGAGCGACGACTCGTAGTCCAGCAGCAGGGCCTCGTGCGAGGCGTAGAACTCGACGGCCTTGAACTCGGCCGGGTCCGTGCCGCACGCCTTCATGAAGTTGAGCGCGTTGTCGATCTCGCGGGCCAGGGCCTCGTACCGCTGGCCGGAGGGAGAGGACTTCACGAAGTCCTGGTTCCAGGCGTGGACCTGGCGCAGGTCGGCGTAGCCACCGGTGGTGAAGGCGCGGACCAGGTTCAGCGTGGAGGCGGAGGCGTGGTACATCCGCTTCAGCCGCTCGGGGTCCGGGATGCGGGCCGCCTCGGTGAACTCGAAGCCGTTGACCGAGTCGCCGCGGTAGGTCGGCAGGGTCACGCCGTCGCGGGTCTCGGTCGGCTTGGAGCGCGGCTTGGAGTACTGGCCCGCGATCCGGCCGATCTTGACGACCGGTACCGAGGCCGCGTAGGTCAGGACGGCGCTCATCTGGAGCAGCGTCTTCAGCTTCGCCCGGATCTGCTCGGCCGACACGGCGTCGAACGCCTCGGCGCAGTCACCGCCCTGCAGCAGGAACGCCTCGCCCTCGGCGACGGCTCCCAGGCGGGCACGCAGCTGGTCGCACTCACCGGCGAAGACGAGCGGCGGATACGACGCGAGGTCCGCGAGTGCGTCGCGCAGGGCCTCGGCATCGGGGTACTCGGGCTGCTGCGCCGCGGGAAGGTCTCGCCAGGTGTTGCCACCGGCGACGAAGGTATTGGCGTTCACGGTCACCTCCCCAACATTACGGGGTCGGCGAGCCCGTCCAGCCGTCCGCTCAACAGTTGAGACGACTGCTCGTCCGTACCGCCTCCGTCGGCTAGGGTGCGGAGCATGTTCGCGCAGACGATCCAGAACTGGTGGTGGACCGCACATCCGGCGGCCCGCTGACCCAGACGCGCGTACAGACTTCGCGAAGGCCGCCCGAGGGGCGGCCTTCTTCGCGTTCGCGAGCCGGGAGCCGTTCCTCCGTCCGGAAGGAACCCCGATGCCCGACCCCGTCACCGATCTCCTGCGCGGACTGCTGCGGGACGACAGCCCGCCCTTCGCACTGCTGCGCCGGCGCACGCCCGGCCGGGACCACGACCTCGTCGAGGTACTGATCGGCCCCGTGCGCGAGGTGGACCGGCTCTCCCAGCTCCCCGTGGGCGAGCGCCCCTCGCTGGCCCTGGTGCCGTTCCGGCAGATCGCCGAGCGCGGTTTCGACGTACGCGACGACGGCACCCCGCTGGCGGTGCTGGTCGCGGACGAGTCCTACGAACTGCCGCTGGACGAGGTGCTCGCGCGGCTGCCCGACCATGCCGTACGGGTGGAGGGCGGTGCCTTCGACGTCGGCGACGAGGAGTACGCGGACATCGTCGGGCGGGTGATCGCGGACGAGATCGGGCAGGGCGAGGGGGCCAACTTCGTCATCCGGCGGACCTTCGGGGGCACGGTCCCCGGTTTCGGCCGGGCCGACGCCCTGGCGCTGTTCCGCCGGCTGCTGGCCGGTGAGCGCGGCGCGTACTGGACCTTCGTCGTCCACACCGGGGACCGCACGCTGGTCGGCGCCAGCCCCGAGGTGCACGTCCGGATGTCGGGCGGCACGGTCGTCATGAACCCGATCAGCGGGACGTACCGCTACCCCCCGCAGGGGCCGACCGCCGAGAGCCTGCTCGGCTTCCTCGGCGACCGCAAGGAGACCGAGGAGCTCTCCATGGTGGTCGACGAGGAACTGAAGATGATGTGCACCGTGGGCGACATGGGCGGGGTCGTGGTCGGCCCGCGGCTCAAGGAGATGGCACATCTCGCCCACACCGAGTACGAGTTGCGGGGCCGCTCATCCTTGGACGTGCGCGAGGTCCTCAAGGAGACCATGTTCGCGGCGACGGTCACCGGCTCGCCCGTGCAGAACGCCTGCCGGGTGATCGAACGGTACGAGGCCGGCGGCCGCGGTTACTACGCGGGCGCCCTCGCCCTCCTGCGCCAGGAGCCGGGCGGGGCGCAGACACTGGACTCGCCGATCCTGATCCGCACCGCCGACATCTCGGCCGACGGCCGGCTGCGCGTACCGGTCGGGGCGACGCTCGTACGCCACTCCGACCCGGCGGGCGAGGTCGCCGAGACGCACGCGAAGGCCGCCGGGGTGCTCGCGGCCCTGGGCGTCCGGCCCGGCCGGCCCGGGGCGGAGGCGAGCCGTCCGGGCCTGGCCTCCGATCCGCGGGTGCAGGCGGCGCTGGAGGACCGCCGCGGCGGGCTCGCGCCCTTCTGGCTGCGGATGCAGGAGCGCGCCCATGACCTGTCGGGCCACGCGCTGGTCGTGGACGGCGAGGACACCTTCACGGCGATGCTGGCGCATCTGCTGCGCTCCTCGGGACTCACGGTCTCGGTGCGCCGGTACGACGAGCCGGGCCTGCCCGAGGCCGTACGGGCGCACCGGGGCCCGGTCGTGCTGGGCCCGGGTCCCGGAGATCCCGGGGACACGGCGGATCCCAGGATGCGGCTGCTGCGGGGGCTGGCGGCCGAGCTGGTGCGGGATCACCGCCACGGGCTGCTGGGCGTCTGCCTGGGGCACGAGCTCATCGCGGCGGAACTGGGCCTGGAGATCGTGCGCAAGGCCGTGCCGTACCAGGGTGCGCAGACGCGGATCGAGCTGTTCGGCCGGCCGGAGACCGTCGGCTTCTACAACAGCTTCACGGCACATTGCGACGACGCGGCCGCCGCGGAACTCGGTGCGCACGGCATCGAGACGAGCCGGGACGCCGCCTCCGGCGAACTCCACGCGCTGCGGGGGGAGGGTTTCGCCTCGGTGCAGTTCCATCCGGAGTCGGTGCTGACCCTGCGCGGCTCCACGATCGTCAGCGAGCTTCTGGCGGCGCTGCCCGTGCCGCGCTGAGGGGAGCGGGGCAGGAGGGGACCGGTGCCGCCGGCCCCGCAGGGGGCGGGCCGTACGGGCCGGTGCGCTCCGTCAGGCGGCGGGGGCGGGCCGGGGGACGAGGACGTTGGGGCCGGTCCGCCCGGCCAGGTGGTCCATGACGTTCTGTACGGTCGCCTCGATGATCTGGCTCACCGCCTCGGCCGTGTAGTAGGCCTGGTGGGAGGTGACGATGACGTTCGGGAAGGTGACGAGCCGGGCCAGGGTGTCGTCGTCGATGCCCTCCAGGGACTTGTCGACGTAGAAGAGCCCCGCCTCCGCCTCGTAGACGTCGAGACCGACGCCGGTGAAGCGGCCGGCGCGCAGTTCCGCGACGAGCGCGGTGGTATCGATCAGCCCGCCGCGGCTGGAGTTGACGAGGATCGCGTCGTCCTTCATGACGGCCAGGGCGTCCTTGCCGACGATGTGCTGGGTGGCGGGCATCAGCGGTACGTGGAGGCTGATCAGGTCGGCCTCCGCGAAGAGCCGCTCCTTGTCGACGTACGTCATCCCGAGCGCCGTGCAGGCGGGGTTCTTCACGACGTCCCAGCCCAGCAGGTTCATGCCGTAGCCGTGGGCGATCCGGGTGAACGCCTCCCCGATCCTGCCGGTGCCCAGCACGCCCGCGGTGCGGCCGTGCATGTCCCGCCCGAGGAGCCCGTCGAGCCGGAAGTCGAAGTCGCGGGTGCGGCTCACCGCGCGCACGACGCGGCGGTTGACGGCCATCGCGAGGGTCCAGGCGAATTCGGCGACCGAGTACGGCGAGTAGGCGGAGACCCGGGCGACCCGCAGGGCGAGGCGTTCGGCCACCTCGAGGTCGATGTTGTTGAAGCCCGTGGAGCGCTGGGCGATCATCTGCGTGCCGCCCTTCGCGAGGGTCTGCAGGACCGAGGCGCCGAGATCCGCGTTGACGCTGGTGGAGATGATCTCGTAACCCGCGGCGATCGGGGCGGTGTCCTCGGTGAGGAAGACGTCCAGACACCGGACGTCGTGCTTGCCCGCGAAGGCCTTCTCGATGAGCGGCTTCTCGTCGGACTGCACGCCGAAGGCCAGGATTTCCACGGTGACTCCCGGGTCGTGGGTACGGGCTTCGGCGAATATACGGCCCGCACGCCGGCTGAGCCCCCCTCAGCTCCGGCGTGCCGCCCGGCGGGGCCCGCTCGGGGCGCGGCCCGGGACCGGCCGCGCCCCCGATGTTCCTTACGGAGCACGCCGTTGAGGCCGTCAGGCGTCGTCGAGGCCCGTCTCGATCACGTACCGCACGAGCTCCACCCTGTTGTGCAGCTGGAGTTTGCCCAGGGTGTTCTGGACATGGTTCTGCACGGTGCGGTGGGAGATGACCAGGCGCTCGGCGATCTGCTTGTACGAGAGCCCCTTGGCGACCAGCCGCAGCACCTCGGTCTCGCGGTCGGTGAGCTGAGGGGCCTTCGGTTCGTCGGAGGCGGCCGGGGCGGGGTCGGTGGCGAGCCTGCGGTACTCGCCCAGGACCAGTCCGGCGAGCCCGGGGGTGAAGACGGGGTCGCCGGCCGCGGTGGCGCGCACGGCGTCGGTCAGCTCCTGGGTGCTGGCCGACTTGAGCAGGTAACCGGTGGCGCCGGACTTCACGGCCTCCAGCACGTCGGCGTGCTCACCGCTGGCGGAGAGCACCAGGACGCGCAGGCCGGGATGCGAGCCGACGAGCTCCTTGCACACCTGGGCGCCGGGCATGCCGGGCAGGTTGAGGTCGAGCACGAGGACGTCGGGTCCGGCCGCCCTGGCCCGGCGCACGGCCTGCGGGCCGTCCCCGGCGGTCGCGACCACGTCGAACCCGGACTCGGCCAGGTCACGCGCCACGGCGTCGCGCCACATGGGGTGGTCGTCGACGACCATGACCCTGACGGGCCTGTCGCCCGGTTCCCGGGTCCCGGACGCCTGGGTGTTCGGTGTACTCATCGGGACGATCCCGCCTTCCCCCGTGAAGCCTTCGTGTCTTTCGGAACCTTCAACTCGACCTCGGTGCCCTGACCGGGTACCGAGATCAGCTCTGCCGTGCCGCCCAGATCGCGCAGCCGTCCGCGGATGGACTGGGCAATACCGAGCCGGCCCTCGCCCTCCGCCTGGTCGAGACGGCCCGCCGGGATACCGGGCCCGTCGTCTCGGACCGTGACGATCACCTCGTCCGGCTCGTCCTCGACCAGGATCCAGGCCTGTGCGCCGGGACCCGCGTGGGCCCTGACGTTGTCCAGGGCGGCCCCCACCGCCGCGGCCAGCTCGCGCGCCGTGCCGGGCGCGAGCAGGACCGGGGCGCCGGGTTCGGCGAAGCTGGTCCGGGACCCCGCGTGCGGGGCGAGCAGGGCGCGCAGGTCGAGTACGGACGGTCCGGAGTCCGCGTCGCCGGATGCGGTGTCCACGGTGCGGACCACCGCGCCCTCGGCACTGTCCTCCGAAACCCTGCTCGTGGGGACCAGGCCGCTGGTGACCAGGGTGCGCAGGGCGACCTCCTGCTCCCCCGCCATCCGGCCCAGCTCCGCCGCCTCACCGCCCAGTGCCGTTCCACGGCGCTGGACCATCGCGAGGACCTGCAGGACGCTGTCGTGGATGTCGCGGGCGAGCCGTTCCCGTTCGCGGGTCGCGGCCTCGATCTCCAGGGCGCGGGCCAGGGTGCGTTCACTGGCACGGGCGACCTCGACGACGTATCCGATCGCGATGGAGGCCACCCAGACCAGCAGCACGTTGTGGACGGTGTCCCGGCTGGGCTCGCCGCGTTCGACGATGTTGGCGGCGGCCACCAGGGTGGACGCGAAGGCGGCCCAGCGCCAGCCGCCCTTGAGCGCGAAGGCGAGGACCGCCCCGGCGGTCCAGATCGACGGAAGCGTCGATCCGTCCTCGAGCCGGGCGTCCGCGTCGGCGAGGGGGGTCAGCAGGATGCCGGTCAGGGCGACGGCGAGGTCGATGCCGAGGAACCGCTTGGTGCAGGCGGCGGCGCCCGCCACCCTGGAGAGGGTGAGGAGGGTCCACAGGCCCAGGGCGGCGAGGAAGGCGGCGGCCACCCACGGCCGTTCGTAATCCCCCCGCCCGAAGAAGGCGAGCAGTACCGCATAGACCAGGGTCAGTACACGGTAGGCGGTCAGGGCGCGCCAGAGCGGCTGCTCGACCGACATGCGTACGACCCGCTCGCGCCCGGCCATGGTCGTCCCTCCCCCGTTTCCTGTCCTGTCCTGTGCTCTCCTGGCCGTGTGGACGGCCCGGACGGTGGGCGGCGCCGTCAGGCACCCGGCCCGTGCGTTCCCTTGGTCTTCGCCTCTTCGGCGATCCGCCGCTTGGCCGCGGTGGCGTAGATGTCCACGTACTCCTGGCCGGACAGCTTCATGATCTCGTACATGACCTCGTCGGTCAGCGAGCGCAGGATGAAGCGGTCGCCCTCCATGCCCTGGTAGCGGGTGAAGTCCAGCGGCCTGCCGATCCTGATGCCGGGGCGCATGAGCCGGGGCACGACCTGGCCGGGCGGCTGGATCTTCTCCGTGTCGATCATCGCGACGGGGATGACGGGGGCGCCGGTGGCGAGGGCCACCCGGGCGAGACCGCCGGGCTTGCCCCGGTAGAGCCGTCCGTCGGGCGAGCGGGTGCCCTCCGGGTAGATACCGAAGAGGCCACCGCTCTCGATGACCTGGATACCCGCCTTGATCGCCGCCTCACCGGCGCCGCGGGCACCTGAGCGGTCGACCGGGAGCTGGCCGACGCCCTTGAAGAAGGCGGCGGTCAGCTTGCCCTTCACACCGGGCGCCGTGAAGTACTCGGCCTTGGCGATGAAGGTCACCTTGCGGTCCAGGACGGCCGGCAGGAAGAAGGAGTCCGAGAACGACAGATGGTTGCTCGCGAGGATCGCCGGCCCGTGTGCGGGGACGTTCTCCAGGCCCTCCACCCACGGCCGGAAGGCCAGTTTGAGGGACCCGCCGATGGAGAACTTCATTGCGCCGTAGATCAACTCGGGTGCCTCCTGTGTGCCGTGGATGAGACCTTAACCCGTACGGCCGCAGCCGCTCCCGCCCGCCGCCGGACCGGGACCCCGCGGGCGGCCGCCGTCCGCACGGTGACGGCCCTGGTCGGTGTCGGTCCGGTCGCGTACGGTGAAGTAGTCCTTTCGCACTCCCCCCGCACGCCCCCGCCCCGCTCATGAACAGGAGACCCCGGTGCCGGTCCTTCCTGGAGCCGAGCCGTTCCGCCACGAGGGCGGAGAGGTCGGCGTCCTCCTCTGTCACGGATTCACGGGTTCACCGCAGTCGCTGCGCCCCTGGGCGGACCGCATGGCCGAGCGCGGGCTGACCGTGTCGCTCCCGCTGCTGCCGGGGCACGGCACACGCTGGCAGGACATGGCGGTCACGGGCTGGCAGGACTGGTACGCGGAGGTCGACCGGGAGCTGCGCTCGCTGCGGGACCGGTGCCGGCAGGTCTTCGTCTTCGGCCTCTCCATGGGCGGCGCGCTCTCGCTGCGCCTCGCGGCCAAGCACGGGGACGTGATCTCGGGCCTGGTGCTGGTGAACCCGGCGAACAAGGTCCACGGCCTGTCGGCGTACGCCCTGCCGGTCGCCCGGCATGTCGTACGGACGACGAAGGGGCTGACGAGCGACATCGCGCTCGAAGGCTCCGAGGAGATCGGCTACGACCGGGTGCCGCTGCACGCCGCGCACTCGGTGCGCAACTTCTTCCGGCTGGTGGACGCCGAGTTGCCCCAGGTCACCCAGCCGCTCCTGCTGCTGCACAGCCCGCAGGACCACGTCGTGCCGCCGGCCGACTCGGCCCGCATCCTCAGCCGGGTGTCGTCCACGGACGTCCAGGAGATCCTGCTGGAACAGAGCTACCACGTGGCGACGTTGGACCATGACGCGGAGCGTGTCTTCGACGAGAGCTGTCGGTTCGTCGAACGCCTCGCACCCAGCGTCGGCAAGAAGGGGAGCACGTCAGGTGGCTGAGCACGACGCGGAGCGCGCGGGCAGTGACGAGGAGCGCGAACCGCGCCCCACGGAGGGTACGGGCGTTCCCGGCGGCCCGGAGGAGGCCCGCCCGCTCGACGAGGCGGCGGCCTGGGAGGCGATCGTCGCGGGATACGGCGAGGAGCCGCCCGACCCGCCGGGCGCCAAGCCGTTCAAGTCGATCGAGGACCTGGCCCTGCTGGAGGACGACCAGCTCAACACCCTGCCGGGCCCGGAGCCCGGCGCCGGGGACGACGCGGACAAGGGAGCGGACAAGAAGGCGCCCGGCGGCCCGCCGGAGAGGAAGCCGCTCGGCAGTTCCGTCGTCTTCGCTCCCGGGGTCGCCGGTCCGCGCGACTACGAGGTGGCGGAGCCCGGCGACGGCGGCGATCCGGACGACGGCGGGGAGGGGCACTTCGTCCCCCCGGAGCCGCCGCCGCTCCCGGAGGCCGATGCGACGGCGAAGTTCGCCTGGCTCGCGGTCGTCGGCGGCCCGGTGCTGATGCTCGTCGCGGTGCTGCTCCAGTGGGAGATGACGTGGTGGCTCACCACGCTCTGCATCGGCGGCTTCCTGGGCGGCTTCGCCACGCTGGTGGCCCGCATGCCCGACGACGACGAGGAGAGCGACGACCCGGGGCGCGGCGCGGTCGTCTGACCCCTGGGGCGCGGCGCGGTCGTCCGACCCCGGGGCGACGCCCGGTGCAGGGCCTCCCGACGAAGGATGGCCGGGCCCCGCGCCCCGGTCGGTCCTCAGGGCCCGGCGGGCACCCTGAGCGCGGCCAGCACGGGCAGGTGGTCGGTGGCCGCGCGCAGGTCCGCCCCGGTGATGCCCGGCAGGTCCGCCGGGACACCGCAGCCGAGCACCTCGATCCCGCCCGTCGCGAACACCGCGTCGATGCGCTTGCGCGGCGCGTCGGGCGGGAAGGTGTGCTCGCCGCCCCACGGGCGCACGGCCCAGCAGTCCTGGAGCCGCCCGGCCAGCCGCCGGAACGCCCGCCCCTGCGGTACGTCGTTGAGGTCGCCCGCCACGACGGCGTGCGGAACGCCCATCGCGTCGAGGCGGTCCAGCACCAGCCCCGCCTGGGAGTCCCGTTCCTCGCCCTGCAGGCTCAGGTGGCAGCTCACCACCCCGAGCCGGGTCCCCGCGATCCGGACGACGGCCGTGGCCAGCCCCCGGCGGTGCAGCCCCGGGGTGCGCGGCAGCAGGACGTCCTCGGTGCGCTCCACCGAGGCGCGCAGCGAGCAGAGAAGCAGCGGCCCCGCCGCCGTGGCGCCGCCGCCGAGGACCACCAGGTCGGTCATGGCGGCGAGCCGGGCCGCCGCCTTGCGCCAGCGGAAGAAGCGCGGGGCCTCCTGCACGCACACCAGGTCGGGTGCGCAGGCCCGGATGACCCGGGCCAGTGCCTGCGTGTCGTCACGCAGGGAGCGGACGTTGTAGCTGAGCACCCGGACGACGGCCGAACCGTCCGGCTCGGTACGGGAGTCGGGCAGGGGCATCGGCGTCGTGACCATGGGAGGCACGATACGACGGACGCCCGCCGCTCCCCGGAGGGCGCGACGGGCGTCCGGCGTACCGCGGGTGCCGTCAGCCCTGGCGGGCCAGGTCCGCCGCGCCGACCAGACCGGCCTTACCGCCAAGTTGGGCCGCGAGGACCTGCGCGTGCGGGCGCCACTCGCCGCCGATCAGCCAGCGCCGGAAGGACTTGCGGATCGGGTCGAGGACCAGCTCGCCCTCGTCCGAGACCCCGCCGCCGACGATGAAGGCCGACGGGTCGAAGAGCGAGGCGAGGTCCGCCAGCCCGGCTCCGGCCCAGCGGGCCAGTTCGCGGAACGAGTCGACGGCCACCGGGCAGCCCTGCCGGGCGGCCTCACTGATGTGCTTGCCCTCGATGCCGTCCACCGTGCCGTCGCCGAGCGCCAGCAGGATCGTGGCGTTCTCCGGGGTGGCGTTGGCGCGCTGCTTGGCGTACCGGACGAGCGCGCGCCCGGACGCGTACTGCTCCCAGCAGCCCTGGCTGCCGCAGCCGCACAGCAGCCCGTCCGGGACGACACGGATGTGCCCGAACTCGGCCGCGACGCCGAAGCGTCCACGGCGCAGCTTGTTGCCGATGATGATGCCGCCGCCCAGGCCGGTGCCGAGCGTGATGCAGATGACGTCGTCGTGGCCCTGGCCGGCACCGAAGCGGTATTCGCCCCAGGCCGCCGCGTTGGCGTCGTTCTCGACGACGACCGGCAGGCCGACGCGCTGTTCGACCTTGTCCTTGAGCGGTTCGTGCCGCCAGTTGATGTTCGGGGCGAACAGCACGGTGGCGCGCTTGTCGTCGACGTATCCGGCCGCGCCGATGCCGACGGCCTCGACGTCATGACCCTCGCTCGCTCCGGCCACGGCTGCGCAGATCGCGTCGACGATGCCCTCGGCCGTCGGCGGAGTCGGTACCTTGAACGTCGAGAGGATCCGGCCCTCTTCGTCGACCACTCCAGCCGCGATCTTCGTGCCGCCGATATCGACGCCGATGGTGAGTCCCATGAATCCCTCAGTTTCGGTCGAGCCCCGCTACGGCCAACCGTACCCGAGCCGGGGACGGGTACTTCCCTGACCGCCGGGCCGCCCGTCGCGGACCGGGCAGGAGGTGGCGGCAGCCGCGGTAGGGCGTGTTCCGCCCGGAGGACTGTCCCCGGATCCCTGGTGGATCGGCGCGCGGCGTCAGATGCGGTGGAGGGCCGTCCGCAACCGGATGTGTACCGGAGGTGTTCGGGAGTTCCGACGACACGGCGAGGCGCCGCAGCTGTCGTCGGGCGCCCGCCAGGGGTTACGGGAGAGCCCTCAGTCCAGGTCGATGTGTTCGCTGCCGCCGGGGCCCTCGTCGCGCGGGTCGGGGCGGTCTTCGGCCGGCTTCTTCGCGGGTCCGGAGGCGGTTGTGGTGCCTGAGGCGCCCTCGGTCCCCTTGGTCCAGCGGCTTTCCTGGCCTTCGACGGCGGAGCGGTAGGCGGCCAGGATCTCGTTGCCCGCGGCGGCGAGGTGGTCGAAGACGTCGGGGTTGCGCTCGATGACGGGCTCGACCGCCGACCTGGCGTGGCGGATCACCTGCTGGACGGTGCCCTGGGCGGCCATGCCGAGCAGCGGGGTCTGCAGCGAGGAGACCTTTTCGGCCACCGCGTCGATCAGTTTGCGGAGTTCCTCGGCGGCGGTTCCCGGCGGCTGTCCGTAGGGGGCCCGCCGGCGGGCCTTCTCGGCCTCCAGGTCCTCGGCGCAGGCCTCCGCCCACGCGTCGTCGTCGGCGGGACGATCGGTGGCTTCACTCATGGCGGACTCCTGCGACGCGGTTGCCGGCGTGACCGTGCGGGCCACGTACCACCGACGTTACCCGAACGGTGGCAGGCCGTTCATCGTGAACGCGGCCAGAGCTCCGGGTCAGGCGTGAAGCGGACGCGAAGGACCCCGTCGGCCAGGGCGGCGCCGGAGACGGTGCAGCGGCGCAGCGCCGACTCCAGGCGCACGGTCCGGTGGAACGGGCCTGCCCCGATGAGCAGTTCGTCGCCGCGCCGGACGAGCCGCAGGTCCTCCTTGACGGCTCCGGGCAGCGGCAGGCACCACAGGAGGACACCGTCGCCGTCGTCCTCCGTCCACCAGGGGCCGTCTGCGTGTCCCGGTTCCCGGTCGTCGGGCGGCCGGACGCCGTCCGGCAGGGCGAGCTCGTCCAGGGTCCGCGGGTCGCGTCCGAGGTGGCCGGCTTCGTGTACGGGGGTTCCGGGCGCCCACTCCTGGCGCCAGTGGTCCAGGCACTTGCCCTGCTGGGCGGCGAGACCGGCGAACCAGGGGTCGGACGAGTGCCCGGGCAGCACCCGGTTGGCCACGACCGCGTCGACACGCAGGCCGTACAGCGCGAGTCCCGTACGGGCGGCGCGCAGGGCGTCCCCGGCGGCGGGCCCCGGTTCGGCGACCAGCCGCACGGTCGTCGCGGTGTCGCCGATCAGGGACTCGACCGCGGCCAGTTCGGCGTCCTTCCGGGCGGCGGCGTCGTACAGCCACTGGGCGGGCATGGGGACCCCGGCGAACTGCGCGAGCAGTGGCCGCAGCGCGCGGGCCGCCTGGCGTTCCCGGGGCAGCAGGCGGCGCAGGTAGCGGCGCAGCTGGCCGGGCAGGGCGAGGAGGGCGAGGGCCTCGTTCAGCGGGGGGAGGTCGACGACGAGCGTCTCGTAGCCGCGCTGCGACCAGTCGCCCTCGGCGGCCCGGCGCAGGGCGTGCAGGACGGCGAGCCGGTCGCTGCCGGGCAGTTCGGTGAGTTCCTCGCCGTCCAGCCGGTTGGCGCCCAGCAGGTCGAGTACGCCGGAGGCCCGGTCCTGGAGGGCGAGGAACTCGTCCCGGAAGTGCCCGGCGGAGTCGGTACGGGCGAAGTCGAGCCGCTCCGTGACCTCTGCGGGGCCGGGGCCCGCCGGGAAGCCGGGAACGGCGTCGGCGGAGACGAGGAGCGTGCGCCGGCCGGTTCGGGCCGAGGCCAGGGCGGTTGCCGCCGCGACGGTGGTACGGCCCGCGCCGCCGAGTCCGGTGACCAGGACCGTACGCACGCGGTCAGGCCTTCGGGACGGATTCGACGCGCTTCTTCAGTCCGGCCAGGGCGCGGTCGATGATGACCTTCTCGGCCTTGCGCTTGATCATGCCGAGCAGCGGGATCTTGACGTCCACGGCGAGACGGTAGGTGACCTCGGTGCGGTCGCCGACGCCGAGGGGCGCCAGGGCGTAACTCCCGTCGAGGGCACGCAGCATCTGGGACTTGACGAGGGTCCAGCTGACCTCGTACTCGCCGTTCCAGGTGTAGGAGAGGACGTGGTCGTCCTTGATGGCGCCGGCGTCCAGCACGAGCCGGACCTGCTCGGCGCGGCCCCGGTCGTCGGTGGCGAGGATCTCGGCCTCCTTCACCTCGCCGGTCCATTCCGGGTAGCGGGCGAAGTCGGCGATCACTCCCATGACGTCGGCCGGTGCCGCCTCGATCGTGATGCTCGAGCTGGTGTGTTCAGCCATCGCCGTGGCCCTCCAGTGCGGTGTACCGGTCGCGTTCGGCAGAGGCCTGCCGTGTGCAGGTTATCGCGTGCCCGGCGGCGGTCCGGCCACGCCCCGGCGTCCGCCCGGTACCGGGCCGCTCACCACTCCAGCGCCCAGGGCCGCCCGGTCGAGGCGAAGTGGCCGACGTTCACGCACTCGGTGACGCCGATCCGCATCCGCCGGACCAGCGGCTGGTGGACATGGCCGAAAAGCGCATACCGGGGACGGGTGCGGTGGATGGCGTCCAGCAGCGCGCGGCTGCCCCGCTCGAAGCGGCGGGCCACGGTGTCGTACGTCAACTCCGGCACCTCGGGCGGAATGTGCGAGCACAGGACGTCGACGGGCCCGAGCGCCTCCACCTTCGCCGCGTACTCCTCGTCGCCGATCTCGTACGGGGTGTTCATCGGGGTCCTGAGGCCACCGCCGACGAACCCGAAGACGCGCCCGCCGATCTCCACCCGCTCCCCGTCGAGCACGGTGGTGCCGGGCCCCGCGTACTCGGGCCAGAGCGCGGGCACGTCGACGTTGCCGTAGGTGGCGTAGGTGGGGTCGGGCAGGGCGGCGAACATCTCGGCGTACTGCTTGCGGACGCCTTCGAGGATCACGGTGTCGCGGTCCATGCCCGCCCACAGGGCGCGGCCGAAGTCACGCGCCTCCTCGAAGCGGCGGGCGGTGCGCAGGGCCACGATGCGGTCCGCGTTCTCCACCCCGAACAGGTCGGGGAAGATGCCGCGCGAGTGGTCGGCGTAGTCGAGGAAGAGCACCAGGTCGCCCAGGCAGATCAGGGCGTCCGCACCGTCGCCGGCGCGGGCCAGCGCCCGGGTGTTCCCGTGCACGTCGCTGACCACGTGCACACGCGTCCTACGGGTGGGGGAGGTGGTCGTGCGGCTGTCCGGTCCGGTGCCTGGCATGGCGCTCAGCCTAGATCCAGGCGGCTCCCGGTGGGTAGGGGCCGCCGGACCTGCGGTTACTTCCTGGCCGTCGGAGGTGTGCACTACTGTGCGCCTCAGGACCGTCTGTATGTGTGATGCATAAGACATCTGGCCGGAACCCCCTATCGGGAACCGATACCGGTGGGTAACGTCCGGCCAGTCCAGTCGTGCTCACCCCCTTGAGCACCAGCCAGTCTTGGACCGCATCCGGTGCGTCACACAGAGCCGTGGAACCGGAGCCCGATGAGGAGCAGCAGTCTTGCGCGAGTTCAGCCTTCCGGCCCTGTACGAGGTCCCGACGGACGGCAACCTGACGGATCTCATCCGCCGCAACGCCGCTCAGCATCCCGACGTCGCGGTGATGAGCCGCAAGGTGGCAGGCGTCTGGACGGACGTCACGGCCACCCAGTTCCTGGCTGAGGTGGAGGACGCCGCCAGAGGCCTGATCGCGGCGGGCATCGAGCCCGGCGACCGGGTCGCCCTCATGTCCCGCACCCGCTTCGAGTGGGTGCTGCTGGACTTCGCCATCTGGAGCGCCGGCGCGGTCACCGTGCCGGTGTACGAGACCAGCTCCCCCGAACAGGTCCAGTGGATACTGGGCGACTCGGGCGCGGTGGCGGTCGTCGTCGAGAGTGACGGCCACGCCGGGTCGGTCGCCTCCGTACGCGACCGGCTGCCCGCCCTGCGGCACGTGTGGCAGATCGACAAGGGCGCGGTGGCCGAGCTGGCGGCCTCGGGCGCCGGGGTCTCCGACGAGACGCTGGGCCTGCGCACGGTGAGCGCGAAGGCGGACGACCCGGCCACCATCGTCTACACCTCGGGCACCACCGGGCGTCCCAAGGGCTGCGTGCTGACACACCGCAGCTTCTTCGCGGAGTGCGGCAACGTGGTGGAGCGGCTGAAGCCCCTCTTCCGCACCGGCGAGTGCTCCGTCCTGCTCTTCCTGCCCGCCGCCCACGTCTTCGGACGGCTGGTCGAGGTCGCCTCGGTGATGGCCCCGATCAGGCTCGGCTGTGTGCCGGACATCAAGAACCTCACGGACGAACTGGCCTCGTTCCGGCCGACGCTGGTCCTGGGCGTGCCGCGGGTCTTCGAAAAGGTCTACAACTCGGCGCGCGCCAAGGCCCAGGCGGACGGCAAGGGCCGGATCTTCGACCGTGCGGCGGACACGGCGATCGCGTACAGCCGCGCGCTGGGCACCCCCCAGGGCCCGTCGTTCGGCCTGCGGGTCACGCACAAGCTCTTCGACAAGCTGGTGTACAGCAAGCTGCGCGCGGTGCTCGGCGGCCGGGGCGAGTACGCGATCTCCGGCGGTGCGCCGCTGGGCGAGCGGCTCGGGCACTTCTTCCGCGGTATCGGCTTCACGGTGCTCGAGGGCTACGGCCTCACCGAGACGTGCGCGGCCACGGCGTTCAATCCGTGGGACCGCCAGAAGATCGGTACGGTCGGCCAGCCGCTGCCCGGCTCCGTGGTGCGGATCGCCGACGACGGCGAGGTGCTGCTGCACGGCGAGCACCTGTTCAACGGGTACTGGGGGAACGAGGCGGCGACGACCGAGGCGCTGGCCGACGGCTGGTTCCACACCGGCGACATCGGCACGCTCGACGAGGACGGCTACCTCGCGATCACCGGGCGCAAGAAGGAGATCATCGTCACCGCGGGCGGCAAGAACGTCGCCCCGGCCGTGATCGAGGACCGCATCCGCGCCCACGCGCTGGTCGCCGAGTGCATGGTGGTCGGCGACGGACGGCCCTTCGTGGGCGCGCTGATCACCCTGGACGAGGAGTTCCTCTCCCGGTGGGCCGAGGAGAACGGCAAGCCGCCCGGCTCGACGGCGGCGTCGCTGCGCGAGGACGCCGACCTGCTGGCCGAGGTGCAGCGGGCGGTGGACGACGGCAACGCGGCAGTGTCCAAGGCGGAGTCGGTACGCAAGTTCCGCGTCCTGCCCTCGCAGTTCACCGAGGAGGCGGGCCACATCACGCCGTCGCTGAAGCTGAAGCGCAACGTGGTGGCGAAGGACTTCGCGGACGAGGTCGAGTCGATCTACCGCGGCTGAGCACACCCGTGAGGAGAGGCCCGCACACCCGGTGTGCGGGCCTCTCCTCGTCGTGCGGGCCCGCTGGTCGTGCGGGCTCCCTCGTCGTGCGGGCCCGCCCGTCGTGCGCTCAGAGCAGCGCCTTCAGCTCCTCGGCGAGCAGGTCCCAGCGCCACTTCTCCTCGACCCAGGCCCTGCCCCGCTCCCCCATCCGCCGCCGCAGCTCCGGGTCGCCGAGCAGGGTGACGATCCGGTCGGCGCACTCCTCGGCCGAGCCGCCCCGCACCACCCACCCGGTCTCGCCGTCGAGTACGGCGTCGGGGGCCCCTCCCGAGTCGCCCGCCACCACCGGCAGACCGGTCGCGGACGCCTCCAGGTAGACGATCCCCAGGCCCTCGACGTCGAGGCCCCCGCGCCGGGTGCGGCAGGGCATGGCGAAGACGTCCCCGGCCCCGTAGTGCGCGGGCAGTTCCTCCCAGGGCACCGGCCCGGTGAAGCGCACGGAGTCCGAGACACCGGTCTCGGCGGCCAGCTTCTCCAGCTGCCGGGCGTACGGGCCGCCGCCGACGATCAGCAGGACGGCGTCCGGCTCCCGCGCCAGGACGGCGGGCATGGCGAGGATGAGGGTGTCCTGGCCCTTGCGCGGGACGAGCCGGGAGACGCACACGACGACGGGCCGGTCGGTGAGCCCGAGCCGGGCCCTGACCCGGTCCCCGCCCGAGCCCGGGTGGAAGGTCTTCTCGTCGACCCCCGGCGGCAGCCGCACCATGCGCCCGGCGGCCTGCGCGGTGAGCGCGGGAGCGATCCTGGACCGGGTGTACTCGCCGAGGTAGGTGAGGGTGTCCGTCCCCTCGCCGATGCGCCGCAGCAGCCGGCGTGAGGCGGGCAGCTGGGCCCAGCCGGCCTCGTGCCCGTGCGTGGTGGCCACGATCCGGCGCGCTCCGGCCCTGCGCAGCGCCGGTGCCATCAGCCCGAGCGGGGCGGCGGCGCCGAACCACACGGAGGAGCAGCCGTGCGCGCGCAGCAGCCCGACGGCCTGCCGGGTGACCCGGGGGGTGGGGAGCAGCATCGTCGTACGGTCGCGTACGACGGTGAAGGGCTGTTCGGCGTCGAAGGCGGCGGTGGCCTCGGCACCCTCGGCACCGCGCTTCCAGGTGGAGGCGTAGACGACGAGCCGGCCGGGGTCCAGACGCAGCGCCATGTTGTGCAGGAAGGCCTGGATCCCGCCGGGGCGGGGCGGGAAGTCGTTCGTCACGATCAGGGTCTTGTCCATCGCCGCCGACAGTACCGGGCGGCCCGACGGCCCTGCCTGACGGCTCCCGCACGGGTGGAATGCGCATCATGTCCTGCATGACGGTCAGGACGGGCACGGGCGGCCGGGGTGCTGCCCTCGCTGTATGGGGCATCACCCGCGCGGTGCTGCTGCTCTGCGTTTTCAAGGTGTCCGGCGCCTTCACGGTGCCGGGTCCGGACGTCACCAGTGACGTCTCGGGGATCTACCGGGGCTGGTACGAGGTCCTGCGATCCGGTTCGTACCCCCTGGACGACGTCACCTGGCAGTACCCGCCGGCCGCGGCGCTCGCGATCCTCTCCCCCGCGCTGCTGCCCTTCCTGGAGTACGCCGCCGCCTTCTTCGTGATCGTCCTGGTGTGTGACGCACTGACGTTCGGTCTCCTGCTGTACGCGACCGGGCGCCCCGGCACGCGCGGCGCGGGCGTCTGGATGTGGGTGGTGGGCGTACCGCTGCTCGGTCCGACCGTGTACGCGCGGTACGACCTGATGGTGACGGCCGTGGCGGTGGCGGCGCTGCTGGCCGGGGTGCGCCACCCGCGGGTCATGGGCGCGCTGGCGGCGTTCGGCGCGCTGCTGAAGGTGTGGCCGGTGCTGCTGCTGGCGGGCACGGCCCGGGGGCGGGCGACACGGCGGGCCTGGGTGGCGGCCGCGGTGACGGCCGGTGTGCTGGCCCTCGCCGCCTCGGCGGCGCTCCCCGGGGCGTTCGCGTTCCTGACGTTCCAGCGGGACCGGGGTCTGGAGGTCGAGTCGCTGGGGGCGCTGGTCTTCCACGGGGCGCGGCAGTTCGGCTGGGAGGGCCGGGTGGAACTGCGCTACGGCTCGATGGAGTTCGCCGGGCCGAACGTGGCGCTGGTGAGCACGCTGGCCCTGGCGCTGAGCGTGCTCGGCTTCGGCTGGCTCCTGCTGTGGCGCCTGCGGGCCCGCGTGTTCGCGGTGCACACCACGGCGGACGCGGCTTTCACCGCGGTGCTGCTGTTCACGGTGACGAGCCGCGTCATCAGTCCGCAGTACATGGTGTGGCTGGTCGGGCTCGGCGCGGTGTGCCTGGTGTTCCGGGGCAGCCGGATGGTGCTGCCCGCCCGGCTGGTCCTGGTGGCCACCGGTGTGACCCTGCTGGAGTTCCCGCTGGGTTTCGCGCAGGTGGTGGCCAGCGACGCGTGGGGGGTGGTGCTGATCGCCGTACGCAACGGTCTGCTGGTCGCGGCGACGGTCACCGCCGGGTGGCGGCTGTGGCGGGAGACCGTGCCGAAGGCGGGGCACGGGCGCGGGGAGGCGGAGGGGATCAGCCGAGCCGGGCGCGCAGATACTCCCGCCAGCGCGCCGTGAAGTCCTCGGGGGTCGTGCCCAGGACCGACTGCAGGGCCTTCTCCACCGCCCCGTCGCGCCCGGTATGGCTCCCCACGGCCCGGTAGAAGGCGATCAGCCCGTCCTCGCCCCAGTCCCGCGCGATCAGCGCGCAGGCCAGCCAGCCGCCCTCGTACGCCCTCGCCAGCTCCGCCGGGTCCTCGCCGAAACCGAAGTCCCCGTCCGCCGGCAGCGCCGCGGGCAGCTCGCCGTGCCGGACGGCTTCGGCCAGCTCGGGGGCAATCTCCCGGGCGGTGCGGCCTTCTTCACGGTAGGCGGCCCAGTCGGCGAAGCCCTCGGACAGCCAGACGGGGGTGGCTGCCGTGGTGACGGCCCGGGTCGCCACGTGCGTCGTCTCGTGGGTGAGGACGACCCGCTGCCCGAACTCGCCGAGCATCCCGTACGCCTGCGGGTTGACGACGACCCGGTCCGCGGGCGTCCGGCCGCTGCCGCCGACCTCACCCGTGGTGACGGCCGCTATGCCCCGGTAGCTCGCCGCGGGCGATCCCAGGAGCCCCGCCATGTCCTCCACGGACCGGGGGACGAGCACCACCACCCGCCGGGCCCAGCGCTCCGGCCAGGCTCCGGAGACGGCCGGCACGGCCCGGTCCGCGGTGGCGGCGATCCGCCGGAGCTCCTCGCCGCTCCGGCCGACCCCGAGGACGAGGCTGCGCGTGCCCCGGACGACCTCGACGTCGCCCTGCTGCCAGAGCAGCCCGGGGGCGTCCTCGGCGGGCCGGTCGGCGGCGATGTACCAGTGGCCGCCCTCGCCCCGGCGGACCAGTTCCACCGTCCTGGAGGCGGACATGGGGGCGCTGTCGTACCCCGTGATCCGGTAGCGGAGCTCGACGTCCGCGGTGGCCCGGTCGGCGCCCCGGCCGGTCACGTCCTTCACCTCGTACGCCCAGGACTCCAGGGGTACGTCGGCCAGGTTGGCCAGCTCGGTGCGCTGGGCCGCCCGGAACGACACGGCCCGGGGGTCGGTCCCCGCCAGGTACCCCTCGGGGTCGTGGGCCATGACCGCGGCGGCACGCCGGTCCAGGGCGCCGCCGACGTCCTCGGCGGTGAGTCCCGGTGCGGGCTCCCGGGGTGCGGCGCAGGCCGACGTGAGGAGCAGCCCGGCGAGCACGGCACCCGCCGCGCTCCGAGTGCGGGTACGCCCCCGCCGCGCGTCCTGCGTTCGAACAGTCATCCAGCCGATCGTACGGTCGGACGCGGGTGACCGAGGAGACGGGCGGCCGGCCGAGGGGGCAGGGCACACCGGTACGCGGAGGTGCGGGGCGCGGACGACGGCGCCCCGCCGGTGACCTGGGGTCTCCGGCGGGGCGGGCGTCGGTGCGGGGGCGGCGGTTCGCCCGTTCGGGGGTCAGCTGATGCGCACGCCGAACTGGAAGGAGCCGAGGTACTCCATCGCCTCGTACCGGACGTTCTTGCCCGGGTACGGGGCGTGCAGGACCTGGTTGTTGCCGGCGTAGATGCCGACGTGCGAGGTGCTGCTGAAGAAGACCAGGTCGCCCGGCTTGAGCGCGCTGCGGCCGATCCGCACGCCGTCGTTGGCCTGCGTGTAGGTCGTGCGGGTGATCTGGACGCCGGCCTGGGCGTAGGCCCACTGGGTCAGACCCGAGCAGTCGTACGAGTTGGGGCCCGTGCCGCCGCGGAAGTACGGCTTGCCTATCTGCGTGGCGGCGGCCTGGAGGGCGGCGGCGCCGCGGCCGGACGCGGGGGCCTCGTTGCCGAGCTCGACCCGGTCGCTGGCGGCACGGCTGGCACGCTGGTCGTCCTCGGCCATCTTGGCGCGCTCGGCGGCGGTGAGGGTGTTCAGCAGCTGGCGGGCGTCGGTCAGCTTGACCTGGTACTTCTTCTTGTTCTCGGTCAGCGTCTTGCGGACCTCGGCGAGGTCGTCGAGCTTGCCCTGGGCCTCCAGGCGCTGCTGCGCGAGGGTGCGCTGCTTGGCCTGGATCTTCTGGAGCGACTGGGCCTGCTTGGCCGTCAGCTGGTCGAGCGCGGAGGCCTGCTCCAGGAAGTCGTCCGGGTCCGAGGAGAGCAGCAGCTGGACGGACGGGTCGAGGCCGCCGGAGCGGTACTGCGCCGTGGCGAGCGAACCCAGTTCACCGCGCAGGGTGTTGAGCTCCTCCTGCCCGCGGGCCACCTTGTCCTGCAGCGCGTCGACCTGCTTCTTGAGCTTGTCCTGCTTCTCCTTGGCGCCGTTGGCCTTCTCGTTGACGATCTCGGCCTCGTGGTAGAGCTTGTCGACCTTTGCCTTGACCTCGCTCTTGGTCGGCTTGGGGTCGGCGTGAGCGGCCTGGGAAGTCAGGGCCACGGCAGCAGCGGCGGTTGCGGTGAGCACGGTCACGCGGGCGCGGCTCGGCTGCTTGGGACGACGGTGGGACCCCACGAAGGCGAGCTCCTTCTTCCTCGGGCCGCCTACCGGGCTATGGGGGGAGAAGAGATCCCCGGCTCCGTGCACGTCACGGACTCGGCGGTTCCTTCGCCGTCACCCCGAATGGGCGATCAACCGTGCGAAGGTTCGAGGCCTGACCTTAGTGACCATCTTGTGATCAGTTCAAATCCTCACAAGAAAAATCTCGTCACACCCTGCACATCTCTACTTTCATCCCACCGCGTGTGACCGGGAATTGACGGTACGTTCCCCGAAAACCGACAAGGCACCCAGGGTCGCCGACGGCACACAAGACTCGCTAGACGCGCGAAAGCCGCTTCAGGAGCAATACGGACGCCACCGGTCTCGCGCCCGCCTTCGCCACTCCGTCGGCCACTTCACGGTCGGTCGAGACCACCACGACGGGTCTGCCCGGCGGTTCGGCACGCGCCAGTTGTCTGATCAGCTCGTCGGCGGTGACCCCCGCCTTGCTGAACAGCACCCGTACCCCGCGCGGCGGGGCGAGCAGGACCGGGGCGGCGAGCTCGGCCCCGTCGAACACGCAGGTCATCTCGGCCCCCGTCTGCGCCGCGAGGAGCGAGAGCCCACCCAGGAGCCTCAACCGCTGCTTCTCCAGCGGCATCTGCGGATACCCGGTCTTCGTGACGTTGTAGCCGTCGACGATCAGATGCGCTTGCGGCAGGGCGAGCAACTGGTCCAGAAGGGCCGGATCGGTCTCCGAAAGGGCCCTGGCCGCAATGTCCTTCGGCGACATCCGGCCGGGCTCCACCGCCTCGACGCCGTCCGCCGGGCGGATCGAGGAGGGCGGCAGGGCCAGCTCGCGGCGGAGTCCCTGAGCGGCGTCCAGCACGGTGTCCAGGAGCAGCCGCAGCCGCATGTCCTCGACCGAGCGCCCCTCCCTGGCCGCCCTGCGGCTCGCCTCCACGGAGGCCTCCGCCTCGGCCAGACGCGCCTTGAGGCGCCGGGACTCGCTCTCGGCGGCGGAGACCTGCGCCGCGGCCTCGGCGCGCACGGCGTCGGTCTCGGCCGCGTTCTTGCGCAGCGCCGCCTCACCGCGCTTGACCTCGCTGAGCGCACTGCGCAGCTTGCGCTGCAGGGAGTCGGCCTCCTTGCGGGTGGCCTCCAACTCCGCGCGCAGCCGTTCGGTCTCGGTCCTCGTCCGGACGCGGGCCCGGCCGAGTTCCTCGCGGAGCCTGTCCAGTTCGCGCCGGGTCTCCTCGTCCACGCGCTCGGCGCCGGCCCGCTGGACCTCCTCGCCCGCGGCGGCCACCAGTTCGGCCCAGCCGGACGGACGCAGCACGTAGGCCGCCGCGGCCACGTCGGCCGGATCGGCCGCCGCGGGCGGCGCGCCGCTCTCCAGCGCGTCCGCCAGTTCCGGCTGGCTCCGGCCGACCCGCTCGGCGATGCGCCGGCGGAAGACCGGGTCGCTCGCCAGTGCGGCCGCCATGGCGTTCCCCGCGAACTTCACCCGCCGGGTCGGTGTGAAACGGGCGTACTGGCGCAGCTGCGGGGGGAGTTCGGTCACGGTCAAACCGCCGAAGGCGTCCGAGACCAGCGTCACGACCCTTCGGCGTACGCCTTCGGGCAGCGGACGGTCGAGCGACTCCGCGTCGCCGCCGGCCGTGTCGGCCGGTTCGGCGCCGCCTGTCGGCTGCTCCACCATCCATCACCCCAACATGTCTGTCCGCACGGCCCCGTCAGGAGTCGGCACCCGGCTTGGCGACCAGCTCGATCTGGTCGACCGCGTTGCACCAACGGCAGCGCACCGACTCGATGGTCTCACTGACCACCTCGCGCTCCTCGACACTCGACTCCCCGGCCAGGTCGAGATGCACGTACTCCACGACCTTCGAGGAGCGCGTCACATCGAAACGGGTGAGATTGCCGCAGAGCGTGCACCGCCAGCGGGTCCCGTCCGTCGGCAGGGGAACCGTCGTCATCGTTGCGTCCTCTTTCGTCGTCCGTCGAGTCTTCTTGCGTACCGGGCTTCGGTCTCGCGGTGCGTCGTCGAACTGCGATGTCCTGCGGCAACCCTACGGCCTTGTGGATACCCTTCAATACGGCGAGGCGGTCTGTCCCGTTCTTCGCCGGTGCGTCATGCTCTGTACGTGATCGATTGGCGGCATGTCGACTGGCGGAAGCGGGCCGGGGAATGGGCGGCGGCAGCCGCGTCAGGCAGCGGCCCCGTCACGCACGGACTCATCGCGCTGTGCAGCGCCGTCTTCCTGGTCAGCCCGCTCTCCGGCTTCAATCCCACCTACGGCGGCGGTCCGGACGCCCTGCTCGCCGCCCAGGCCGGGTACTTCGAACGGTGGGGCGTCATCCCCAGCGAGCTGCGCGGCGGCTCAGCCCACGCGGCGCTCACCCCGCTGACCGCGCTCTTCGTCCACGGCAGCTGGCTGCACCTGCTGGGCAACATGCTCTTCCTGTACGTCTTCGGCGCCATGGCCGAGGAGCGCATGGGCCGCGTCGAGTTCACCTTCTTCTACGTCTGCTGCGGCTACTTCGCCCTGGTGGTCTACGCGGTCGTGCACTCCGGCTCGGACCAGACCCTGGTGGGCGCGTCGGGGGCGATCTCGGCGGTCCTGGGGGCGTTCCTCTACCTCTTCCCCAGGGCCCGGGTCACCAGCCTCTTCCCGTTCCTGTTCTTCCTGCCGCTGCGGTTCCCCGCCTGGATCGTGCTCGTGTTCTGGTTCGTCCTGCAGTGGCTGGCCGCCCAGGGAGCCGGCAGCGGCCCCGGCGTGGCCTACCTCGCCCACGTGGCGGGCTTCGCCGCAGGGTTCCTCTACGCCTGGGGACGCTACCGGGGCAGGGCTCCGGGGGGAGGCTCTAGAGTGAAGTCTCCAGCCACGGCCACCGAGGGAGAAAGCCACCCGTGATCACCGCGATCGTGCTCATCAAGACCAGCGTGGACCGGATTCCCGAGATCGCCGAGGCCATCGCCGCGCTGGACAGCGTCAGCGAGGTCTTCTCGGTCACCGGGACGTACGACCTGATCGCCATGGTCCGGGTGGCCCGGCACGACGACCTGGCCGACGTCATCCCCGGCCGCATCAGCAAGATCCCGGGCGTCGAGGGCACCGACACCCACGTCGCCTTCCGTACGTACTCCCAGCACGACCTCGAGGCGGCCTTCGCCATCGGCCTCGACGCCTGAGGTCCGGCCGCAGGGCGTACGGCTTCGGCCGGGAACGGCACCGCCTCCCGTTCCCGGCCGAAGCCGTACGCGTACCCCCGCCGGTCAGACCTGGGCCGTGCCCCGGTCCGGGACGCAGCGGCCGTCCTCCGTGCGGTAGGTCCAGCGGGCACCCCCGCTCACCAGCTCCCGGACCGCGCCCAGGAACCGGTCGATGTGCTCGTCCGGCGTCCCGGCCCCGAAGCTCACCCGGATGGCGTTGAGGGACCTCTCCCCCGGCTCGGTGTCCGGCGCGCCGCACTCGCCCGGGTCCTGGGCCTCGGCGCCCAGCAGGGTACGCACGAGCGGGTGCGCGCAGAACAGCCCGTCCCGCACGCCGATGCCGTACTCCGCGGAGAGCGCGGCGGCGAAGTGCGAGCTGTTCCAGCCCTCGACGACGAAGGAGAGGACACCCACCCGCGGGGCGTCGTCGCCGAACAGCGAGAGGACCCGCACCTCGGGGACCGCGGCCAGCCCCTCACGGACCCTGGCGACCAGCTGCTGCTCACGCGCGACCAGCCGGTCGAACCCGGCCTCGGTCAGCGCCCTGCAGGCCGCGGCGATCGAGTAGACGCCGATGACGTTGGGCGACCCGGCCTCGTGCCGCGCCGCGGTGGTGTGCCACTCGACGTCCACCCCGCCGTCGGTGCGCCGGGCTACCTTGCGGGAGGCCCCGCCGCCCGCCAGATACGGCTCCGCGTCCCGCAGCCAGTCGGCCCGTCCCGCGAGCACACCCGAACCGAACGGCGCGTACAGCTTGTGCCCGGAGAAGGCGATCCAGTCGACGTCCAGCGCGGTGATGTCCACGGGGTGGTGGGGGGCCAGCTGCGCCGCGTCGAGCACGATCCGCGCGCCGTGGGCGTGGGCGGTGGCGGCCAGCTCCTGCACCGGCCACAGCTCGCCGGTGACGTTGGAGGCTCCCGTCACGCAGACCAGCGCCGGGCCGTGGGAGGCGCGGCCGGCGAGCGCCCGCTCCAGTGTCTGCACCGCCTGAGCCGGGGTGCGCGGCGCGTCGAGGTACGTCACCGGGGCGTCCCGCCAGGGCAGCAGGGAGGCGTGGTGCTCGGTCTCGAACACGAACACCTGGCAGCCGGCGGGCAGCACGGCGGCCAGCAGGTTGAGGGAGTCGGTCGTGGACCGGGTGAACACCACCTGGTCGTCCGCACGGCAGCCGAGGAAGTCCGCCACGGAGGCCCGGCTGCTCTCGAAGAGGTCGGTGGAGAGCTGGGAGAGGTACCCGGCACCCCGGTGCACGCTGCCGTAGTACGGCGCGTAGGCGGCCACGTCGTCCCACACCCGCTGGAGTGCCGGGGCGCTGGCCGCGTAATCGAGGGCGGCGTAGGTGACGTTGCCGCCCGTGACGAGCGGAACGGTGACATCCGCGCCCAGAACCGGCAGCGGGGCACACACGGACGGGTCGACGGCAGCGGTGGAGACAGACATGGCGAACTCCCGTAACAGGCAGGCGACATCCTCGTGCGGCGGTCCGGAAACACACGGCGGCACGGGGAAGGAAAGAAGAAAGGTGTGCGGAGGAGGGCGTGGCGCCCTATCGCATTCGCTTGCTCACAAGAGGCTCCCTGGGACCAGGACCCCAAGGGGTGGCATACGAGATGCCGAGGGGCCCGCGCTTGCCGCAGACCTCGCTGCCTGCGGCCCGGTCTTCACCCGGGGCACCCCGCCACGGACGGAGGGTTGCCGGACAGCGGGCCGGGGCCGTAGTCGCTGTCACTCATGACCTGCGCAGCATCTTGCCATACCTGTCCGCACGCGCAAGGGCGCAGTCCGCGATCCGGACTGCGCCCTGCTCGGGACGGTGCCGCCTCAGGCGTGACTGGCCACCACCCAGCGTTCCAGCGCGCGCTTGGCCGCGCCCGAGTCGATCGACTCGGCGGCACGCGCGATCCCTGCGGCGAGCCGCTCGGTGAGCGTGCCCTCGCCCGGGTCCAGCGCGACCAGTGCGGCGGCCGAGTTGAGCAGCACGGCGTCGCGCACCGGCCCCGTCCCCCCGTCCAGCAGCCGGCGGGCGACGTCCGCGTTGTACGAGGCGTCCGCGCCTCGCAGCGCCTCGACGGGCACCAGGTCGAGGCCGACGTCCCGGGGGTCGAACGGCTCCTCGCGGACCGTGCCGTCGCGCACGGTCCAGACCCGCGAGGTCGCCGTCGTCGTCAGCTCGTCGAGGCCGTCGTCGCCGCGGAAGACGAGTGCGGAGTTGCCCCGTTCGGCGAGCACACCCGCGACGATGGGCGCCATCCTGAGGTCGGCGACCCCGATGGCCTGGGAGCGCACCTGGGCGGGATTGGTGAGCGGGCCCAGGATGTTGAACGTGGTCTGGGTGCCCAGCTCCTTGCGGGCCCGCGCCGCGTGGCGCAGGGCCGGGTGGAACTTCACCGCGAAGCAGAAGGTGATGCCGGCTTCCTCGGCGACGTCGACGACGCGCTGCGGGCTGAGTTCGAGGTTGACGCCGAGCTTCTCCAGGACGTCCGAGGCGCCGCTGGCCGAGGACGAGGCGCGGTTGCCGTGCTTGACGACCTTGGCGCCGGTCCCGGCGACGACGATCGCCGACATGGTGGAGATGTTCACCGTCTTGGCCATGTCGCCGCCCGTGCCCACGATGTCGACCGTGCGGCCGGGGACGTGGATGGTGTGGGCGTGCTCGTACATGGCACGGACGAGGCCGGTGACCTCCTGGACGGTCTCCCCCTTGGCCCGCAGCGCGATCGCGAACCCGGCGATCTGCACGTCGGTGGCCTCGCCGCTCATGATGCGGTCCATGGCCCACGCGGTGTCCTCGGCGGTCAGGTCCTCACCGCGCAGGAGGGGGGTCAGCACGCCGGGCCAGGTACGGGCCGCCACGCTGTCGCCGCCGTCCGGGGTCGCAACGTTCATGGTCCGCTCCTGGGGGTCCACAGCCGATAGGGGTGATGACTCCACCCTATCCAGCCGCCAGGACAGCGAAGAGCCCCGTCCATCGGATGGACGGGGCTCCCGCTGTGGCGTTCAGCTGGGTCGATCAGTGGTGGCCGTGGCCGCTGGTGATCTCCTTGTACTCCTCGGCGGTGGGCTTGGCGATCTGGTTGCCCTCGCCGTAGTAGCTCCGGCTGAGCCTGGCGCGCAGCTTCTGCAGCGCCGACGGCTTGCGCTCGACACCGTTCTCGTCGACCGTCGGGCCGATCTCGAGCGGCTTGTACTGCTCGTGCGCCGTGAGCGCGTACAGCTGCTCCGGGCCGAGCGGCTCGTGGATCTCGACGAACTCACCGTGCGGCAGGCGCTTGATGGTGCCGGACTCGCGTCCGTGCAGCACCTTCTCCTTGTCGCGGCGCTGGAGGCCGAGGCAGATCCGCCGGGTGGCGATGAACGCCAGGACCGGGCCGAGGAAGAAGGCGATCCGTACGAACCAGCTGATCGCGTTGAGCGACAGGTGGAAGTGGGTCGCCCAGATGTCGTTGCCGCCGCCGATCAGCATGACGAAGTAGATCGTCACCCAGGCGACACCGAGCGCGGTGCGGGTCGGGGCGTTGCGCGGCTTGTCCAGGATGTGGTGCTCGCGCTTGTCCCCGGTGATCCAGGACTCGATGAACGGGTACAGGGCCAGTGCCGCGAGGATCACGCCGAAGAGGACCAGCGGGATGAGCACGCCCAGGACCAGGGTGTGGCCCCAGAGGTTGATCTCCCAGCCGGGCATCACGCGGACGAAGCCTTCGGCGAATCCCATGTACCAGTCCGGCTGGGCGCCCGTGGACACCTGGTCGGGACGGTACGGGCCGAGCGCCCAGATCGGGTTGATCGTGGCGATGGCCGCGACGATCGAGATGAAGCCGAAGACCAGGAAGAAGAACCCGCCGGCCTTCGCCATGTACACCGGCAGCAGGGGCATGCCGACGACGTTCTTGTTCGTCTTGCCCGGACCCGCGAACTGCGTGTGCTTGTGGAAGAACACCAGGATGAGGTGGCCGACCACGAGACCGAGCATGATGCCCGGCAGCAGCAGGATGTGGATCGAGTAGAACCTCGCGATGATGTCGGTGCCGGGGAACTCCCCGCCGAACAGGAACATCGAGATGTACGTACCGACGATCGGCATCGACAGGATGGCGCCCTGCGTGAACCGCACACCCGTACCGGAGAGCAGGTCGTCCGGGAGCGAGTAGCCGGTGAACCCGGTGAACATGCCGAGGACGAACAGCAGGAAGCCGAACAGCCAGTTGATCTCACGCGGCTTGCGGTACGCGCCGGTGAAGAACACTCGGAACATGTGCACGAACATGCCGGCGAGGAAGATCACCGCGGCCCAGTGGTGGATCTGCCGGACGAGCAGACCACCACGGACGTCGAAGCTGATGTCCAGGGTCGAGGCGTACGCCTCCGACATCCGGATGCCCTGCATCGGCTCGTACGAGCCGTGGTACACGACCTCGTTCATGCTGGGGTGGAAGAACAGCGTCAGGTACACACCCGTGAGGATGATGATGATGAAGCTGTAGAGGCAGATCTCACCGAGCATGAAGGACCAGTGGTCCGGGAAGATCTTGCGCATGTTGGCCTTGGCCAGGCCGTAGATGCCCAGCCGGCCGTCCGCCCAGTCGGCCACCCGCTCGCCGGCGGGCGCCTTGCGCTTGGTGTCTGTCACAGTGCTCATCCGCGCTCCCAGAAGGCAGGACCGACGGGCTCCGCGAAGTCGCCGAGCGCCTCGAGGTTGCCCTCGCTGTTCACACCGATCCGCAGCTGCGGAAGCGGGTGACCGGCCGGGCCGAAGATGACCCGGGCGCCGTCGGAGAGGTCGAAGGTGGACTGGTGGCACGGGCAGAGGACGTGGTGGGTCTGCTGCTCGTAGAGGCTGATCGGGCAGCCGACGTGGGTGCAGATCTTGGAGAAGGCCACGATTCCCTCGTGGGCCCAGTCACGCTGCTGCTTGTTCTTGATGTCGTCCGGCTCGATGCGGACGATCATCAGAGCGGCCTTGGCGATCTGGTTCTGGAAGTCGTGCGCGTCCTCCTCCAGGCCCTCGGGCATGGCGAAGGTCAGCGAACCGACGACGATGTCCTCGGGACGCAGCGGCTCCATGGTGTTCATGTTGACGAGCTGCTTGCCCTTGGCCCACAGGGTCTTGCGGAGCTTCTTCTCCGGCAGCGGACCCAGGTCGCGCAGCAGGACCACACCGGAGAGCGGCACCAGGGCAAGCGCGCCGAACATGGTGTTGCGGATCAGCTTGCGCCGGCCCAGCGCGGACTCCTGGGCACCGGCCGCGAAGTCGGCGAGAACCTTCGCCTTGACCTCGGGTGCGGCCTCGATGGGGTGCCGGTCGTCGGCGACCTCCACGTCGGACATCAGGGTGCGCGCCCAGTGGACGGCGCCCGTGCCGATGAGGAACAGGGCCAGGCCCAGGGTCAGACCCAGGGAGAAGTTGAGCGCGCTGACATGGCCGAACGGCCAGATGAAGACGATCTTGTCGACCGGGAAGATGACGTAGGAGGCGATGAAGCCGACCGTCGCCAGCATGGACATCGTGAACATGAAGGCGACCGTGCGCTCGGAGCGCTTGGCGGCCCGTTCGTCGATGTCCTGGATGCGCGGCCGGTGGGCCGGCAGCCCCGGGTCGGCGAACGGATCGTCCGCGACCTGGACCGCGCCGTGCGCGGTGTCCTGCTCTGCGGGCAGGCTCTCTTCTGGAATCTCGTGGCTACTCATGACTTCTTGGCCTTAGCGGTGTGGGCCGCGACCCAGACGGCGATGGCGATCAGTCCGCCCAGTCCGAAGATCCAGCCGAAGAGACCCTCGCTGACGGGACCGAGGCCACCGAGCGAGAGCCCGCCGGGGCTCGCGGAGTTGTCACCGTTCACGGTCTTGATGTACGCGATGATGTCTTTCTTCTCCTGCTCCGGCATGGTCGTGTCCGGGAAGGAGGGCATGCTCTGCGGGCCGGTCTGCATGGCCTCGTAGATGTGCTTGGGGCTGACGCCCTCGAGGTCCGGGGCGTACTTGCCGTGCGTCAGTGCGCCGCCCTTGCCGGTGAAGTTGTGACACTGCGCGCAGTTCGTGCGGAACAGGTCACCGCCCTTGGCGACGTCCGCACCCGCGGGGTCGACCTGTCTCTCGCTCGGCGTGATCGGGCCGGCGCCGAGCGACGCCACGTAGGCCGCGAGCTGGTCGATCTCGGCCTGGGTGTAGATGACCTTCTTCTTCGGCACCTGGGCGCCCGGCTGCTGAGCCGGCATGCGCCCGGTACCGACCTGGAAGTCGACGGCGGCGGAGCCGACGCCCACGAGCTGCGGCCCGTCGGTGGTTCCCTGACCGCCGGTTCCGTGGCAGCTGGCGCAGCCCACGGAGTAGAGCTTCTTGCCCTCGTCGATGGCGAGGGACTGGGCGGTTTCGTCGGCCTGCGCCTTACCCGCAGGCGCGAACGCGGCGTACAGCCCCCCGGTAGCCGCCAGCGCGAGGAGTAGTACGACGACCGCCGCCAGCGGATGGCGTCGTCGTGCGGAGAGCTTTTTCACGGATTACCCCGGTGTCAGGATCTTCTGCGTCGATGGTGGGCGGGTGCGAACCCGGTTACTTGATCATGTAGATCGTGGCGAACAGACCGATCCAGACGACGTCGACGAAGTGCCAGTAGTAGGACACGACGATGGCGGCTGTGGCCTGCTCGTGGGTGAATCTCGAGGCCGCGTAGGTCCTGCCCAGAACGAGCAGGAAGGCGATGAGGCCGCCTGTCACATGCAGACCGTGGAAGCCGGTCGTCAGGTAGAACACCGAGCCGTAGGGGTCGGAGGACAGGGAGAGACCCGCCTCCTTGACCAGCTCGGTGTACTCGAGGACCTGACCTCCGATGAAGATCGCACCCATCACGAACGTGATGATGAACCAGGTGCGGAGCTTCTTCACATCGCCCCGCTCCGCCGCGAAGACGCCGAGCTGGCAGGTGAGAGAGGAAAGCACCAGGATCGTGGTGTTCGTCGCCGAGAACGGGAAGTTCAGATGGTGGGCCATCTCCTTCCAGTGATCGGGTCCCATCACCGATCGCAGGGTGAAGTACATCGCGAAGAGGGCCGCGAAGAACATCAGCTCGGAACTCAACCAGATGATGGTTCCGACGCTGGTGAGGTTCGGCCGATTGACCGACGGGTGCGCGTGCCCGGTTTCTACTGTCGTTGCTGTCGCCACGACCGACATTATGTCGGTCGCTTATCCCGCCCTCACTCCGGGGGGTGCCGTTCGGTGTGTCAGTGGGGTGTGTCCTCACCGAACGGCCCAGCGAAAAGCTGTCCTTACCGGTGCTGACAGGCTGTCCGCCGGAGTACGATCCGCCCATCGGTTCATGCCCCGAGAGCCCCGAAGACACAGATGTCACGGAGGAACAATGCAGCCGACCGCCACGGTCCTGGTCTACAGCGACGACGCCAACACCCGTGAGCAGGTGAGGCTGGCAGCCGGTCGCAGGCCTGCGGCGGACGTGCCGCAGGTGGAGTTCCTGGAGTGCGCCACGCTGCCGGCCGTCCTGAGCGCGCTGGACCGGGGCGGCGTCGACGTCTGCGTGCTGGACGGGGAGACGGCTCCCGCGGGCGGCATGGGCGTCTGCCGGCAGATCAAGGACGAGATCTTCCACTGCCCGCCCGTGCTGCTGCTGATCGGGCGCCCGCAGGACGCCTGGCTGGCCACGTGGAGCCGCGCGGACGCCGCCGTGACCCATCCGGTGGACCCGGTGGACTTCGCGGACGCCCTGGCGGGCCTGCTGCGCCGCCGACTGTCCGTCCAGGCCTGAGGCCCCGCGGGCGGGGCCCCAGGCGTCGCGGCACCCTCCCCCGCCGGCTCAGACCTGGGGGCGCAGCCGCGCCGTCCGGACGTCCGTCCCGGCGTCCGGCGTGGCGCGGTGCAGCGCACTGCCCTTCTGCCAGGCGTCCCAGTCCAGGTTCCAGTCGCCGAATCCGTTGTCGAACGGGGTCATCGTCTCGCCCTCGCTGCCGACGACCTTGACGATGTCGCCCTCGCGCACGGTGTCGAAGAACCACTCGGCGTCGGCGGTGCTCATGCCGGTGCAGCCGTGGCTGACGTTGGCACTGCCCTGGGAGCCCGTGGACCAGGGCGCCGCGTGGACGTACTCGCCGCTCCAGGTGACCCGTGTCGCCCAGTAGACCGGAAGGTCGTAGGACTCCGAGGAGCCGGCGGCGATGCCGACGGTCTCCCCGCGCATGCGTACGAACTGCTCCTTGGCGAGCACGACCTTGACACCGTTGCGCGTGTCGAAGCCGGGCTTGCCGGTGGTGACCGGGATCGTGTTGATCACCTCGCCGTTGCGCATGACCGTCATCGTGTGCTCGGAGGCGTCCGTGATCGCCTCTATCCGGTCGCCGGTCGCGATCTTCAGGGGCTTCGTGGCGTCTCCGTGGAGGCCGTTGGTGACCTTGATGCCCTTGAGGTTGCTGCGTACGTCGATGCTCGCGCCGGCGGGCCAGTACTCCTTGGGCCGGTAGTGCAGGGTCTTGTCGTCGACCCAGTACCAGGACCCGGTGACCGCCGGGGTGGAGCGCACCTGGAGCCCGCGCTCCACGGTGGCCCTGGAGGCCCGGTCCGTGACCGGAGCGCTGAGTTCCGCCGTGATGGGCTGTCCGACGCCGTAGGTGCCCGCCTGCGGGCCGAAGGAGACCTTCAGCAGCTTCTTGGCCGCGTTCGTGCCGAAGGCGTACGTCAGGGTGCCGGGAGCGCCGTCGCCGTTCTCGGTGGCGACCTTGACGGTGTACCGGGTACCGGCCGCCAGGGTGGTGGTGGAGTGCCACCGCTTCCCGTCGGCGTCGAGTTCGCCCGCCAGGTGACGGCCCTCGGTGTCGACGGCCGTCACGTCCGTGATGGTGACGTCGTCGTCCTCGGCGGTGACTTCTATCGGCTTGTCGGGGTCGGCCTTGGCGCCCTTGCCGGGGCCGTTGAACGAGACCGCGTCGGCCGCGTCGTACGGCTTCCGCGACAGTTGGTGACCATCGGGCTCGCCACAGGCGGTCGCACCTGCGACGAGGGTCACGACCACCAGGGTGCAGTTCACTACGGTGCGGATGCGCTGCGTGTGGTTCATGAACTCACGCTAAGAAGATTCATCCGATCCAGCGCGTTCAATGACTGCAAACGGGGGCCCTGCCCGCTCGTTGCCGAGCGGGCAGGGCCCCCGTAAGGGTGATGCGGCCGTCCGTGGACGGCGGGTCTCACTGGGTGCGGTTCTCACCGCGGTAGTACTCGAAGACCCAGCCGAAGAGGCCGATCAGGAGCAGCGGGGCCGCGAAGTAGGCCAGCCACCAGCCGAAGACGACGCCGAGGAAGAGGAAGGCGCCGCCGATCGCGAGGGAGAGGGGCTGCCAGCTGTGCGGGGAGAAGAACCCCACCTCGCCCGCCTCGTCCGCGATGTCGGCCTCCTTGTTGTCCTGGGCCATCGCGTCGACCCTGTTGGCCGTGAACGCCAGGTAGAAGCCGATCATGACGGCCAGGCCGAAGGACAGGACGAGCGCGGTCGTGCCCACCGGCTCCTTGGACCACACGCCGTACGTGACGGCCATGGCCAGCAGGAAGACGCTCAGCCAGATGAAGAGCTTGCCTTGGATCTTCACTTGCCGGCCTCCTTGCCGCCGACGAGGACCTTGTCGTCGTCGGAGAGGTGATCCAGCTGCTCCAGCGCCGCGATCTCCGGGTGGTGCAGGTCGAACGCCGGGGATTCGGAGCGGATCCGCGGCAGGCTGAGGAAGTTGTGCCGCGGGGGCGGGCACGACGTCGCCCATTCGAGCGAACGGCCGTAGCCCCACGGGTCGTCGACCTCGATCTTCTTGCCGTACTTGGCGGTCTTCCACACGTTGTAGAAGAACGGCAGGATCGACATGCCGAGCACGAACGAGGAGATCGTCGAGATGGTGTTCAGCGCGGTGAAGCCGTCGGCGGCGAGGTAGTCCGCGTAACGACGCGGCATGCCCTCGGCACCCAGCCAGTGCTGCACCAGGAACGTGCCGTGGAAGCCGACGAACAGCGTCCAGAACGTGATCTTCCCGAGCCGCTCGTCCAGCATCTTGCCGGTGAACTTCGGCCACCAGAAGTGGAATCCGGCGAACATCGCGAAGACCACGGTGCCGAAGACGACGTAGTGGAAGTGCGCGACGACGAAGTACGAGTCGGAGATGTGGAAGTCCAGCGGCGGCGAGGCCAGGATCACGCCGGTCAGACCACCGAAGGCGAAGGTGATCAGGAAGCCGACCGACCAGAGCATCGGTGTCTCGAAGGACAACGACCCCTTCCACATCGTGCCGATCCAGTTGAAGAACTTCACACCGGTCGGGACCGCGATGAGGAACGTCATGAACGAGAAGAACGGCAGCAGCACACCGCCCGTGACGTACATGTGGTGCGCCCACACCGTCACGGAAAGGCCGGCGATGGCGATCGTCGCGCTGATGAGGCCGACGTAACCGAACATCGGCTTCCGGCTGAAGACCGGAATGATCTCGGAAATGATCCCGAAGAACGGCAGGGCGATGATGTACACCTCTGGATGGCCGAAGAACCAGAAGAGGTGTTGCCACAGCAATGCGCCGCCGTTGGCCGCGTCGAAGATATGTGCGCCGAATTTACGGTCGACCTCCAGCGCGAAGAGCGCGGCGGCCAGGACCGGGAAGGCCAGCAGGACCAGGACACCGGTCAGCAGGACGTTCCACGTGAAGATCGGCATACGGAACATCGTCATGCCGGGGGCGCGCATGCAGATGATCGTGGTGATGAAGTTGACCGAGCCGAGGATCGTGCCGAAGCCGGAGAAGGCCAGACCCATGATCCACATGTCGGCGCCGACACCCGGCGACCGGACCGCGTCCGACAGCGGGGAGTAGGCGAACCAACCGAAGTCCGCCGCACCCTGCGGGGTGAGGAAGCCGGCCACGGCGATGATCGAGCCGAAGAGGTACAGCCAGTAGGCGAACATGTTCAGCCGCGGGAACGCCACGTCGGGCGCCCCGATCTGCAGCGGCATGATCCAGTTCGCGAAACCGGCGAACAGCGGCGTCGCGAACATCAGCAGCATGATCGTGCCGTGCATCGTGAACGCCTGGTTGAACTGCTCGTTCGACATGATCTGCGTACCCGGTCGGGCCAGCTCGGCGCGCATGAAGAGCGCCAGAAGTCCACCGATGCAGAAGAACGCGAACGACGTGACCAGGTACATCGTGCCGATCGTCTTGTGGTCAGTGGTGGTCATCCACTTGACTACGACACTCCCCGGCTGCTTGCGCCGCACCGGCAGCTCGTCCTCGAACGAGTCGTCTGCTGCCGCGGCACCCTGGGATTCATTGAGGATGCTCACAGTTTGTTGGTCTCCGCATTCCTGGCCGGGTCCGTCTGCTCGATGCCTGCCGGCACGTAGCCCGTCTGACCCTTCTGCGCCAGCTCCTTGAGGTGCTGCTGGTAACGCTCGGGAGAGACGATCTTGACGTTGAAGAGCATGCGGGAGTGGTCCACGCCGCAGAGCTCGGCGCACTTACCCATGTAGGTGCCCTCCCTCTTCGGCGTGACCTCGAAGGAGTTGGTGTGGCCCGGAATGACGTCCTGCTTCATGAGGAACGGCACCACCCAGAAGGAGTGGATGACGTCACGCGAAGTCAGGATGAAGCGGACCTTCTCGCCCTTCGGCAGCCACAGGGTCGGACCCGGGTTGCCGTTCTGCGGGTTACGCGTACCGGGGATGCCCACGTCGTAGACGCCGCCGGCGCCCTGCGGGAAGTCCGCGCGGTACTTGTCGGGGATGGCGTCGAGCTCCTTGGGGATCCCGCCGCCGGCGGAGGGCTGGCCCTCCACCTTCTCGATGTAGTTGAAGCCCCAGCTCCACTGGTAGCCGACCACGTTGATCGTGTGGGCCGGCTTCGGGCTGAGCTCGAGGAGCTTCGATTCGTCGCGCGCGGTGAAGTAGAACAGCACCGAGACGATGATGAGGGGGACCACTGTGTACAGCGCCTCAATGGGCATGTTGTACCTGGTCTGCTGAGGTACCTCCACCTTGGTCCTGCTACGCCGGTGGAAGATGACGCTCCACAGGATCAGCCCCCAGACAAGGACACCCGTGGCGAGCGCTGCCGCCCACGAGCCCTGCCAGAGGGAGAGGATCCGAGGGGCCTCTTCCGTTACCGGGGTGGGCATTCCGAGGCGGGGGAAATCCTCCCAGTTGTATGAACAACCGGAGGCTGTCGCCAGGACCAGGCCCGCAGTCAGCACCTGCGGCAGCTTCCGCCGCATCGGGCGCCGCGACGAGCGGTCGGAGCCGTTGGGACTCACGTAGCGCCTTCCCGAGAGTCTCGCCCGCACGGTCGGCGCGGCCGTGTCGCTTGGTCGGTCGCCGGCCCTGACGCGGGCAGGGGTTTGGATGTTTATGCGGACCAAACCCTACTGGACGCTATTTGGGGTCGCGCGGGGAGGGTGCCCAACGCGCCGCCCGGCACCCCGAAGGGGTGGAATCCGGGCCTCCGGCCCCTGTCTGACGCCCCCTCTTCCCCCTCCCCCGGCGCCCCGCTCCTGGCCGGCGCCCCCGGAGGGCTAGCGTGGCGGTGTGCCCTACTTCGACGCCGCCTCCTCCGCTCCCCTGCATCCCGTCGCCCGCCAGGCGCTGCTTGCCTCCCTGGACGAGGGCTGGGCCGATCCGGCCAGGCTGTACCGCGAGGGGCGGCGGGCGGCCATGCTGCTGGACGCCGCCCGTGAGACCGCCGCGGAGGCCGTCGGCTGCCGGCCCGACGAGCTGGTCTTCACCTCTTCGGGGACCCGCGCGGTGCACTCCGCGGTCGAGGGGGTTCTTTCCGGCCGTCGGCGTGTCGGCCGCCATCTGGTGGTCTCCGCGGTCGAACACTCGTCGGTGCTCCACGCGGCCGAGGCCCTGGAGGCGGCGGGCGGCTCGTTCACCGAGGTGCCGGTGGACCGGTACGGGGCCGTGGACGCCTCGGCGTACGGCCGGTCGCTGCGCGCGGACACCGCTCTGGCCTGTCTGCAGTCCGCCAACCACGAGGTGGGCACCGAGCAGCCGGTGGCGGAGGCCGCCGAGATCTGCGCCGCCGCCGGCGTACCGCTCCTGGTGGACGCCGCCCAGTCGCTGGGCTGGGGGGCGGCCCCGGGCCGCTGGTCGCTGCTGACCGCGAGCGCCCACAAGTGGGGCGGCCCCGCGGGCGTCGGGCTGCTGGCCGTGCGCAAGGGCGTCCGGTTCGCGGCGCCGGGGCCGGCGGACGAGCGGGAGTCGGGGCGGGCCGCCGGGTTCGAGAACATCCCGGCGATCGTGGCGGCCGCGGCCTCGCTGCGCGCGGTGCGGGCCGAGGCCGCGGCGGAGTCGGTACGGCTGCGCGCCCTGGTGGACCGCGTCCGGGCGGCGGTGGGCACCCTGGTGCCCGACGTGGAGGTGGTCGGCGACCCCGTGCGGCGGCTGCCGCACCTGGTCACCTTCTCGTGTCTCTACGTCGACGGGGAGACCCTGCTCCACGAACTGGACCGGGCCGGCTTCTCCGTCTCGTCCGGTTCCTCCTGTACGAGCAGCACCCTGACGCCCAGCCATGTCCTCAAGGCGATGGGCGTGCTCACCGAGGGGAACATCAGGGTGTCGCTGCCCCCCGGGACCACCGGGGCCGACGTCGACCGCTTCCTGGAGGTGCTGCCGGCTGTGGTGGCGGAGGTGCGGGACAGGCTCGGCGCCCCCGCGGCGGCGCCCCTCTCCGCGGCGCCGCAGGCGTCCCTGGTCGTCGACGCGCTGGGCAGGCGCTGTCCGGTCCCCGTGATCGAACTCGCAAAAGTGATCGGAGAGGTACCCGTGGGCGGGACAGTGACGGTGCTCGCCGACGACGAGGCCGCCCGTCTCGACATTCCCGCCTGGTGCGACATGCGGGCACAGGAGTACGTGGGTGAGGAGCCGGCGGAACGAGGTTCGGCCTACGTGGTCCGCCGGCTCCTGTGAACCTCCGTCAGGAGAGGTGCGCCCGCACCTCGGTCGCCGCCTCGTCGCCGTACGCCTTGGTGAAGCGCTCCATGAAGTGGGTGCGGCGCAGGGTGTACTCCTGCGTGCCGACCGTCTCGATCACCAGGGTCGCGAGCATGCAGCCGACCTGCGCGGCCCGCTCCAGCCCCACACCCCAGGCGAGGCCGGAGAGGAACCCGGCCCGGAAGGCGTCGCCGACGCCGGTGGGGTCGGCCTTCTGCTCCTCCTCGGCGCAGCCGACCTCGATCGGGTCCTCTCCGGCGCGCTCGATGCGCACGCCGCGGGCGCCGAGGGTGGTCACCCGGTGACCGACCTTCGAGAGGATCTCCTCGTCGCTCCAGCCGGTCTTGGACTCGATGAGCCCCTTCTCGTACTCGTTGGAGAAGAGGTAGGTGGCGCCGTCGAGGAGGATGCGGATCTCCTCGCCGTTCATCCGGGCGATCTGCTGGGAGAAGTCCGCGGCGAACGGGATGCCGCGTGAGCGGCACTCCTCGGTGTGGCGGAGCATCGCCTCCGGGTCGTCGGCGCCGATCGAGACGAGGTCGAGCCCGCCCACGCGGTCGGCGACGTGCTTGAGCTCGATCAGCCGGGCCTCGCTCATCGCGCCCGTGTAGAAGGACCCGATCTGGTTGTGGTCCGAGTCCGTCGTGCAGACGAAGCGCGCCGTGTGCAGGACCTCGGAGATCCGCACGGAGCCGGTGTCGACACCGTGCCGGTCGAGCCAGGAGCGGTACTCGTCGAAGTCGGCCCCGGCCGCGCCGACCAGGACCGGCCGGGTGCCGAGGACGCCCATCCCGAAGGCGATGTTGGCACCGACGCCGCCGCGCCGCACGTCCAGGTTGTCGACCAGGAAGGAGAGCGAGACCGTGTGCAGCTGATCCGCGACCAACTGGTCGGCGAATCGGCCGGGGAAGGTCATGAGGTGGTCGGTTGCGATGGAGCCGGTGACTGCAATACGCACGGGAAGCTGCTCCTGCGGAAGGCGGAGGCACACCTGTGCGTGACCTCCGGGACGGCGTGACAGTTCACGCTACCCGGTCACGCCAGTAGGCCTGAAGGGGAAAATTACCCGATAGTAGGTCTTACTGCCCGAGTCCTCCCATGCGTACGGTGCCGTTATGTGCAACGACATCGCTCCGCGTGAGTCCGAGATGAGTCTGGCCGAGCTGCGCGGTGACTGCGCGCGGATGGCCCCGCACTGGGTCGCTCCGGCGAAGCGTGCCACGGAGCCCGTCGCACCGTCGCTGATCCACGGGGTCACGGTGCCGTCGTCCTCCGCCCGGCTGGTCGACGCCATGCCCGGGTACGGGGACTGAGCCCGGACCCGCCCCGGGCGGCTCCCCCGCGCACCCGGTGGAACCGGGCGCTCCCCCGCTCCGTCCCACCGTCGTCCCCACCCGGGGGCCAGGCGATGAGCCGGTGGCGGCTGTGCAGGTGAAGGAGCGATCCGGTGAGCACCGAGCGACCCGAGAACGAGACGACCATTCCCCGGCGGCGTCCGCGGTACGCCGTGGCGTCGGTGGCGGCGGCCGTACTGCTGGCCGGAGGCGGTGGCGCGTACTGGGCCTCGACCGCTTCGGGCGAGAGCGCGGACACGGACCGTTCCGCCCCGGCGGACTCCGGGGCCCCCCTGCTCGCCCTCGACCTCCCGGCGGACAGTCCTCCGGCGCCGCCGCCTCAGGGCATCGCCCCCGGCGAGCCGGACCCGCACGGCAGCGGGGTCGTCTACCGCGCCGCGGGTGATCTGCCGGACGGTCCCGCGACGGCGCCCGTCCACCGGCCCGGAGGCCCGGTGACCGCGGCGGAGGTCGCCCGCCTCGCGAAGGCCCTGAAGGTCGAGGGCACCCCGCGCACCGACGGTACGGCGTGGAAGGTGGGCGGCGACGGGGACGGCTCCGGGCCGCTGCTGCGGGTGGCGAAGCAGGCTCCGGGCACCTGGACCTTCGCCCGGTACGCCTCGGGCGGCACGGACGACTGCGCCTCGGGCTCCGTCTGCGGGAAGCGGGACCGCTCGCCGGGCTCCGGCCCTCCGGTCGGCGAGCGGGCCGCCGAGGCGGCCGCAGCGCCGGTACTGGAAGCCGTGGGGCAGGGCGACGCGGCGCTGGACGCGCGCCAGGTGATGGATTCCGTACGGGTGGTCAACGCCGATCCCGTGGTCGGCGGGCTGCCGACGTACGGCTGGCCGACCGGCGTGCAGGTGGGCTCCGGCGGCGAGATCGTCGGCGGCAGCGGGCATCTGAAGGGCCTGGAGAAGGGCCACCACTACCCGGTGATCAGCGCGGAGGAGGCCCTGGGCCGGCTGAACGCGGAGAGCCGGCACGGCGTGAAGGCCGGGACCGGCGGCTGCGCGACGCCCGTCCCGCTGGAGGGTGACCCGGCCGGGCCGAAGACGGGGTGCGCCTCGCCGGACGGGACCCCGCCGGCGGCCGTCATGACGGTCGAGAAGGCCGTACTGGGCCTCTCCGCGCAGCGCTCGGACGGCGAGCAGGTGCTCGTGCCGTCCTGGCTCTTCACCGTACGGCCGGAGGGCGGCGGCCCCGAGGAGACCGTCGTACGGGTCGCGGTCGCCCCGGACCACCTGGCACGGAGGAGCACCCCGCCCGCCCCGGACCCCTCGAAGGACCCGCGGGCCGGGGGCCCGGCCGTCATCGGCTACAGCGCCGACGGGCGGACGCTGGAGGTGACGTTCTGGGGCGGCGTGTGCAGCGCGTACACGGCGCACGCCACGGAGAGCGGCACGACGGTACGGGTCACGGTCACGGAGACGAAGCCGGACCCGGGGAAGGTCTGCGTCATGATCGCCAAGACGCAGACCCGGACGGTGACGCTGGACGCACCGCTGGGCGGCCGCGCGGTGGTCGACGCGGCGTCGGGCGCCGCGGTTCCCCGCGCCTGACACCCGACAAGCCCCCTCCGCACGACGACGGCGGCGCTCCCGGCATCGGACGGCCGGGAGCGCCGCCGTCGGCGCGTGCGGACTCAGCTGAAGGAGTCACCGCAGGCGCAGGAGCCCGTGGCGTTCGGGTTGTCGATCGTGAAGCCCTGCTTCTCGATGGTGTCCACGAAGTCGACGGAGGCGCCGCCCAGGTACGGGGCGCTCATCCGGTCGGTGACGACCTTGACGCCGTCGAAGTCCTTCACGACGTCGCCGTCGAGGGAACGCTCGTCGAAGAAGAGCTGGTAGCGCAGGCCCGAGCAGCCTCCGGGCTGGACGGCGACGCGCAGCGCGAGGTCGTCACGGCCTTCCTGCTCCAGCAGGGCCTTGACCTTGGCTGCGGCGGCGTCCGACAGGAGGATGCCGTCGCTCACGGTGGTGGTCTCGTCCGATACGGACATCTGCTTCTCTCCCGGGTTGTTCGGACTGCTTGCCGACGGTCCAACCATCGGGGCCGCGGATTCATTCCGGGCCAAGCGCGTATCTGTTCCCTTCATGCTCGCACACCGCCCCCACCCGGGGATGCGTCACATCGACACGATCGGCATCGTCAATCTGACGTGAAGCGGCTATGATAGATAGCGTCAATTAGACGAAAAGGCAAGTTCGCAGAAAAGAAAGGGTGCGTGTCGTGACCACCGCCCAGCCCCTGGATGTCCAGCCGACGCCCCTCGCCCTGCTTCTGCTGGGCCGCGAGGCCGACCCGCGCAGCGAGCGCGGTGTCGAATGCCCCGGCGACCTGCCGTCCCCCTCCGACCCGGACCTGGTGGAGCGCGCCCGCGCCGCCAAGGAGAAGCTCGGGGACAAGGTCTTCGTCCTCGGCCATCACTACCAGCGTGACGAGGTCATCCAGTTCGCGGACGTCACCGGCGACTCGTTCAAGCTCGCTCGGGACGCGGCGGCGCGGCCCGAGGCCGAGTACATCGTCTTCTGCGGCGTGCACTTCATGGCCGAGTCCGCGGACATCCTCACCGGTGACGACCAGAAGGTGGTCCTGCCGGACCTGGCGGCGGGGTGCTCGATGGCCGACATGGCCACCGCCGAGCAGGTCGCCGAGTGCTGGGACGTGCTGACGGAGGCGGGCGTCGCCGACCAGGTGGTGCCGGTGTCGTACATGAACTCCTCGGCCGACATCAAGGCCTTCACCGGCAGGCACGGCGGCACGATCTGCACCTCGTCCAACGCGAAGCGCGCCCTGGAGTGGGCCTTCGAACAGGGCGAGAAGGTGCTGTTCCTGCCGGACCAGCACCTCGGCCGCAACACGGCCGTCCGGGACATGGGCATGAGCCTGGAGGACTGCGTCCTCTACAACCCGCACAAGCCGAACGGCGGTCTGAGCGCCCAGGAGCTGCGGGACGCGAAGATGATCCTGTGGCGCGGGCACTGCTCGGTCCACGGGCGCTTCTCGGTGGAGTCCGTCAACGACGTGCGCGCGCGCATCCCGGGCGTCAACGTGCTGGTGCACCCGGAGTGCAGGCACGAGGTCGTGGCGGCCGCGGACCACGTCGGCTCGACGGAGTACATCATCAAGGCCCTGGAGGCGGCGCCTGCCGGTTCGAAGTGGGCGATCGGCACGGAACTGAACCTGGTGCGCCGGCTGGCGAACCGTTTCGCCTCGGAGGACAAGGAGATCGTCTTCCTCGACCGGACGGTGTGCTTCTGCTCGACGATGAACCGGATCGACCTGCCGCACCTGGTGTGGACGCTGGAGTCGCTGGCCGAGGGGAACCTGGTCAACCGGATCCAGGTCGACGCCGAGACGGAGAAGTACGCGAAGCTGGCGCTGGAGCGGATGCTCGCCCTGCCGTAGCCGGGCCCGGCCGGGACGAGGAAGGGTTCCCCGGCGCCGCCGTGCGGCGCCGGGGAACCCTTCCGGGTGGCTGCGGTGCGGTGATCGTCGATGCTTTCTCACGCCGCGCCTACCGCAGCGGGAGGACTCCGGATCTCCGCCCGTCACTCCGCCCGGGGACGCACCAGGCCCGATTCGTAGGCGATGACGACCAGTTGGGCGCGGTCCCGGGCGCCCAGCTTCGCCATCGCGCGGTTCACGTGCGTCTTGACCGTGAGAGGGCTGACGACGAGCCGCTCGGCGATCCGGTCGTTGGAGTGCCCGCCCGCCACCTGCACGAGCACCTCGCGTTCGCGTCCGGTGAGAGCGGCGAGCCGTTCGGAGTACTCGGCGGTGTCCGGGGCCCCCTCCGCGGCGCTGTCCTGCGCGAGGAAGCTGGCGATGAGGCCCCTGGTGGCCGCCGGGGAGAGCAGCGCGTCGCCGGCGGCGGCGACCCGTACCGCGTTGAGCAGTTCCTCGGGTTCGGCGCCCTTCCCCAGGAAGCCGGCGGCGCCCGCGCGCAGCGACTGGAGTACGTACTCGTCCACCTCGAAGGTGGTGAGCATGACGATCCGTACCCCGGCCAGGTCCGGGTCGGCGCTGATCGTCCGGGTGGCGGTGAGTCCGTCGGTGCCCGGCATCCGGATGTCCATCAGGACGACGTCCGCGCGCGTCGCACGGGCCAGGGCGACCGCCTCGGCGCCGTCCGCGGCCTCGCCGACGACGTGCATGTCGGGCTCCGAGTCGACGAGCACCCGGAACGCGCTGCGCAGCAGGGCCTGGTCGTCGGCGAGCAGCACCTTGATCGGTGTCATGGGTGTCCCCCCAGCGCGTCCGTCGTGCCCGGCCCGTCCGGCCCGCCCGTGCCGGGTACGACGGGCAGGATCGCATGGACGCGGAATCCACCGCCGTAGCGGGGGCCGGCGGTGAGGGTGCCGCCGAGCGCGGTGACGCGCTCCCGCATGCCGACGAGGCCGTGGCCGCCGCCGTCGCCGTGCTCCGGGGGATGCTCCGCCGCCGCGCCCGTGCCGTCGTCCAGCACGGTCACCTCGGCAGTGCCCCCGACCCGTACGACGCTCACCTCGGCCTTGACGCCGGCGCCCGCGTGCTTGCGTACGTTGGTCAGGGCCTCCTGGATGACCCGGTAGGCCGCCAGGTCCACGGCTGCGGGCAGCGGGCGGTCCGGGTCGGTGCGGGCCACCTCCACGGGGAGTCCGGCGTTGCGGAAGGTGCCGACCAGCGCGTCCAGGACGGCGAGCCCGGGGGCCGGTTCGGTGGGCGCCTCCGGGTCGCCGGACTGGCGCAGCAGCCCGACGGTCGCCCGGAGCTCGTCGAGGGCGGAGCGGCCGGCCTCCCGTACGTGCGCCAGCGCCTCCTTGGCCTGGTCGGGGCGTTTGTCCATGACGTGGGCGGCCACCCCGGCCTGGACGTTGACCAGGGCGATGTGGTGGGCGACGACGTCGTGGAGGTCGCGGGCGATCCGCAGCCGCTCCTCGGCGACCCGGCGGCGTGCCTCCTCCTCACGGGTCCGTTCGGCCCGTTCGGCCCGTTCCCGGATGGCGTCGACGAACGCGCGCCTGCTGCGCACGGCGTCCCCCGCGGCGCAGGCCAGCCCCGTCCACGCGAGGACGCCGACGTTCTCCTGGCTGTACCAGGGTGAGGAACCGACCGCCATGGCGGTGCCGGTCAGCACCACCATGGTCAGCAGGCCGGCCCGCAGCGTGGTGGGGCGGTCGGTGCCGGCCGCGACGGTGAAGAGTGCGACGACCGCGCTCATCACCACGGGGGCGGGCGGATCCGCCAGGACGAACTCGGCGGTCGACAGCAGCCCGGTCACGGCCAGCACCGTCATGGGCCGGCACCTGCGCGCCACCAGCGCCGCCGCGGCGAGCACCATCAGCAGGACGCTCCAGCCCCCGGGGGTGCGTTCGCCGAAGATGGGCGTCCCGTGCCCGGGGTTCGGTTCGGCGAACGACGCGAGGACCATGCAGGTCAGCACGGCGACGGCGAGCGCCCCGTCGAGGGCGAGGGGGTGGCCGCGCAGCCAGTGACGGACGCGCACAAGCCCGGTTCCGAGGGTGGTCACGCCCAGAACGGTACGGCGTGTCGTACCCGGCCCCGTCCCGGTGCCGTACGGATACGGCCATGCATGCGGCCCCGCCCCACCCCGCCCGGACAGCGCCGTGCCCCGCACCGGTGGGACCGGGGCGGGGCACGGCGGGGAGTGTGGAGCGGGGCTGCCCTGTTCAGCCGGGGATGAGGCCCCCGTCGCCGAGCATGGCGCGCACCTCTTCGAGGGTGGCCTCCGGAGCCGGCAGGATCAGCTCTGAGGGCTCCAGGGAGTCGTCCGGCAGCGGCGAGCCGAGCTCGCGCACCTTGTCCAGGAGCGCGTGGAGCGTGGCCCGGAAGCCGGGTCCGTCACCGCTTTCCATCTCCGCGAGCAGGACGTCGTCGAGCTTGTTCAGCTCGGCGACATGACTGTCGGCCAGTTCCACCTGGCCCTCCCCCATGATCCGTACGATCATGACGCCGCCCTCACTGCTTGTCGAACTTGTGCGGGGCCTGCTGCGACTGCGGTGCCGCGTCGTCCTGCGCACCGCCCTCGATGGCCTGCTGCTGCGCGGAGGGGCCACCCGCCAGCTCGGCCTTCATCCGCTGCAGTTCCAGTTCTACATCCGTACCACCGGAGATCCGGTCCAGCTCGGCGGCGATGTCGTCCTTCGCCGTCCCGGACGGGTCGTCCAGGGCTCCGGAGGCGAGCAGCTCGTCGATGGCGCCGGCCCGCGCCTGGAGCTGCTGGGTCTTGTCCTCGGCCCGCTGGATCGCCAGGCCGACGTCGCCCATCTCCTCGGAGATGCCGGAGAAGGCCTCCCCGATCCGGGTCTGCGCCTGGGCGGCGGTGTAGGTGGCCTTGATGGTCTCCTTCTTCGTGCGGAAGGCATCGACCTTGGCCTGCAGCCGCTGCGCCGCGAGGGTGAGCTTCTCCTCCTCGCCCTGCAGCGTGCGGTGCTGCGTCTCCAGGTCGGTGACCTGCTGCTGGAGGGCGGCGCGCCGGGACAGCGCCTCGCGGGCGAGATCCTCCCGGCCGAGCGCGAGGGCCTTGCGCCCCTGGTCCTCCAGCTTGGTCGACTGCCCCTGCAGCTGGTTCAGCTGCAGTTCGAGCCGCTTGCGCGAGGTCGCCACGTCGGCGACGCCGCGGCGCACCTTCTGCAGCAGTTCCAGCTGCTTCTGGTACGAGTAATCGAGGGTTTCGCGCGGGTCCTCGGCCCGGTCAAGGGCCTTGTTTGCCTTCGCGCGGAAGATCATTCCCATACGCTTCATGACACCGCTCATGGGCTTCGCGCGCCCCCTTCTGACGGACTGAGCTCCGGCACTCCAACAGAACCCACAGTACGGGCCCTGTCTCTATTACCGCACTGTTCGGGCACGGATGTGCTCCTACCCAAGGACGACTGCCTGCCGTGACCGCTCCCGCGCAGGGAGTAGACGAACATCGGGGAAAGAGGCGGCATCGTCCGTTCTGCCCCTGTCGGGGCACCTTTCAGGACGCGGGCCGTTGCCGGATCGTTCCCGCCCGGTCCGCTGCCGCCTGTGTCGACCCCGTACCCTTGGGCCTTGTGTTCCGTAGCCGTTCCAAGGAAGAGAAGGCCCCCACCGGCAAGGTGACGGCGGACCTCTCCAAGCAGCCCCGCGACCCTCAGGCTCCCAAAGGTCGCCCCACCCCCAAGCGCAGCGATGCCCAGACGCAGCGCAGGCGTGCCTCGAGCGGTGCGCCGGCCGACCGCAAGGAGGCCATGAAGCGTCAGCGCGAAGCGCGCCGCGCGGACATGGCCCGCCAGCGTGAGGCACTCGCGTCGGGCGACGAGCGTTATCTGCCGGCGCGTGACAAGGGGCCCGTGCGGCGCTTCGTCCGTGACTTCGTGGATTCGCGCTTCTGCATCGCGGAATACTTCCTGCCGCTCGCGGTGATCATCCTGATCCTCAGTGTGATCCAGGTCCAGAACATCCAGAACATCTCGCTGCTGCTCTGGCTCGGCGTGATCGTGCTGATCGTGGTCGACTCCATCGGCCTCGCGTTCCGGCTCAAGCGGCAGCTGGCCCAGCGCTTCCCCGACACTCCGAAGCGCGGCGCGGTGGCCTACGGCCTGATGCGTACGCTCCAGATGCGCCGGCTGCGGCTTCCGAAGCCGCAGGTCAAGCGGGGAGAGCGGCCCTGAGCACGGAGCCCTCCGGCTTCACGGGCGGTTCCTCCCAGTGGCTGGCCGGGCTCGGCGGGCTGCGCAACACGGTCCGTCAGGAGCTCGTGGCCCGGCAGCTGGACGAGCAGATAGCCGCCCGCTTCCCGGTGGGGAAGCGGCTGCGGGTGCTCGACGTCGGTATGGGCCAGGGCACGCAGGCCCTGCGTCTGGCGCGGGCCGGGCACTCGGTGACAGGCCTGGAGTCGGACGGCGAGATGCTGGGGACCGCTCAGGAGGCGCTCGCGGGCGAGCCCGAGGGCATCCGGGAGCGCGTGCGGTTCGTCGAGGGCGACGGCCGGGACACCGGTGTGCACTTCCTGCCCGGCAGCTTCGACGTGGTGCTCTGTCACGGGGTGCTGATGTATGTCCCGGAGCCGGACCCCATGCTGGCCGGGCTGGCCCGGATGCTGGCCCCGGGCGGGCTCCTCTCGCTTCTCGTACGCAACGGTGACGCGCTGGCGATGCGACCCGGGTCGGCCGGCGACTTCGGCGCGGCCCTCGCCGCCTTCGACACGGACACGTACACGAACAGGCTCGGCCTGGACGTCCGGGCGGACCGGCTCGACGCGCTGACGGACACCCTCGCGGGCATCGCCGCGCCGCTGCACGCCTGGTACGGCGTGCGGGTCTTCACGGACAACGTGCCGAACGAGGCGGCGCTGCCGGAGCCGGAGGAGCTGGCCCGCGTGCTGGCCGTGGAGGACCGGGCGGGGCGCACGGACCCCTACCGCGGGGTGGCCGCGCTGCTGCACCTGTGCGGCGTACGGGGCTGAGCCGCCGTACGCCCGACCGGCCCAGCAGCGCGGGCCCGGGGCGGCGGCCCTGGCGATACTCCGGGCATGCGCGTATCCCACTCCGGCGGCCCGGCCCGCCGCGCCTCGCTGTCCCTGGCCGCCGGTGTGTGCGCGGTCGCCCTCGTGGGCGGCTGCGCCGGCCCCGCCCCCTCGTCCTCCGGCGCGCCGCTGAGACCGCCCGCTGCGCCCCGGGCCACGAACGACCTGGAGCAGCAGTACCGGACCGTCATCGGCGACGTGCTCCCCTCGGTCGTGCAGATCGCCGCCGGGGACACCCTCGGTTCCGGAGTCGTCTACGACGACAAGGGCCACATCGTCACCAACGCCCACGTCGTGGGCAACGGGAAGTCCTTCGACGTCAGCGTGGCCACCGGCGAGCGGGTCATCAAGGCGTCGCTGGTCTCGTCCTACCCCGAGCAGGACCTGGCGGTGGTCAAGCTGGACGAGGTGCCTGAGGGGCTGAAGGCCGCGAAGTTCGGCGACAGCGGCGGGGTCGAGGTCGGTCGGATCGTCCTGGCGATGGGCTCGCCGCTCGGCCTGGCCAGCAGCGTCACGCAGGGCATCGTCTCGGCCGTGGGCCGTACCGTCAGCGAGAGCGACGGGGGTGGCGGCACGGGGGCGACGCTCGCCGACATGGTGCAGACCTCGGCGGCGATCAATCCGGGCAACAGCGGCGGCGCGCTCGTCGACCTGGACAGCGAGGTGATCGGTATCCCCACGCTCGCGGCGACCGACCCGCAGCTGGGCGGCAGCGCCGCACCGGGGATCGGGTTCGCCATCCCGTCCTCGATGGTGCGGACGGTCGCCGACCAGATCATCAGATCCGGCAAGGTCACCGACTCGGGGCGGGCCGCGCTGGACATCACGGGCCGCACGGTCGTCGACGCGGAGTACCGGCCCGCCGGTGTCGCGATCGTCAGCGCCCGCAAGGGCGGGGCCGCCGCGGAGGCGGGCCTGCGGGCGGGCGACGTCATCACACGGCTGGACGACACCCCCGTCACGACGATCACCTCGCTCTCGGAGGCGCTGGCGGAACACAAGCCGGGCCAGAAGGTCACGGTGACGTACACGCGCGGCGGCGAGCGGAAGACGGCCGGGGCGACCCTCGGCGAGATCTGACGGGCCGTTCACGGCGGTGGCCCGCCCCCGGCCGGGCCCGGGGCGCGGAGCGGGGGCGGGTCCCGGGCCCTATCCGGCCTGGAGACTCATCGGGCCGTAGATCTTCACCGAGTCCTCGAAGAGCGTCACCTGGTCGGCGCCGCCTTCGAGGAGCTCCTTCCAGAACTCACCGATCCAGGACTCCGCGTCGCCCTGGGTGGTGAACTCCTCCGGCTGCAGCGCCGGCTCCGTCTCCGTACCGTCGGACTTCTCGAACCGCCACGTCCACGCCATGTCCGCCTCCTGGGTCGCGTTGCTGCCCGAAGCCTAGTGGGTGCCCGGACGCGCAGGGGCAGCACGGACACGGGAGGATCGGACCGTGGAACTGACTCTGCTGGGCACCGGAGCCCCCGACGGGCTGCCCCGGGCCGACTGCCCCTGCGCCGCCTGCGCGTCGGCCCGTGGTGTGCGGGCGCGTGCCGCGACCGCACTCCTCGTCGACGACGCGCTGCTGCTCGATCTCACCCCCGGCGCCGTGTTCGCCGCAGCCCGGGCCGGTCGTTCGCTCACGGCCGTGCGGCAGGTGCTGCTGACCCACCCCCACGACGGGCCCGCCGTGGAACTGCCGGCCTCGCTGCCGCCTGCGGGGCGGGTCCCCGACGGCCAGGAACTGACGCTGATCAGCGGGCACCGGGTCCGCGCCGTGGCGATGGACGCTCCGGGCACCGGGTACGAGGTCACCTCGCCGGAGGGCGAGCGGCTGCTCTACCTGCCGCCCGGCGCCGCCCCCTCGGGTCTGGCCCGCCGGGTGGCGGAGCCGTACGACATGGTGCTCTGCGACGTGATCGCGCGGCCCGACGCCGTCGCCCGGCTGCGGGCCGTGGAAGCGGTCGGACCCGCCACCGAGGTGATCGCCGTCCATCTGGGCCACGACGCCCCGCGCGGGGACGAGCTGGACCGCCGGCTCGCCGCGGGAGGGGCGCGCGCCGTACCGGACGGCACGACGCTCCCGGTGGGCGGCTACCACGCCGTGCCGGCCGTACCCCGGCGCACGCTCGTCACGGGCGGCGCCAGGTCGGGGAAGTCCCTGGAGGCCGAGCGCCGTCTGGAGACCTTCCCCGACGTGGTGTACGTGGCCACGGGCGGCCGCCGGGAGGGCGACACGGAATGGGCGGCGCGCATCGGGCTGCACCGGGAGCGCAGACCGGCCGCGTGGCGCACCGAGGAGACCTGCGAGCTGGCCGGCCTGCTGGAGTCGGACGGCCCTCCGCTGCTGATCGACTGCCTGTCGCTGTGGCTGACGGACGCGATGGACCGTACCGACGCGTGGGACGGCGCCCTGTGGGCGGACGGCGGGGAGGAGGCCCTGCGCGCCCGGGTCGCCGAACTGGTGCACGCGGTGCGCGGCACACGCCGTACGGTCGTCGCCGTGACCAACGAGGCCGGCTCCGGCGTGGTCCCCGCGACCCCCTCCGGGCGGCGCTTCCGGGACGAACTGGGCCGCCTGAACGCCGCGTTCGCCGCCGAGTGCGAGCACGTCCTGCTCGTGGTGGCGGGGCAGGCGCTGGTGCTGCGGGACTGAGTGCGCGGGCCCGGGGGGCGCGCGGGAGCGGCGGGTACTGTTCCCCGCAGGAGCCCCGCGCCGGGTTCCCGCCCACCCTGTGACGACCCGCGAGGCAGACCCCCGTGAATCTGGACGACTTCTCCGACCTGATCGAGCGCCCCGACGGGGGCGTACGACGTGATGCCGAGGAACGCCGGGAGCGGCTGGCGGTTCCGCCCGGCGCCCTCGGCCGGCTCGACGAGCTGGGCGAGTGGCTGTCCGCGGCCCAGCAGTCGGTGCCGGTCAAGCCCGTCGACCGGCCGCGTGTGGTGCTCTTCGCCGGGGACCACGGGGTGGCGGAACTGGGTGTGTCAGGCCGGGCCGCCGGCACCGCGTACGAGCTCGTGCGCGCCGTTCTGGACGGCGCCGGCCCCGTCGCCGTGCTGGCCCGCCGTTTCTCCGTGCCCGTGCGCGTCGTCGACGCCGGACTGGACTGCGACCCGGAACTGCTGCCCGAGGCGGTCGTCCGGCACCGGGTGCGGCGCGGCAGCGGCCGCATCGACGTCGAGGACGCCCTGACGGCCGAGGAGGCCGAGCAGGCCGTGCGGCTGGGGATGCGGATCGCCGACGAGGAGGCCGACTCCGGCACCGATCTCGTGGTGCTGGGCGACCTGAGCGTCGGCGGCACGACGGCGGCCTCGACGCTGATCGCGGCCCTGTGCGGCACGGACGCCTCGGTCGTGACGGGACGCGGCGGCGCCGGCATCGACGACCTGGCGTGGATGCGCAAGTGCGCGGCGATCCGGGACGCGCTGCGCCGGGCCCGGCCCGTGCTCGGTGACCAGCTGGAGCTGCTGGCCGCGGTGGGCGGGGCGGATCTGGCGGCGATGACCGGCTTCCTGCTGCAGAGCGCGGTGCGCCGGCTGCCCGTGGTGCTCGACGGTGTGGTCTCGGCGGCCTGTGCGCTGGTGGCCCAGCGGGCGGCGTTCCGGGCTCCGGACTGGTGGCTCGCCGGTCAGGTGAGCGGCGAGCCGGCCCAGACCAAGGCCCTGGACCGGATGGCGCTGACCCCGCTCCTCGACCACGGGGTGACGGTCGGTGAGGGGAGCGGGGCCCTGCTGGCACTGCCGCTGGTCCAGGCCGCGGCGGCGCTGGCCGCAGAGCTTCCCGAGCGGGCGGCCGACGAGGACAGGGCCTCCGAGGAGGCGGCCGGCGAGGGACCCCCGGATGAGAAGTCCTCCGAGGAGGCGGCGGCCGGCGGGACCGAGCCCGCCGGGAACACCGCCTGATCCCGGCGGCCGCCCGGCCCGGTTCAGTTCTCAGGGCCGGGCATCCGGGCCGGGCAGCGTGGTCCGGTCCGGTGCCCCGCCGATCAGGTCCTGGAACCTGCGGCGCGGCCCCGCCCACCGGACGTCGTGGTGGTAGGCGCGCAGTACCGCCCTGGAGCGGGCCCGGGGGCGGTGCCGGTAGAAGCGCCTCGCCCACGGGGAGACGGGCCGGGCCAGCCGGAGCGCGCCGAAGATCGCGATGAACGGGACGAGGGTCCCGATCACGGCCATGCGTGCCTTGCCCTTGAACAGGCAGACCAGGACGAAGCCGAAGTTGACGAAGTAGGTCAGGACGACGCCGAACCGGTTCTGCTTGTCCGCGTCGCTCAGCTCGTTGACACCCAGCGGCGAGAACCCGGCGAGTACGAGGACGACCAGCGAGGCGGTGAGGACGACGACCTCCACGCTCCTGCGGCCCTCCTCGGTCCAGTACACGTCGTCGAGGTGCACGATCAGCGCGAACTCGTCGAGGACCAGGCCCGCTCCCATGCCGAAGACGACCGCGAAGACTCCCGCGGAGACACTGTGCCGCTCGGTCGCCACCGCACCGAAGCCGCCGATCACCGAGAGCACGACGCCCGGCACCACGTGGTGGACGTGCACACCACCCGGCGTGATGTTGCGGAAGGGCCCCTTGCCCGCCCTGATCATCCGGGTGATGACCCGGGTGATCGCGAAGGTCAGTACGAAGGCGGTCAGGGCGAGCAGCAGCGGAAGTTTGCCCGGCTCGACGATGTTCTGGTGGAACCAGTGACCCATGCCACCCCATCCTGATGTCCACTTCGAGGCTTTTGTTGTGCTTCGCACAATCTAGCGCCGGGCGGCACCGGCTAGCCTGCCCGCGGTGATCTCCCTGAACAGCCACGGCCTGCGTTTCGCCTTCGGCACCCTGACCGTGCTCCCCGTCCGGGTCCTGCGCTGGGACCGTGAGGCGGCCCGCGCCGGCATGCTCTGCGCCCCGCTCGCCGGACTCGTCGTGGGGCTGCTCGCGGCCGCGGCGGGGGCGGCGTTCCTGCTCGCCGGATCGGGGCCCCTGCTCGCGGCGGTCGCCTCGGCCGCGCTCCCGGCCGCCCTCACCCGCGGCCTGCACCTGGACGGGCTGGCGGACACCGCGGACGGGCTCGGCAGCGCCCGGCCCGCCGAGGACGCGCTGCGCGTCATGAAGCAGTCGGACATCGGTCCGTTCGGGGTGATCACTCTGGTGTTCGCCCTGCTGGCGCAGGTCGCGTCGCTCTTCGAGCTGTACGGCCGGGGCTGGGCGCACGGGGCGCTCGGCGCGGTGGCCGCCGCGGCCGTCGCCCGGTCGGCACTCACCCTGGCCTCCCGCCGCGGCGTGCCGCCCGCCAGGCCGGAGGGGCTGGGCGCGGCGGTGGCGGGGACCGTGCCGCCCGGCGCGGCGGCGGCCGTCGCACTGGTGGTGGCCGCCGGCTGCGCGGGGGCCGGCGCGCTGCTGGGCGGGTACGGGGCGCTGAGCCACGGGCTCGCCGCCCTGGCGGGTCTGGGGGCCGCGGGGCTGCTGCTGCGCCACTGCGTGCGGCGCTTCACCGGAGTGACCGGCGACGTGTTCGGGGCCCTGGAGGAGACCGCGGCCACCGCGGTCCTGGTGGTCCTGACCGTCGGTTAGGTATCCGCGAGGGGGCCGGTCCTCAGCAGCCCTGGCGCCACACGCCGAGTTCGTACTTCTTGAGCAGCGAACTCAGCCGCAGCCGCCGGGACTCGGCGCAGAAGTCCTCGACGGGCACCTCGTACTCCGCGTGGAAGACGGCCTTGCCCGCCTCGATGAACGGGGTGAGGGTGTCGCACTCGTCGTACTGCGCGCACTGCTCGTTGACCGCGAAGTCGAAGTCGTCCACCAGCTCCGGGATCTGGGGCAGGTCGTTCTTCAGGCCGACGGCCATGCCGTGGCGGTGGGCGAGAGCGGCGATCAGCCGGTTGTAGCGGAGCTGGTCGCGCGCGGTGAGCGGGAAGCCGGTGGAGTTGAGGTAGCCGTCCATGTTGTCCGGCTCCACCGCGTCGAACCCCTTCTTCGCGCACATCGCGATCCGCTTCTCCATCAGGGGCTCCAGGACGTCGGTACGGCGGATGTCGAGCCACCACTCCCCCTCCCAGCCGTTGCTCCTGCCGCGTACGGAGGCGGGGAACTCCTCCGCGTCCGGCCGGAAGTCCTCCCAGGCGCCCGTCGAGAGGTAGCAGATGACCTTGCGGCCCTTGCGGTGCAGCGCGGCCACCGTCGCGGCGTCCTGATCGAACCCGTCGATGTCGTAGACCGGGGCGTCGACCGTCGTGTCCACCCGGCCCGAGAGCTGCCACTGCCAGTCCACGCCGGGCTCCGGCTGCCAGCGCCGTACGGTCTGCGGTGCGCCGGAGGCGGCCGGCGGGTCCTCGGGCCCCGCGCCCGGCGCGCAGCCGGCCAGCACCGCCAGGAGGACCAGCACGGCGAGCGGCGCCGGGCCCCATGTCCTCGTACCGGCCGTACTGCCCCGCATCGTGCTCCCCCGCTCGTCCCGTCCGGCTCGTCCCGGCACGCCGGACGACCCTATCGGCGCTGCCCGGCCCCCGGCACGGAGGGACGCCTTCCCCGTGCCGGACCCGGACGGCCCGCCCCCGTGAGCCGGACGCAACGGCGCGCGTAGGCTCATTCCCGGCACATTGCGGCGGCGTCTACGATGCGCCGGGCACGGTCGGCCCACCCCTCGACCACCTACACCACTCAACGGAAGCGAGATTTCACCACCGTGACTGCTCTCACTCTCAGCACCTCCGGGGCGGCGACGCTGCGCGCCGACGCACTCGTCGTCGGCGTCGCCAAGAGCGCCGGGTCCAAGGCCGGGAGCCTGGTCCTCGCACCGGGCGCCGAGGCCGTCGACAAGGCGTTCGACGGAAAGCTCGCCACCGTCCTGGAGACCCTGGGTGCCTCCGGTGCCGAGGGCGAAGTGACCAAGCTCCCCGCGCCGTCCGGGCTCAAGGCCCCGGTCGTCCTCGCGGTCGGACTCGGTCCGGTCCCGGGGAAGGACGGCGCCTACGACGCCGAGGCACTGCGCCGGGCCGCCGGGAGTGCGGCGCGCGCCCTGTCCGGTGCGAAGAAGGCCGGTTTCGCGCTGCCGACGGAGTCCGTGGAGGACGCGGGCGCCGTCGCGGAGGGCGCCCTGCTCGGCGCGTACGCCTTCACCGCCTACCAGGGCGGCGAGAACAAGCTGGCCCCCAAGGACGCCAAGGCAGGGAACGGCGCGAAGCAGCCGCTCGCCGAGGTCGTCCTGCTGGGCGCCAAGCCGCGCGACAAGGCCCTCAAGGCGGCCACCGAGCGCGCCCTCGCGCTCACCGAGGAGATCAACCGCGCCCGCGACCTGATCAACACCCCGCCGAACGACCTGTACCCCGAGTCCTTCGCCGCCGTGGCCACCGCCGCCGGCAAGGAGCACGGCATCAAGGTGCAGGTCCTCGACGAGAAGGCGCTCGTCAAGGGCGGCTTCGGCGGTCTGCTGGGCGTCGGCCAGGGCTCCACCCACGGCCCGCGCCTGGTCCGGCTCGCCTACACGCACCCGAAGGCGGAGAAGACCCTGGCCCTCGTGGGCAAGGGCATCACCTACGACTCGGGCGGCATCTCACTCAAGCCGGCCGGGCACAACGAGACGATGAAGTGCGACATGAGCGGTGCCGCCGCCGTGTTCGCCGCCGTCGTCACCGCCGCCCGCCTGGGCCTCAAGGTCAACGTCACCGGCTGGCTGGCGCTCGCCGAGAACATGCCGTCCGGCAACGCCACCCGCCCGGGTGACGTCCTGCGCATGTACAGCGGCAAGACCGTCGAGGTCCTCAACACCGACGCCGAGGGCCGGCTGGTCCTGGGCGACGCGCTGACCCGCGCCTCGGAGGAGCAGCCGGACGCGATCGTCGACGTGGCCACCCTGACCGGTGCCATGGTGCTGGCGCTGGGCAACCGCACCTTCGGCATCATGGCCAACGACGACGCCTTCCGTACGTCGATCCACGAGATCGCCGAGGAGGTCGGCGAGGCGTCCTGGCCGATGCCGCTCCCCGCCGACCTGCGCAAGGGCATGGACTCCCCGACCGCCGACATCGCCAACATGGGCGAGCGGATGGGCGGCGGCCTGGTGGCCGGCCTGTTCCTGAAGGAGTTCGTGGGCGAGGGCATCGCCTGGGCGCACCTGGACATCGCGGGGCCGGCCTTCCACGAGGGCGCGCCGTACGGCTACACACCCAAGGGCGGCACCGGCTCCGCGGTCCGCACGCTGGTCAGGCTGGCCGAGCGCACGGCCGCGGGCGACCTCGGCTGATCCCCGGGCGCGGCGGTGTTCGCGCGCAGCGGATACGGCCCCGGGCATAGGTCCGGGGCCGTGCGCGTTCACCGGAGCGGCCTTGACCGGCCGATTTTTCCGAACTTTTGTACGCATGATCGACCGTCCAAGCCGGATGTCCGTCCGGCTCGGACCAGGGGCCCGCGTCCCGCCCACCCTCAACAAGTGCGAAGATGGGTTCTCGGCAGGACAGGGCCCCCACCACAGGGCCGAATAACGCAAGCGGCCGAACACCAGCCGACCGGCCGGTCACACCCCAGCGACGGGGCCCGGCATACGGCGCACATGCATGGAGGACGTGACGTGGCGAACGACGCCAGCACCGTTTTCGACCTAGTGATCCTCGGCGGTGGTAGCGGCGGTTACGCCGCGGCCCTGCGCGGAGCGCAGCTGGGCCTGGACGTCGCACTGATCGAGAAGGGCAAGGTCGGCGGCACCTGCCTGCACAACGGCTGTATCCCCACGAAGGCGCTGCTGCACGCCGGCGAGATCGCCGACCAGGCCCGCGAGGCCGGTCAGTTCGGCGTGAAGGCCACCTTCGAGGGCATCGACATGGAGGCCGTCCACAAGTACAAGGACGACGTGATCTCGGGCCTGTACAAGGGCCTGCAGGGACTCATCGCCTCGCGCAAGGTGCACTACATCGAGGGTGAGGGCCGGCTCTCGTCGCCCACCTCGGTGGACGTCAACGGCCAGCGCGTCCAGGGCCGCCACGTGCTGCTCGCGACCGGTTCCGTACCGAAGTCGCTGCCCGGCCTGGAGATCGACGGCAACCGGATCATCTCCTCGGACCACGCCCTGAAGCTGGACCGTGTCCCGAAGTCCGCCATCGTCCTGGGCGGCGGCGTCATCGGCGTCGAGTTCGCCTCGGCGTGGAAGTCCTTCGGCACCGACATCACCATCGTCGAGGGCCTCAAGCACCTGGTCCCCGTCGAGGACGAGAACAGCTCGAAGCTCCTGGAGCGCGCGTTCCGCAAGCGCGGCATCAAGTTCAACCTCGGCACCTTCTTCGACAAGGCCGAGTACACGCAGGACGGTGTCCGCGTCACGCTCGCCGACGGCAAGACCTTCGAGGCGGAGCTCCTGCTGGTCGCGATCGGCCGCGGCCCGGTCTCGCAGGGTCTGGGTTACGAGGAGGCCGGGGTCGCCATGGACCGCGGCTACGTCCTCGTCGACGAGTACATGCAGACCAACGTGCCGACGATCTCGGCCGTGGGCGACCTGGTCCCCACCCTCCAGCTGGCCCACGTCGGTTTCGCCGAGGGCATCCTGGTGGCGGAGCGGCTGGCCGGCCTCAAGACCGTGCCGGTCGACTACGACGGCGTGCCGAAGGTGACGTACTGCCACCCCGAGGTCGCCTCCGTCGGCATCACCGAGGCCAAGGCCAAGGAGATCTACGGTGCGGACAAGGTCGTCGCCCTCAAGTACAACCTCGCGGGCAACGGCAAGAGCAAGATCCTGAAGACCGCGGGCGAGATCAAGCTCGTCCAGGTCAAGGACGGTGCCGTGGTCGGCGTCCACATGGTCGGTGACCGTATGGGCGAGCAGGTCGGCGAAGCTCAGCTGATCTACAACTGGGAGGCACTGCCGGCCGAGGTCGCGCAGCTCATCCACGCCCACCCGACCCAGAACGAAGCAATGGGCGAGGCCCACCTGGCCCTGGCCGGCAAGCCTCTCCACTCCCACGACTGATCCAGTCCGGGCGCGACGACCGACCACTTCCGCACTTTCGTAAGGAGCAACCGAAACCATGTCGGTTTCCGTAACCCTTCCGGCGCTCGGTGAGAGCGTCACCGAGGGCACCGTCACCCGCTGGCTGAAGGCCGAGGGCGAACGCGTCGAGGCAGACGAGCCGTTGCTCGAGGTCTCGACCGACAAGGTCGACACCGAGATCCCCGCCCCGGCGTCCGGCGTCCTCTCGTCCATCAAGGTCGCCGAGGACGAGACCGTCGAGGTCGGCGCCGAGCTGGCCGTCATCGACGACGGTTCGGGCGCACCCGCGGCCGAGACCGCTCCGGCCGCCGAGCCGGCCCCCGAGCCCGCCGCGGTTCCGGCCCCGGCCGCCGCCGAGGCACCCGCCGCCCCGTCGACCGAGACCGAGGCACCGGCCGCGGCTCCGACCGCCGAGGCCACCACCGGCGCCTCCTCCGCCTCCGGCACGGACGTCACCCTTCCGGCGCTCGGCGAGAGCGTCACCGAGGGCACCGTCACCCGCTGGCTGAAGGAGGTCGGCGAGGAGGTCGCGGAGGACGAGCCGCTGCTCGAGGTCTCCACGGACAAGGTCGACACCGAGATCCCCGCCCCGGTCGCCGGCGTGCTGCTGGAGATCGTCGTCGGTGAGGACGAGACCGCCGAGGTCGGCGCCAAGCTCGCCGTCATCGGTGCTCCCGGTGCAGCTCCGGCCGCCGCTCCGGCGGAGGCAGCCCCGGCCCCCGCGGCCGCTCCGGCGGAGGCCGCCCCGGCAGCTCCGGCTGCCGCACCCGCGCCCGCCGCACCGGCCCCGGCTCCCACCCCCGCTCCGGCACCGGCACCGGCTCCGGCCGCGCCCGCCGCACCGGCGGCTCAGGCACCGGCCGCGCCGGCGCCCGCGCCCGCCGCTCCGGCACCCGCCACCCCCGCTCCGGCCGCGTCGGCCGGTGACGAGGGCGCGTACGTCACGCCGCTGGTCCGCAAGCTCGCCGCCGAGAACGGCGTCGACCTGGGCGCGGTCAAGGGCACCGGCGTCGGTGGCCGCATCCGCAAGCAGGACGTAGTGGCCGCAGCCGCCGCCGCGGAGGCCGCCAAGGCCGCCGCACCGGCTCCGGCCGCCGCCGCCCCGGCCGCGGCGAAGGCGCCGAAGCTCGAGGCGTCCCCGCTGCGCGGCCAGACGGTCAAGATGACCCGCATGCGCAAGCTCATCGGCGACAACATGATGAAGGCGCTGCACTCGCAGGCCCAGCTGACCACGGTCCTCGAGGTCGACATCACGAAGCTGATGAAGCTGCGCAACCAGGCGAAGGACTCCTTCGCCGCCCGTGAGGGCGTCAAGCTGTCCCCGATGCCGTTCTTCGTGAAGGCGGCGGCCCAGGCGCTGAAGGCCCACCCGGTCGTCAACGCCCGGATCAACGAGGACGAGGGCACCATCACGTACTTCGACTCGGAGAACATCGGCATCGCCGTGGACGCCGAGAAGGGTCTGATGACCCCGGTCATCAAGGGTGCGGGCGACCTGAACATCGCCGGCATCGCGAAGAAGACGGCCGAGCTGGCCGGCAAGGCGCGTGGGGGCGGCCTCACCCCGGACGACATGTCCGGTGCGACGTTCACCGTCAGCAACACCGGTTCGCGCGGTGCGCTGTTCGACACGGTCATCGTGCCGCCGAACCAGGCGGCCATCCTGGGCATCGGTGCCACCGTCAAGCGTCCGGCGGTCATCGAGACCGCCGAGGGCACCGTCATCGGTGTCCGCGACATGACGTACCTCTCGCTCTCCTACGACCACCGTCTGGTGGACGGCGCGGACGCCGCCCGCTACCTGACGACGGTCAAGGCGATCCTGGAGGCCGGCGAGTTCGAGGTCGAGCTCGGCCTCTGAGCTCTGCGGCTGTAACCAGCCTCACCAGCGGCGCCCCCGTCCGGAACGCTTCCGGACGGGGGCGCCGCCGTATGGTCTAGGGACCACGGGCCGTTCTCTCGGCCGCGTTGGTGGAGAGCAGCCCCGGTTCGCCCCGAAGGAGCCCGTCATGACCCCGCCCGTCGTCCACTCGCTGCGCGAACAGATCCGCGAGCACATCGTGGACGGGATCGTCAGCGGGCGCTGGAAGCCGGGCGAGCGGATCGTGGAGCGCCGTATCGCGACCGAGCTCGAGGTCAGCCAGACACCCGTGCGGGAGGCACTGCGCGAACTGGAGACCCTGCGGCTGATCGAGTCGGCGCCCAACAAGGGCGTCCGGGTACGCAATCTCACCGCGGCCGACCTGGAGGAGAGCTACCCCGTACGCGCCGGGCTGGAGCAGATCGCCGCGGAACTCGCGGCCCCCACCCTCGCCGAGGACTGCTCGGCGCTCACCCCGCACGTGGCGGCGCTGTACGAGGCGGACCGGCTGGCCGACGGCGAGGCGCAGGTGCGGCACACGGTGGCCTTCCACCGCGAGATGGTGCGGGCGGCCGGGAACGCCGTGCTGCTGCACACCTGGGAGGGCCTCGGCATCGAGGTGTTCACCGCCCTGTCGATCCGCTGGCTGGGCACGGTGCAGAAGTCGTACGCGGAGGAGCACGAGGCGCTCATCGAGGCGTTCCTCCGGCGCGACCCGCGGATCGCCGTACTGGTCAAGGAGCACGTCCTCGGCTGCGCGCCGCGCGCCTGAGCGTCGTCGGACCGAGGCGCCCAGGTGTGCCGCCGAGCGCTCCGCCGTGCAGGTCAGCGCCCCTTTTTCCCGCTTGGTCCCGTCACTGCGTGCCCCATTTCGAGGCACCGCATGCCACTTTTCTTCATATCGAGAAGTTTTGCCTTTCACCCTTTGATCGATCATCGATCGGCGCCTTACAGTTCACTCGCGGGCCCACCGGCCCGATCGCCCTGTCCTGCCAGTCAGGGCCTTCTCCACCCCCCTCCATACCGGAAGGCGGCGATCATGACCGACCCCGTAGCAAAGCTTCCGAGCGAGCTCGACCAGCTCCCGGACCGCGACCCCGAGGAGACCGCCGAGTGGGCGGCCTCCCTGGACGCCGTCACCAAGGCCGCGGGCCCGCACCGTGCCGCGTACCTGATGCGGCGCTCGCTCCAGCACGCGGAGGGCGCCGGTATCGCGCTGCCCAAGCTGCTGGAGACCGATTACGTCAACACCATCCCCACCTCCGCGGAGCCCGCCTTCGACGGCGACCTGGAGATGGAGTCCAGGATCACCGCGTGGAACCGCTGGAACGCGGCCGCGATGGTCACCCGGGGCGCCCGGTACGGCGTCGGCGGTCACATCGCCACGTTCGCCTCGGCCGCCTGGCTGTACGAGACCGGCTTCAACCACTTCTTCCGTGGCAAGGAGGGCGACGGCTCCGGCGACCAGCTCTACATCCAGGGCCACGCCTCACCCGGCATCTACGCCCGCGCCTTCCTCGACGGCCGTCTCAGCGAGCAGCAGCTCGACAACTTCCGCCAGGAGTCCGGGGGCGACGGCCTGCCGTCCTACCCCCACCCGCGGCGGCTGCCGTGGCTGTGGGAGTTCCCCACCGTGTCGATGGGCCTCGGCCCGCTCTCGGCGATCTACCAGGCGCGCTTCAACCGCTATCTGACCAACCGCGGCATCAAGGACACGTCGAACTCGCACGTCTGGGCCTTCCTGGGCGACGGCGAGATGGACGAGCCCGAGTCGACCGCGGCCCTCGCCCTCGCGGCCCGTGAGCGGCTCGACAACCTGACCTTCGTCATCAACTGCAACCTGCAGCGCCTCGACGGCCCGGTACGCGCCAACTTCCGCGTGGTCCAGGAGCTCGAGGGCGCCTTCCGCGGGGCCGGCTGGAACGTCGTCAAGACGCTCTGGGGCAACGCCTGGGACGAGCTGTTCCAGCTGGACACCACGGGCGCGCTGATCCGCCGCCTGCGCGAGGTGCCGGACGCGCAGTTCCAGACGTACGCGACCCGCGACGTCGCCTACATCCGAGACCACTTCTTCGGCGCCGAGCCCGCGCTCGCCGAGCTGGCGAAGCTGCTGAGCGACGCGAAGATCGCCGAGTGCTTCTACAGCTCCCGCGGCGGCCACGAGGCCCGCAAGGTGTACGCGGCCTACCGTGCCGCCCTCGAGCACGAGGGCGCGCCGACCGTGATCCTGGCCCAGACGGTCAAGGGCTACACGCTCGGCAAGGGCTTCGAGTCCAAGAACGCCAACCACCAGATGAAGAAGCTGTCGATCGACGAGTTCAAGAGCATGCGTGAGCTGCTCGGCCTCCCGATCCCGGACAGCGCCTTCGAGGGCGGGCTGGTGCCCTACGGCCACCCGGGCGCCGACTCCCCCGAGGTCCGCTACCTCCAGGAGCGCCGTGCCGCCCTCGGCGGCCCGGCCCCCGCCCGCCGGGTGCACGCCGTCGCGCTGCCCCAGCCGGAGGAGCGTGCCTTCAAGGCCCTGTACAAGGGGTCGGGCAAGCAGGAGATGGCCACCACCATGGCGTTCGTCCGCCTGGTGAAGGACCTGATGCGGGACAAGGAGACCGGCAGGCGCTGGGTGCCGATCGTCCCCGACGAGGCCCGGACCTTCGGCATGGAGTCCCTCTTCCCCTCGGCCGGCATCTACTCGCCGCTCGGCCAGACGTACGAGCCGGTCGACCGCGACCAGCTCATGTACTACAAGGAGGCCAAGGACGGCCAGATCCTCAACGAGGGGATCACCGAGGCCGGCGCCATGGCCGACTTCATCGCCGCCGCGTCGTCGTACGCCACGCACGGCGAGACGATGATCCCGTTCTACATCTTCTACTCGATGTTCGGCTGGCAGCGGACCGGCGACCAGATGTGGCAGCTCGCCGACCAGCTCGGCAAGGGCTTCATCGTCGGCGCCACGGCGGGCCGTACGACCCTGACGGGTGAGGGCCTCCAGCACGCGGACGGCCACTCGCACCTGATCGCGTCCACGAACCCGGCGTCGCTCAACTACGACCCGGCGTTCGCGTACGAGATCGCGGTGATCGTCAAGGACGGTCTGCGGCGGATGTACGGCCAGGCCGCGCCCGGCGAGGACGCGAACGTCTTCTACTACCTGACGGTCTACAACGAGCCGAAGCCGCAGCCGGCGATGCCCGAGGGCGTCGAGGACGGCATCGTCAAGGGCCTGTACCGCTTCAAGGAGGGCGTGCCCGCCGCAGCGGGCGCGCCGCGCCTCCAGCTGCTCGCCTCCGGCACGGCGATCCACTGGGCGCTGGAGGCCCAGGAGCTGCTGGCCGCCGATTGGAACGTCACGGCCGACGTCTGGTCCGCCACCTCGTGGGGCGAGCTGCGCCGTGACGCGCTGGCCGCCGAGGAGGCGATGCTCCGCGGCGAGGAGCGCGAGCCGTACGTGACCCAGGCGCTCTCCGGCGCTCCGGGCCCGGTCCTCGCGGTCAGCGACTGGATGCGCGCGGTCCCCGACCAGATCAGCCAGTGGGTCGAGCAGGACTGGTTCTCGCTGGGCACGGACGGCTTCGGCCTCTCCGACACCCGCGCCGCGGCCCGTCGCCACTTCGGCGTGGACGCGCAGTCGATCACCGTCGCGGCTCTGGCCCAGCTGGCCCGCCGCGGCGAGGTGCCGGCCTCCACGGTCAAGGAGGCGCGCGAGCGCTACGGTCTCTGACCAGGCCGGGCGGGGCAGGGGCCGGGTCAGCCGGGTCCCTGCCCCGCCGTTGTCCCGGGCCCCGCACAATGGCTCCATGCGTGCTGCCCGGCTCATCAAGATGGTGCTGCTCCTGCAGTCCCGCCCCGCCATGACCGCCGCCGAGCTGGCGACGGAGCTGGAGGTGTCGGAGCGCACCGTGACCCGGGACGCCCAGGCGCTCTCCGAGGCGGGCGTGCCCGTCTACGCGGACCGCGGCCGGGTCGGCGGGTACCGGCTCGTCGGCGGGTACCGGACCCGGCTCACCGGGCTGGCCCGGCACGAGGCCGAGGCCCTGTTCCTGTCCGGGCTGCCCTCCGCCCTGCGGGAGATGGGGCTCGACGACGCCGCGTCCGCCGCCCGGCTGAAGGTCTCGGCCGCCCTGCTCCCCTCCCTCAGCGACGCCTCGCGGACCGCCGCCCAGCGCTTCCACCTGGACGCCCCCGGCTGGTTCCAGGAGCCGGAGACACCCGACCTGCTGCCCGCCGTCGCCGAGGCGGTGTGGGACGACCGGATCGTCACGGCCCGCTACCACCGCGGCCCGAGGGGTGAGGTGGAGCGGGAGCTGTGCCCGTACGGGCTCGTGCTGAAGGCCGGTGTCTGGTACCTGTGCGCGCGGGCGGGCGACGACTTCCGGGTGTACCGCATCGACCGGTTCACGGCGGTCACCGTGTCCGGGGCCCGCTTCACCCGGGACGAGGACTTCGACCTGCCCCGCTTCTGGGAGGAGCGGGCGGCGCAGTTCGCCCGCTCGATCCTGCGGACCGAGGTGACGGTGCGGCTGACCGCTGCGGGCGTGCGGCAGCTGCCGCACGCCGTGGACCGCGCGGCCGCCGAGGAGGCGCTCGCGGCGGCCGGGACGCCCGATGCGCAGGGGCGGCTGACCGTGACTCTGGCGGTCGAGTCCCTGGAGGTCGCGTACGGCCGGCTGCTCGCCCTCGGACCCGAGTTGGAGGTCCTCGCCCCGGCCGCTCTGCGCGAACTCCTCGCCGACGCCGCCGAACGCCTGCGCGACCTCTATCGCTGAAGGCTTCAATTCGGTGTCTCCGCGTGCATCGTCCGCCGCGAAGGCAGATGCTGGACCCGTGATGGACGAAACGGAGTTCTGGGAGATCATCGACAGCACCCGCGAGGCCGCCGACGGCGACCCCGAGGACCATGCGGACCTGCTGGTGGAACGGCTGGTGCGGCTCGACCCCGACTCCGTGCTGGACTTCGCCCGGCACTTCGAGGCGCGCTACAACCGCGCGTACCACTGGGACCTGTGGGGTGCGGCCGCCGTGCTGCTCGGCGGGGCGGGCGACGACGCGTTCGACTACTTCCGCTGCTGGCTGATCGGTCAGGGCAGGGAGGTCTTCGAGGGCGCGGTCCAGGATCCCGACAGCCTGGCCGAACTGCTGGACGACTTCGACGAGGAGATCGACGGGGACGGCGAGGAGCTCGGCTACGCCGCCGACGAGGCGTACGAGCAGCTCACCGGGGCGGTCTCCCCGGACCTGGGCCTGCCTCCCGCGCCCGCGAAGCCCGCGGGGACGCCCTTCGCCGTGGAGGACGACGACGTACTGGCGGAACGCCTCCCCGCGCTCTGGGAGCGCTTCGGCGCGGGCTGAGACGGGTCCCGCAGGTCAGGCTGTGAGGGAACGCCCCATCAGGACGTCGTCGACGTAGCTTCCGTCCAGGAAGAACTCGCCGGGAAGGACCCCCTCGACGGTGAACCCCTCGGAGGCGTAGAGGGCGCGTGCGGGCGTGTTGTGGCCGAGCACCCGCAGCGTGATCCGTCCGGCCCCCTGCCGCCGCGCCTCGGCGTACGAGGCGCGCAGCAGCGCCCGGGCGACGCCGTGCCCCCGCGCCCAGTCGGCCACGGCGAGCCCCTGTATCTGCCGTACGTGCGCGTTGCAGGCGAGGGGCGTGGGCGCGGCCAGCCGCAGGTACCCGGCGACGCGCTTCCCGCCCGCCCCGGTGGCGGCCTCGGCGACGAGGTAGTCCTGCGGCCGGTGCCGGTCGTCGAAGAACGGCTCGTAGGGAGGCTGCGGCCTCGGCTGGACGGCGTGCAGGGTCGACCAGGTGGCCCGGTCGAGCTCCCCGAGAGCCGTTTCGTCGGCGGCTGCGGCGGGACGGACGGGGAGGAGGGCGCGGAACGTCGGCTCGGACATGCCGGCCACTGTGCCATGCCGGGTTCCGCGTACCGCACGTCCCATGGGGCAGGATGGACGCCATGCCTCACTCCCGTATCGCCGTCACCGGATCGACCGGCCTCATCGGCGCGGCGCTCGTGCGCTCGCTGCGGGCCGACGGGCACGAGGTGGTGCGCCTCGTGCGGCGCCCCCCCGCGAGCGGTGACGAGGTGGAGTGGGATCCGCGGCGAAGTTACGTCGACGCGGCAGGTCTGGTCGGCTGCGACGCCGTCGTCCACCTCGCCGGCGCCGGGGTCGGCGACCGGCGCTGGACCGAGGCGTACAAGCGGGAGATCCGGGACAGCCGGGTGCTGGGCACCGCGGCGATCGCCGAGGCCCTCGCCTCCCTCGACACCCCGCCGAGGGTGCTGGTCTCCGGGTCCGCGATCGGTTACTACGGCGACACCGGGGACCGCGCGGTCGACGAGAGCGCGCCGCCCGGCGAGGGGTTCCTGCCGTCCGTGTGCGTGGAGTGGGAGGAGGCCGCGGCCCCTGCCGAGGAGGCGGGCATCCGCACGGTCTTCGCCCGGACCGGACTGGTCGTGGCCCGGGAGGGCGGGGCGTGGGGGCGCCTCTTCCCGCTGTTCCGGGCGGGTCTCGGCGGGCGGCTCGGGAACGGGCGGCAGTACTGGAGCTTCATCGCGCTGCACGACCACATCGCGGCGATGCGGCACATCCTGGACACGGAGAGCCTCGCGGGCCCGGTGAACCTGACCGGCCCCTCCCCCGTCACCAACGGTGAGGTGACGGCCGCGATGGGGCGGGTCCTGCGCCGCCCGACGCTGTTCACCGCACCGGCGCCCGCGCTGCGGATCGCACTCGGCGGCTTCGCCGAGGACGTCCTCGGCAGTCAGCGGGTGCTGCCCGGCCAACTTCTCGACTCGGGCTTCACGTTCGCCTTCCCCGGCATCGACGCCGCCATCCGCGCCGCCCTGCGCTGAGGGAGGCCGCGCCGTCGCCGCGGCCGGCCCGCCCCGCCCGCGAAGCGGCGCAGGTCGCAAGCCGTCCGCCGCCGCCCGGCGCCTCGCCGGCCATCGCCCCGGCGCGCCCCGTCGGGCCGCCGTGCGACCCCGTGCACCGGTGCCCGGGGTGCGTGCGACTGTTCCCACATCGGCCATCCCCCTAACTTCGATCCGAACCGGTGCGTTCCGGGGGCCTGTCGAGGGCAGTAGCCCCCCAGCAGTCGCGCCGAATCGGGGAGGGGCTCGTGCTCACGGCACACACGGCACACCATGCGGACGTGGTCATCATCGGGGCCGGGATCGCCGGCCTGTCAGCGGCCCACCGGCTGACCGGCGCGGGAGTGGACGTCAGCGTCCTGGAAACCGCTCCTGACGTCGGTGGCCGCATGGCCACCCAGGAGGTGGACGGTTTCCTGCTCGACGACCTGGGGGCCCTGCTCAGCTCCGCCTATCCGGAGCTGAGCGGCACACCGGGACTGGACGGGCTGGTCCTGCGTGACTTCGCGCCGGGGGTGCTGGTCCACAGCGGGGGCCGCCGGTACCGCGCCGGGGACGTACGGAGCGCGAGGGGCGCACTCAAGGCGGTGCGCTCCCGGCCGGGCGCCCCCACGGCCCCGCTGGGCGGGACCGTCGAACAGGCCAGGCTCGGCGCCTGGCTGGCCAGGCTCGCCGCCACCCCCACGGAGCGGATACTGGCCCGCCCCGACCGCCCCGCGCTCCCCGCCCTGGCCGCCCGCGGCCTCCCGTCGCGCACGGTCGGCGGCTTCCTTCGCCCGCTGCTCTCGGCGATGCTCGGCGATCCCACGCTGGCCACGTCGAGCCGCTGCGCCGACCTCACCCTGCGCAGCTACGCACGCGGCGGGCTCTGCGTGCCGGCGGGCGGTGCCGCGACGCTGCCGCGGCTGCTGGCAGCCGCTCTGCCGCCGGGGACCGTCCGCACCGGGGTCCACGTCACGGCTGCCGACATCACGTCCGTACGCACCAAGGAACACGGGGAGCTGGGCTGCCGGGCCCTGCTGCTGGCGACCGGAGCGGGTGCCGCCGCGGAACTGCTGCCCGGCCTGCGGACACCGGAGTTCCATCCGGTGACCGTCCTGCACCACACGGCGCCCGTCCCCCCGCCGACCGGTTCCCGCCTGCTCCTGGACGCGGACCGCTCCGGTCCGGTCGCGCACACCGCCGTGATGAGCGCGGTCGACCCCTCGCGCGCACCACGGGGCCGGACACTGATCACCTCCACGGTGCTGGGCCCCCCGCCGGCCGATCTCGACCGCACGGTCCGGGCCCACCTCGCCCGGCTGTACGCCGTGCCCACGCACGACTGGGAGCTGCTGACGGCCCGTCATGAGCCCGAAGCCGTCCCCGCGATGCCACCTCCGCACGATCTGCGGCGCCCGGTGCGGGTGCTGGACGGACTCTACGTCTGCGGCGACCACCGCGACACGAGCACGGTCCAGGGCGCCCTGCACTCCGGCCGCCGGGCGGCCTCGGCGATCCTCGCCGACCTGGGGGTGCGGCAGGGACCGGAGGGCGGGACGGCGCTGCCCGCCGCCGCGTGACGGCCGGCCGGGCGGGTCAGCCGAGCGCGGCGACGCGGTCGCGGTAGCCGCGTACGGCGACGGCGTCGTGGTACGGCTCCAGGCGGCGCTCGAAGTCCCGTACGTACTCCGTCGCGCGCGCCGACCGCATCTCCGACGCCTGCTGGGCCGCCTCGGCGCCCAGCAGGCAGGCCTGCTCCAGCTCGCCGAGGCCGAGCCGGGCGGAGGCGAGCACCACCCGGCAGAACAGCCTGCTGCGGGCGTACGCCGGAGCGCGCAGCTGGAGCGACCGCTCGGCGTGCTGCGCGGCGGCGCGGTACTGCTGGAGGTCGCGGTGGCAGTGGGCGAACTCGTCGGCGAGCTGGGCCTCGTCGAAGGAGCGCGCCCAGTGGGGCACGTCGTCGCCGGGCCGGGCGGCCTCCAGCGAGCGTTCCGCCCGCACGAGCGCGGCCCCGCAGGCGCGGGTCTCGCCCAGCACCCCGTGGCCGCGCGCCTCGACGGCGTGCAGGAGGGCCATGACGACGGGCGGCGCCGACGCACCGATGCCCTGCTGGGCGACGCGGGTGAGCTGGACGGCCTCCCGGCCGTGTCCGAGGTAGACGGCCTGCCTGCTCATGGTGACCAGGACGTAGGCGCCGTAGGCCCGGTCGCCCGCGGCCTGCGCGAGCCGCAGGGCCTGGACGAAGTAGCGCTGGGCGAGCCCGTGCGCGGCGATGTCGTACGAGGTCCAGCCCGCCAGCCTGGTGAGGTCGGCCACCGCCGAGAACAGCCGACGGCCCACCGCCTCGCCGTAGCTCCCGCGCAGCATGGGTTCGGCCTCGTGCTCGAGGTACCTGACGAGGGCCTGGCGGGCGTGGCCGCCGCCGTAGGTGTCGTCCAGCGTGCGGAAGAGCTGGGCGACCGAGCGCAGGGCCGCGACGTCACCGCTGCCGACGCGCTGGCCCGGACCGCGGTCGGTCCGCCGCTGGCGCGGGACGCTCGGCGGTGGCTCGCCGGGTACCGGCGGACGGGGGTGGCCGGGTCCGCGGGTGCCGGCCCGGCCGCCGTGGACGCCGGCTCCGTGCGCTGCCGCCCCGGGGGCGCGCAGCGTGCCGGCCCCCGCGGCGGGGTGGGCTCCGGTGCTCTGCTGCGGTCCGTTCGTCCGGAGCCCGTGCGGCGCCCACGGGCCGCCGGCCCCGACGGGAGCGCGCGGGGCGGGCAGTACGGTCGCCGCCTCCGCCTGCGACGCCGGGTCCGCGCGCCCGACCCGGTCGTCGGCCCGCCCGATGAGCCAGTCCCTGCTGGGCACGACGAGACCGGCCGGGGTGAAGGCGATCTTGCGCAGCTCGGCATGGCTGCCCGAGTCCTTGCGCCACAGGCCGCTGACGATGTCGACGGCCTCGGCGGGCGTGGCCGCGAACTCCAGGCCGGCGTAGACGGGCGCGCAGGCGTCCAGTCCCAGGTCCTGGGTGGAGAGGCGGCGTCCGAGGCGCCGGGTGAAGACCTCGGCGATCAGCGCCGGCGTGGTGCCCCGGGGCTGCTGTCCGCGCAGCCAGCGGGTGACCGAGGTCTTGTCGTACCGCAGGTCGAGGCCGTGTTCGAGGCCGAGCTGATCCACGCGTCGGGCCAGACCCGCGTGGGAGAACCCGGCTTCCGCGATGAGCGCAGCGAGCCGCCGGTTGGGGGTGCGCTGCGGAGGTCGTTCCGACATCAGCTGTACGGTCTCCTGCCTTCGGGGCCCGGCGGGCAGCCCTTGTGACTCCTCCCCCCTCGTGGGCGAGGGGGCTTCTCGCTACGCCTGGTTGGCGTCGCGACGGACCAGCCCGGCCCGTAGAACACGGAACGGCGCGAATTTAGCGGCCCGGGTGCCGGCGCCGACGACGTTCGCTCCACCTTCATCCGATCGTGTGAGGATTGTGCGCATCACTGACGGTCGGCCCGGCAGGCCGTGCCCGGCCCCTGGCTCGCGACCTGCCGGACTCCTCGCGGCCGACCGGTCGTACAGTTGCCGAGGGCGCACATCAGTGCAGGGTGACGTGGCTCCGGGGACACCCCCCGGCCTCCCGGCACCGCGAGTAGGGAGGCACCCGAAGTGAGTGAGCTGCGGTTTGTCCGTCTGGGGTTCGGCGAGGACGCGGTCGACTACCAAGAGGCCTGGCAGAAGCAGCGCGAGGTGCACGCCGCCCGGTTCGAGGACACCGTCCCCGACACCTGCCTGCTCCTCGAGCACCCGCCCGTCTACACGGCGGGGCGGCGCACGACCGACAGCGAGCGGCCGCTGGACGGCACCCCGGTCATCGACGTCGACCGCGGCGGGAAGATCACCTGGCACGGCCCCGGCCAGCTCGTCGGCTACCCCATCCAGAAGCTGCCGCGCCCGGTCGACGTCGTCGCGCACGTGCGGCGGCTGGAGGACGCCCTGATCCGTACGGCCGCCGACTTCGGCCTGGAGACGTCCCGGGTCGAGGGCCGCAGCGGTGTCTGGGTGCTCGGCGACCCGGTCGACGAGCGTCCCTCATTGGGCGGACTCTCCCTGGACTTCGACCCCCGGCTGCGGGACGAGGAGTTCGACCCCCGGCTGAACGGTCCGGAGTACGCGCCGTCCAACGCCGGTCAGCGCCGCGAGGACCGCAAGCTGGCCGCGATCGGCATCCGGGTCGCCAAGGGCGTGACCATGCACGGGTTCGCGCTCAACGTGAACCCGGACAACACGTGGTTCGACAGGATCGTGCCGTGCGGCATCCGGGACGCGGGGGTCACCTCGCTCTCCTACGAGCTGGGCCGTGAGATCACGATCGAGCAGGTGCTGCCGGTCGCCGAGAAGCACCTGAGGGACGTCCTGGAGAACGCCGACCTCGCCCCCCGTGTCGTCGCGCCGAAGGAGCCGGCCGCCTCGGCGTAGGGAATAGGCCCCGTCGGTCACAGGTTGGCCGGACGCAGGGCCGTTCTCACCGCGGGCGTACCCTGGTGTTCGCCGAAGAATCCAATGCAGCGAAAGCAAAGGGGTGCCGGAGTGTCCGGTGTCGCACCCGACGGGCGCAAGATGCTGCGCCTGGAGGTCCGAAACAGCCAGACCCCCATCGAGCGCAAGCCCGAGTGGATCAAAACCCGGGCGAAGATGGGCCCCGAGTACACGAAGATGCAGAAGCTCGTGAAGGGCGAGGGTCTGCACACCGTGTGCCAGGAGGCCGGCTGTCCGAACATCTACGAATGCTGGGAGGACCGCGAGGCCACCTTCCTCATCGGCGGCGACCAGTGCACCCGGCGTTGCGACTTCTGCCAGATCGACACGGGCAAGCCGCAGGCGCTGGACCGCGACGAGCCGCGCCGCGTGGGCGAGTCCGTCGTGACGATGGACCTGAACTACGCCACCATCACCGGCGTCGCCCGCGACGACCTGGAGGACGGCGGCGCCTGGCTGTACGCGGAGACCGTGCGCCAGATCCACGCGCAGACCGCGGAGCGGGAGGGCGGCGCCACGAAGGTGGAGCTGCTGATCCCCGACTTCAACGCGGACCCGGCGCAGCTCGCCGAGGTCTTCTCCTCGCGCCCCCAGGTGCTCGCGCACAACGTCGAGACGGTCCCGCGGATCTTCAAGCGGATCCGCCCCGGCTTCCGTTACGAGCGGTCCCTGGACGTCATCACGCGGGCCCGCGAGGCCGGCCTGATCACGAAGTCCAACCTGATCCTCGGCATGGGCGAGACCCGCGAGGAGGTCAGCGAGGCGCTCCAGGACCTGTACGACGCGGGGTGCGAGCTCATCACGATCACCCAGTACCTGCGCCCCTCCCCGCGGCACCACCCGGTGGAACGCTGGGTCAAGCCGCACGAGTTCGTGGAGATGAAGGAGGAGGCCGAGGGCATCGGCTACTCCGGCGTGATGTCCGGTCCGCTGGTGCGGTCCTCCTACCGTGCCGGGCGCCTCTTCCAGCAGGCGATGGAGCGCCGTGGAGAGACCTCCGGCGCGCTCGCCGGAGCCCCTGCGGGCACGCCCGCCGTGTGAATCGGCGCACAAGAAGCTACCGAGCAGTAACCGAAAGTTCGACGCGGCCCGTACGCTCCCCGCAGGTCGGGGCCCCGTATGGGCCGCGTCGGCGTGCGCGGCGCCGATATCAGGGTTTCATTGGTGTTTGACCGACCGGTCATGCACTGGTAACACCGAGCAGTGACCCTAGGTACACAGACGGCAGCGGCCTTCCGGCCGCTGCGGGTCCGCTTCCCGCTACTCCGTGCGCACCGGGTGCGCGCATCCGCTCCGAGGGGGAACATCCACATGCAGGCCGCACCGGTTCGCGCCCACGCGATCCCGTCCGTCACCACCGCACTCCGCGCCGTCGAGTCACTGCTGCTGAGCAGTGGCCAGCGCACCGCCCGCCGGAACGCCTGGACGGCCGTCCTGGAGGACCGCCGCCGGGCGAAGGACCGTGTGGAGGCCGAGCACGTGCTGGACGCCGTGGCCGCCCACCGTTCCTAGGTCGCTCCGGGGCCACGTAAACTTCGCTGCATGGCGAGGAAGGCACACACTGAAGGCGCGGACAGCGCCGAGAACGCGGGGCGGCTCAAGCAGATCGCCCTGACCTACAAGATGACCAGGCGGACCGACCCCAAGATCGGTCTTGTCGTCGCGGGTGTGGGAATCGTCACCTTCGGCGTCCTCCTCGGGATCGGTTTCCTGATCGGGCACCCGGTCTACGCGGGCATCCTGGGCTTCGTCCTGGCTTTCCTCGCAATGGCGATCATCTTCGGGCGGCGTGCCGAGCGCGCGGCCTTCGGGCAGATGGAGGGGCAGCCGGGCGCCGCCGCGGCCGTGCTGGACCGGGTGGGCCGCGGCTGGACCACGACGCCGGCGGTGGCGATGAACCGCAGCCAGGACGTCGTCCACCGGGCCGTCGGCAAGGCGGGCATCGTGCTGGTGGCCGAGGGCAACCCCAACCGGGTGAAGAGCCTGCTCGCCGCCGAGAAGAAGCGGATGGCCCGCATCGTGGTGGACGTGCCGGTGCACGACATCATCGTCGGTGACGGCGAGGGCCAGGTGCCGCTGAAGAAGGTGCGCACCACGATGCTGAAGCTCCCCCGGGTCCTGACCGGCCCGCAGGTCACGGCGGCCAACGACCGGCTGCGGGCGATGGGTGACCTGATGAGCAACATGCCGCTGCCGAAGGGGCCGATGCCGAAGGGCATGCGGATGCCGCGCGGCGGAAAGATGCGCTGAGGCGGGCACCCCTCTCAGATGCGTGAGGGCGGCCCCGGACGATCTGTCCGGGGCCGCCCTCACGTATGTGTGCCGTCGGGGGCAGCCGTCGTGCGTGGGGCGCCGGTTCCACCGCCCGTGAGGAGGCCGCCGACGGCGCCGCGTGTACCGGCCCGGTCCGCGTACGCCGCGGCGCGTGCGGCCGTCCGGTGCGTCCGCCCCGCGTGTCCGGGGCGTCCGCCGCAGCCGGCGGACGCGGCCCCGTACGTCAGATGCGCACCTGGACGGCGTGGGCCAGCCGGTCGTGCAGGCCGCGGCTGTCGCGGTCCCAGACCAGGGCCGGGATCACCAGGAGCAGCAGTACGGTCCGCAGGAGGACCCGCACCGTGCCGAGCCGTCCGCCGTCCTCGGCGACGACCCGCAGGCCCATGATCCGCTTGCCCGGGGTGGACCCGATGGTTCCTACCGTGAGCAGGCTCAGGACGAGGAAGACGCCGAGCGCCCAGTTCCCGGCCGACTGCTGGTCACCCCGAGCGATCAGCCCGTATGCGATCAGCATGCAGGCGGCCCAGTCGATGAAGAGGGCCCCGAAGCGCCGGCCGAGCGGAGCGATCGAGCCCGGGCCTTCCCGGGGCAGACCGAGACGCTCGCCCCGGTAACCGAAGTCGGCGCCCATGTCCTCGGCCGCCGCGCGCGGGCCCGAGAGCCACGATCCGATTGCTTGCCTGTTGTCCACCCGTCCACGGTACTGCGCCCACGTTTGCGCCCGGACGCGCGGGGCACCGGAGACGTCGCTGAGGTGCCACCGAACCCCGGCCCGGTTAACTTGGGCGAAACAAATGGGTCACGCCGGAGAAATCCTGGCTGCCTATGGTCGGGGCCGGTGTGCCACCGCACTGGCCGCACAACGAGCTGCAACCCCGCCCTTTCCCGGGTCGGGAGTAGGAGGAGTTGGATGTTCCAGAACGCCGACGAAGTGCAGAAGTACATCGCCGACAACGACGTCAAGTTCATCGACGTCCGTTTCTGCGACCTGCCGGGTGTGATGCAGCACTTCACGATCCCGGCTGCGACCTTCGACCCGGCCGAGGAACTGGCTTTCGACGGCTCGTCGATCCGCGGCTTCCAGGCCATCCACGAGTCCGACATGGCGCTTCGTGCCGACCTGTCGACGGCCCGTGTCGACCCCTTCCGCCGCGACAAGACGGTCAACGTCAACTTCTTCATCCACGACCCGATCACCGGCGAGCAGTACAGCCGTGACCCGCGGAACGTGGCCAAGAAGGCCGAGGCCTACCTCGCCTCGACGGGCATCGCGGACACCGCCTACTTCGGCCCCGAGGCCGAGTTCTACGTCTTCGACAACGTCCGCTTCCAGACGTCGGCGAACGAGAGCTTCTACCACATCGACTCCGAGGCCGGCGCCTGGAACACCGGTGCGGTCGAGAACAACCGGGGTTACAAGGTCCGCTACAAGGGCGGGTACTTCCCGACCCCGCCGGTCGACCACTTCGCCGACCTGCGCGCGGAGATCTCCATGGAGCTGGACAAGAACGGCCTCCAGGTCGAGCGCCAGCACCACGAGGTCGGCACGGCCGGTCAGGCCGAGATCAACTACAAGTTCAACACGCTGCTCGCCGCGGCCGACGACCTGATGCTCTTCAAGTACATCGTGAAGAACGTCGCCTGGCGCAACGGCAAGACCGCGACCTTCATGCCGAAGCCGATCTTCGGCGACAACGGCTCGGGCATGCACGTCCACCAGTCCCTGTGGGCCGGCGGCTCCCCGCTGTTCTACGACGAGCAGGGCTACGCGGGCCTGTCGGACATGGCGCGCTACTACATCGGCGGCATCCTGAAGCACGCCCCGTCGCTGCTGGCCTTCACCAACCCGACGGTGAACTCCTACCACCGCCTGGTCCCGGGCTTCGAGGCGCCGGTCAACATGGTGTACTCGCAGCGCAACCGCTCCGCCGCGATGCGCATCCCGATCACGGGCTCCAACCCGAAGGCCAAGCGCGTCGAGTTCCGCGCCCCGGACCCGTCGTCCAACCCGTACCTGGCGTTCTCGGCCCTGCTGATGGCCGGCCTGGACGGCGTGAAGAACAAGATCGAGCCGCCGGAGCCGATCGACAAGGACCTCTACGAGCTGGCTCCCGAGGAGCACGCCGGCGTCCAGCAGGTCCCGACCTCCCTCCCGGCCGTTCTCGACGCCCTGGAGCAGGACCACGAGTACCTCCAGGCCGGCGGCGTGTTCACGCCCGACCTGATCGAGACGTGGATCGACTACAAGCGCACGAACGAGATCGCCCCGATCCAGCTGCGCCCGCACCCCCACGAGTTCGAGCTGTACTTCGACCTCTAGGAATCCCTGTGAGGGCCGCTGTCCCGAGCCGGGGCAGCGGCCCTCATGCGTTGTCCGGGCGGCCCTCTCCGGGCCCCGTGCCCGGAGAGGGCCGCCCTCAGGCGCGGGTGGGCCGCCTGCCTCGTGCCTGTCCGCCCCTCACGCCGGGGCCGCGCCGACACAGAACTCGTTGCCCTCCGGATCGGCCATCAGGACATGGTGTCCGTCGAAACTCTCCAGGACGGTCCCGCCCGCCCGCACCAGGCGTTCGGACTCCGCCCGGATCCGTGCCCACCGCTCGTCGGGACTGCCGTGTCCCGGCACCCGGACGTCGATGTGAAGCCGGTTCTTCGCCGTCCTGGGCTCGGGGACCTTGAGGATGCACAGACGCGGGCCGACGCCGTCGGGATCACAGAGCCACGCGCCGTCGTCCACGGAGTCGCCCTCCGGCAGGTCGAACTGCGCGAACCACTCCTCACGGGTGGCGAAGGGGGCGGGCGGGGGCTCGTCGACATAGCCCAGAGCCGTCTTCCAGAAAGCGGCGAGAACCTGCGTGTCCGCGCTGTCGAGTGTCAGGTCGATCATGGCTGCCATCGGGCGACCGTACTGCGCGCCTCTGACAGTCGGGGTACGGCCGAGGGAGCGACAGGTTCCCGGTGGGGTGGTCGCGGCGTCGTGACGCGTCCCGGGCGGACCGCCTCACGGGTGCGGGCGCCGTCGTGCGGAGCGTGGAGGGACCCGGGCCGACGGCCCCCGGGCGCCCCGTACCGGCAGTGAGCACCGCGCGGGCGCCGGCACACCGAGTCCGCACACCAGCGTGACTGCCGAGCCGCTGCACGACGGCGCCGCGTGGGACCACCGCGAGGGTGCCGACCCCGCCGGCCCGGTGGTGCCGGACGAATCGGTGAGCACGGCCTTCCTCGTCGTCCGGAAGTCGATGACGCCCCGTTCCCGCGGCGGTGACGGCGGCGCGTTCTACCATCGGCGGATGCCGCGCTCACAGTCGTTCACGCGTCGGGCCCTGCGCCGTGCCGGGCGGGTGGTGGCCGTCCTCGTCAGTTGCTGCGCCGTCCTCGGGACGGTGCGGCTCGTCGTGCCCGCGACCGCCGGTCCCGAGGGCGACCCGCCCGGGGTGGCGCGTCAACTGGCCTTCGTACGGCAGGCGCTGGACGCCGGGGCCGGGGACGAGGCGCAGGAGCTCTTTCCCGAGGGGTACTTCTTCCTGCACGTCCTGTACGGGCTGGGCCGGGCCGAGTCCGGGATGCGGCTGCCCGAGGGGGAGGCACGGGGCGAGGCGCTGCTCGAAGCGCGCTGGGCGCTGGGGCGGTTGGAGTCCGGGGCCGGGCGGGCACCGTTCAGCCCCGCGCTCGTCCCGGAGTACGGGGTCTTCTACCGCGGGTGGACCAACTGGCTGCGGGGCACCGTACTCGCGCTGCAGCCCGCCGGGGCGAGGGACCCCGCCGAGGTGCGCCGCTTCGACGAGGACTCCGCCGCACTCGGGGCCGCCTTCGACGCGTCCCGGACGCCCTTCCTGGCGGCCTACCCCGGGCAGGCGTGGCCGGTCGACTCGACCGTGGCCGTGGCCTCGCTGCGGCTGCACGACACCCTGCGGCCGCAGCGGTTCGCCGGGACCGCCGCACGATGGCTCGACGCCGTGCGGGAGCGGCTGGATCCCCGTACGGGGCTGCTCCCGCACCGCGTGGACGTGATGACGGGTGAGCCGGTGGAGGTGGCCCGCGGGACCTCGCAGAGCATGATCCAGCGGTTCCTGGTGGACATCGACCCGGCGTTCGCCCGCGAACAGTACCTGCGCTTCCGGGGGTTGTACGTCACCACCCCGCTGGGCCTCGGGCCGGCCGTACGGGAGTACCCGAAGGGCGTGGACGGCCCGGCGGACGTCGACTCCGGGCCGCTGCCGCTCGGGGTGAGCCTGTCGGCAACCGTCGTCACGCTCGGGGCGGCACAGGTGGAGGGGGACGCGCCGCTGGCCGGCGCGCTGGCGAACCACAGCGAGCTGCTGGGGCTGCCGGTCGGTACACCCTGGACCAAGCGGTACGCCTTCGGGCTGCTGCCGGTCGGCGACGCGTTCCTGGCCTGGTCGAAGACGGCGCGGCCCTGGGTCGCCCCGGCGCCGTCCCCACCGCCCGCGGGCGTGCCGGGCTGGTGGCGGGTGCCGTGGGCCTCGCTGCTCCTCCTCCTTGCCGTCGCCCCCTGGGGGCCGGCGGTGGTGCGGTGGTGGCGGCGCAGGGGCCACGCGGAGCCGGGACCGCCTGTGCCCCCGGCGGTCCCGGGGGCACAGGCGGGCGTGGGTCAGCGGCCGTAGCGGATCAGGGCGCGGACCATGCGGCAGGTGGTGTCGGACGGCGGGTGGATGGCGAGGCGGTCGGCGGTCGCGCGGATCCTGGCGTTGTCGGCGGTCGAGGGCTGGTAGACGCCCGTGTCGAGCAGGGCGATCGCCAGGCGCATGGCCTTGAGACGGCGGTTGTGGGAGACGTACCACTCGCGGGGCCGGCCCGCGGGGAGCCTCTTCTTCTTCAGGGGCGTGTTGAGCGGCTCGGTCGTGACTGCGGCAACGGCCATCGGCAACCTCCTGGCACGGTGGTGGAACCCTCACGAACTGCCTCCATTCTACTGCCCACCACTGACAATCACCCCTGGCCAGAGGCCATTTCGGGAGTCCCTCCCGTACCCTGGGCCCCATGGAGATCTGGATCAATCCCGCCTGCTCGAAGTGCCGCAGCGCGGTGGACCTGCTGGACGCCGAGGGCGCCGAGTACACCGTCCGCCGCTACCTGGAGGACGTGCCGTCCGCCGACGAGATCCGCGCCGTCCTGGACCGGTTGGGCCTCGAGCCGTGGGACATCACCCGGACCCAGGAGGCGGAGGCGAAGGAACTGGGGATCAAGGAGTGGCCGAAGGACGACGGTGCGCGTGAGCGGTGGATCACGGCGCTGTCCGAGCACCCGAAGCTGATCCAGCGCCCGATCATCACCGCGCAGGACGGGAGCGCCGTGGTCGCGCGGACGGACGAGGCGGTCCGGGACGCACTGGGGCGGTGAGGAAGTCCTCCATGTGACGGGCGAGTTCGTCCGCCTCCGGGGAGTGCAGCGGCAGTGAGTGGTGCGTGGCGTCCAGTGTCGCGGCCTCGGCGGACGGGAGCAGCCGTTCCGCCGTGGCGGCGACGCGGGTGGCGTCGTGCGCCCGGCCGCGCCGCGCCGTCAGGACGAGCGTGGGTACGTCGAGTCCTCGCAGCGCCTCGGCAGAGGGGCGCGGGCCGGTGACCGGGCGGGCGGCGGGGAAGCGCACAGCGGCGTCCCGCAGGCGGGCCCAGGCCGGGTCGAACTCCGCGCCGCCCGTCTCCCAGGCCAGGAAGGCGCGGGTCCGCCGCTCCGTCGGGCGCAGAAGCACGGGCAGCGCGTGCAGCAGGTAGCCGGGTCGGAAACCGGCGAAGCATCCGGTCGGGTCCACCAGGACCAGCCGTCCGACGCGCCGGGGGGCGTGCAGGGCGTACCGGAGGGCGATCCACGCGCCGTACGAGTGGCCGCAGAGGGCGGCGCTCCCGGCGCCCAGCGCGTCCAGAACCGCGTCGAGCCAGTCCGTGAGGTCGGCCGCCGTGCGGATCGGACGGTCCCCCACCGTGCTGCGGCCCGGTTCGCCGACGAGGTCGACGGCGTGGACGCGGTGGGTACGGGCGAGGCGGGCGGCCTGGGCGAACCACACCGTGGAGGTGGCGCCGCTGCCGGGCAGCAGGAGCAGTGGCGGGGCGTCCTCGGGGCCGCAGCTGTTGAGGTGGGTGGTGCCGTACGGGGTGGGGATGTCGGTGGGGATGGTCGCGGCGGGCCAGTGGCCGGTCAGGACGGCGTCGTAGGCAGCGAAGAACCGGTGTAGGTCCTCGGGATCCGGTGTGCGCATGTGTACCTCCCGCCCCCATATTATCTCGCTGGGCGAGGTAATATGGGGGCGTGAACACAGCGGGCGGTTCCCCGGCGGACCGGGGCGCGGAGATGGACACCGTTCATCTCCTGCGCCGGGTGACGATCGAATTCGGTCTGCGTCAGGCGGAGTTCGCTGCCCGCCACGGGATGCACCCCACGGACGTGCGGGCCTTGATCTGTCTGCTCGACGCCGCCCGCGCGGGCACCCCGGCGACCGCCGGCCGGCTAGGGGCGCAGCTCGGTCTCAACAGTGCGGGGACGACGGCTCTCATCGACCGGCTGGAGCGCCTGGGCCATGTCACCCGCAGCCGCGACGAGCGTGACCGCCGCCAGGTGCTGCTCACGGTGGACGCTCGGGCCGTGGAGCTGGGGCAGGAGTTCTTCGGTCCCACCCTGGCCGCGATGGTGGAGCTGCTGAGGACCTTCGACGACCGGGAGGCGGCGGCCGTACGGCGGTTCCTGCGGGGGGCGTACACGGCGCTCGCCGGGGCGACCGCGGAATGAAGCCCCGGCGGGAACCGCCCGCCCCGGCGAGCACCTCGGTGACCCGCAGCCCGAACCGCACGTCGCAGGGATGCGCCACCCCGGACTGCGGGCCGGCCGGAGCTCCCGCCACGGCCGACCCGGCGGACGGCCGGGCGCCCTGCCCCGGCGGCAGTGCGGCGGCGGGGAAGCGTGGGTCAGGCGGCCGTCACCGGTCCCAGTTGCGCCTCGGCCCCGACGAGCACCTCGGTGACCCGCAGCCCGAACCGTACGTCGCAGGGGTGCGCCACCCCCGTACGCGCCGCGTCGATCAGCGCGTCCACGGCCGCCCCGAACGCCCCGAGCGCGTCCCCGCCACCCTCGGGCAGGGCCGTCGTCCCCCGCTCCCCCCGGAATTCGACCTCCGTGCCCACCGCGCCCACCGGCGCGTCCAGGGCGAGCGTCACCGTGCTGGAGGCCCCGGAGGTGTGCCGGAGCAGCAGATGCGTCGCGTCGGCCGGTCCGCGAGCGGCCACCACCTCCGTCACCTCGCCCAGGACCGGGATCAGGACGGAGAGCGCGTGCGGGCCCACGTCCCACAGGCCGCCCTTCTCGCGGCGCCAGGGCGACGCGGCGAACTCACTGCTCGTACCGGGGGCGTACAGCGCTCCGAGCCACAGGGCGCGGGCGGTGAACCAGCCGCCCGCTGCCGCCTGTTCGGCGATCCACCCGGCCGTGCCCCCGGCGAACCGAAGCGTGCAGAAGACCACGGAGGCGACCGACGCCCGCTCGGCGGCCTCGGCGACCTCGCGGGCCGCCGCCACCGTCGTGGCGACCGGTTTGTCCATCAGCAGGTGGCACCCGGCGGCCGCGGCACGCGCGGCCAGGGGTGCCTGGACGTCCGGCGGCACCGCGAAGGCCACCGCGTCGCTCGCGTCCAGGAGCGCGCCGATGCCCGCGTCGCCCGTGTAGGCGCGGGTACCGTGGGCGGCGGCCAGTGCGTCCGCCGCTTCGGGCCGGCGGCCCCAGACCCCGCTCAGTACGACGCCCGGGTGGGCGGCGAGCGCGGGGGCCTGGGTCATGCGCGCCCAGGGGCCCGCGCCGAGGAGTCCGATCCGCATCTGCGTACGGGGGCACGGTCCGGGCGTGGGTGCGGCAGGTGTGGTCATGGCGCCAGTGTGCCCGCTCCCCGTCGGCGGCACGGGTCCCGGCGGGTACGCGCCCGCGGCCGTGCCGCGCGCCGGACCGTATCCAGTGCGCCGCGTGGTGAGAGGCCTGCGGGCGGTGGGCACATGTGGTCGGACACCCCGGGGAAACAGCGGTAACACGGGGTTCACACCAGGGCAACGGACGGGAAATCGCGTCTTGCCAAGCTGCGCACCATAGACCGCAGCACCCGCAAAGGATGGCTTCCGTGACGTTCAAGGCTGAGTACATCTGGATCGACGGCACCGAGCCGACCGCCAAGCTCCGTTCCAAGACGAAGATCATGGCCGGGAGCCCCTCGCAGGGCGTGGCGGAGCTGCCCATCTGGGGCTTCGACGGTTCGAGCACCAACCAGGCCGAGGGCCACGCCTCCGACCGGGTCCTGAAGCCGGTCTTCTCCTGTCCGGACCCCATCCGCGGCGGTGACGACGTCCTCGTCCTGTGCGAGGTCTTCAACATCGACATGACGCCGCACGAGTCCAACACCCGTGCCGGACTGCGCCCGGTCGCCGAGCGGTTCGAGGGCCAGGAAGCGATCTTCGGCATCGAGCAGGAGTACACCTTCTTCGACGGCCACCGCCCGCTGGGCTTCCCCGAGGGCGGCTTCCCCGCCGCGCAGGGCGGCTACTACTGCGGGGTGGGCTCCGACGAGATCTTCGGCCGTCAGATCGTCGAGAAGCACCTGGACAACTGCCTGAAGGCGGGTCTGGGCATCTCCGGCATCAACGCCGAGGTCATGCCCGGCCAGTGGGAGTTCCAGGTGGGCCCGCTGTCCCCGCTGGAGGTCTCCGACCAGCTGTGGATCGCCCGCTGGCTGCTGTACCGCACCGCCGAGGACTTCGACGTCTCCGCGACGCTGGACCCGAAGCCCGTCAAGGGCGACTGGAACGGCGCGGGCGCGCACACCAACTTCTCCACGAAGGCGATGCGCGAGGGTTACGACGCGATCATCACGGCGTGCGAGTCGCTCGGCGAGGGCTCGAAGCCGATGGACCACGTCAAGCACTACGGCGCCGGCATCGACGACCGCCTGACCGGCCTGCACGAGACCGCCCCCTGGAACGAGTACAGCTACGGCGTCTCCGACCGCGGCGCCTCCGTCCGCATCCCGTGGCAGGTCGAGCAGGACGGCAAGGGCTACATCGAGGACCGCCGCCCGAACGCCAACGTCGACCCGTACGTCGTCACGCGGCTGATCGTCGACACCTGCTGCACCGCGCTGGAGAAGGCCGGCCAGGTCTGATCCCGCCCGAGGACCGACGGGGTGCCCACCGGAAGACGTTCCGGCGGGCACCCCGCCGCCGTTGACGGGGAGTTCCGGCGCCGGCCTGCCGTACCGACAGGTGGGAGAAGGCTGCTGCCGGGCCGCGTTGTCTGCTTCAATGGGCCCATGGTCGGCTTCCAGTACACCGCATCGGGTCGCAGCGACCTCGAGCCGTTCTGGCCCTCTCGTCAGCACCACGACTTCGACCGGGTGTGTTGCCGCGCGTGGAACGCGCAGGCCCTCTAAAGCCGCTCACCCCGGTCTTCGGCCCGCGCGTACGACGTACGTCCTCGACGACTCCTCGCGCGAAAGAGCTGACTCCCATGGCGAACAGCCGTACCCTTCCCGCCGCGTCCGCCGCGGCCACCACCTCCCGTACCTCCCTCTCCGCCCATCGCCACCGGCTGCGGGCCGTCGACCGTGACGACGTCCTGGAGCCCGCCGGCGGGCAGGCAGCCCTCGGCTTCCTGCCGCCGGGGGCGACCTGGCTGCCCGCACCGCAGCACACGCTGCCGGCGCTGCCGGGCCGGCCGCCGATGGTCGGCTACCTGGTCCTCGTCCCGGCCGACCAGCAGCCGGCCCTCGCCGGGGCCGCCGCCTCCTCCGCGTACGGGCAGCCGGTGCCGGAGCAGACCGCGGACACTGCGGCGGACGGCCCCGTACGCATCGACACCACCCGGCGCACCGCCGCCGTCGACGGCGTCACGCTCGACCTCACGTATCTCGAATTCGAGCTGCTGGCGCACCTGGTGGCGCATCCGCACCGGGTACACACCCGGGACCAGCTGGTCACGACCGTGTGGGGGTACGGGCACGTGGGCGACGGACGCACCGTCGACGTCCATGTCGCCCGGCTGCGCCGCAAGCTGGGCGCCGAGCACCGGCGGTCGATCCAGACCGTACGGCGCGTGGGCTACAAGTACACGCCCTGACGTAGGCACAGCGGGAGGCCCGGGGTCCCGGGGCCTCCCGCCGCAGCCACCCGGGACGCGGGGAGAGTCCGCGGGGGTGGTGCCAGGTACACCCCGGCCGGGTGGTGAACCGGCTGCCGGCCGGACGGTCCCGCGGGTCAGACTGGGGGCCGGACGGGATCCGCCGGATCCTGGTGAGGGAAGAAGACAACATGACCGCGACACGCGCGATACGGGGCCGCGTAAGGGCCTCGTTGCTGGACGCCTGGCGGGCGTTCGGCCTCTCCTTCGTGAGCCTCGCGGGGTCGGTCACCCTCTTCGTCCTGTCGCTGCTCTCGATCACCTTCGTCCTGCTGGGCGTGGGGCTGGTCACCACTCCGAAGGTCCTGGGGGCGGTCCGCGACCACGCGGACCGGCGCCGGAGACTGGCGGCCGCCTGGTCGGACGTCCGTATCCCGGCCGCCTACCGGCCGTTCCCGCCGGATCTGCGCACCGGGTTCACCGGGCAGGTGGAGCGCACGACGCTGCTGCTGAAGGACCCGGCGACGTGGCGGGACCTGCGGTGGCTGCTGGTCGACATGACGGCCGGCTACGCACTGCTGGCCCTGGCCTTCGCGCTGGTGGTGTATCCGGTGGAGGCGCTGGCCCTGACGGCGGGGCTCTGGCGGGCCTTCGGCGACGACACGTACTGGTACGGCTTCGTCCCGGTCACCGGCCAGGCGTCCGCACTGGCAGCGGGGGCCCTCGGTCTCGTACTCCTCGTCCTCGTCCCGTGGACGACCCGGCCGCTGCTGAGGCTGCACTTCGTACTCGCCCGGGCGGTACTCGCCCCCACCCACGAACAGGAGCTCGCCCAGCGCATCGACCGGCTCACCGAGACCCGGCACGAGGCCGTGGACACGGCGGCCTCCGAACTCCGGCGCATCGAACGGGACCTGCACGACGGTGCGCAGGCCCGGCTGGTCGCCATGGGCATGAACCTGGGCACCATCGAGGCCCTGGTCGAGAAGGACCCGGCGCAGGCGAAGAAGCTGCTGGCCATGGCCCGGGAGTCGTCCGCCGAGGCCCTCACCGAGCTGCGCGACCTCGTGCGGGGCATCCACCCGCCGGTCCTCGCCGAGCGCGGGCTCGGAGACGCGGTGCGGGCCCTGGCGCTGCGGCTGCCGCTCGCCACGGAGGTGTCGGTGGACCTCCCGGGACGGGCCGAGGCACCCGTCGAGTCGGCCGCGTACTTCGCCGTCAGCGAGGCCCTGACGAACGCCGTGAAGCACGCCGGCGCCGACCGCGTCTGGGTGGACATGCACCACGCCGAGGGCATGCTGCGGGTCTCCGTCACGGACAACGGCAAGGGCGGTGCGGCGGTCGGGGCCGGCTCGGGGCTGAGCGGAATCGAACGCCGACTGGGTACATTCGACGGCGTACTGGCCGTCAGCAGCCCTGCCGGCGGCCCCACGATGGTGACCATGGAGATCCCTTGCGCGTTGTCCTAGCCGAAGATCTCTTCCTGCTCCGCGACGGCCTGGTGCGCATGCTCGAGGCCTACGACTTCGAGATCGCGGCAGCGGTGGAGACCGGGCCCGAACTGACCAGGGCCCTGGCCGATCTGGAGCCGGACGTCGCCGTCGTCGACGTCCGGCTCCCGCCGTCCCACACGGACGAGGGTCTGCAGTGCGCGCTGGCCGCCCGGCGCGCCCGGCCCGGCCTCCCCGTGCTCGTGCTCTCCCAGCACGTGGAGCAGTTGTACGCGCGCGAGCTGCTGGCCGACGGCAACGGCGGCATCGGCTACCTGCTGAAGGACCGGGTGTTCGACGCGGACCAGTTCATCGACGCGGTGCGCCGGGTGGCGGCGGGCGGTACGGCGATGGATCCGCAGGTCATCTCGCAACTGCTCTCCCGGAGGTCGCAGGACAGGCCGATGGCCGGGCTGACCCCCCGGGAGCGCGAGGTCATGGAGCTGATGGCCCAGGGCCGCTCGAACGGGGCGATCGCCTCGCAGATGGTCATCACGGAGCGGGCGGTGGCCAAGCACACCTCGAACATCTTCGGGAAGCTCGGCCTGCCGCCCTCGGACGACGACAACCGCCGCGTGCTCGCGGTACTCGCCTACCTCGACCGGGGCTGACCGGCCGGACGTTCCGGAGGCACGGGCCCGAGGGCACGGGGGGCGGGACTCCCCGGGCAGGGAGCCGGTCGTGCGGGGTGCGCCGGGGTGACCATCGCACCATTCGCTCGTTCAGCTGAATGTGCCCTCACTGCGAGCAGTACCGTCATCAGCCGGACGCCCCCGTGCGGACCGGGCCGGTGCGGAGCGGGCCGAGGCCGCGCTCATGGAGCACTACGCGCGGCTGGTCAGGATCGGATACCTCATCCTGCCTCCCTCCCTCGGGCGCAACCGCCGGGTCCTGACCGCCCACTGGCTCGTCCAGCGGTCCCTGCGCGGGGCGCACCGCCTGGAGCAGGGGGCCCTCGGCCCGGCCTCGGTGGCGCCGGGGGTTCGGGACACCCCGGGCGCCTCCGCCGCCCCTGAAGCCTCTAAAGCCCCCGGGGTTTCGTCCCTCTCGGTGGACGGCGGGCGGGCCTATGCCTGTGCGCGGCTACGGGTGGTGCGTGCCGCCCTGGAGGCGGGGCTTCCGCTGCGCCGGTTCGCCCGGCCCCGCCGGGCGCAGCTGCCCCCCTCGCTGCCCCAGGTGTGGGGGCTGCGGCTGTTCCCGCACTCCTGCGGGGCGGAGGAGCTGGCCCTGGAGCAGGCCCTGGCCGAGGTCTCGGGCCCCTGCCGGGCCGCGCAGGTGCTGCGGGGGCTCGAAGGGCTCGGGGACCCGGAGGTGTGCCGGATCCTGGGCGCGGCAGGGGTGGCCGGGCCGGAGGCGGCGCTGCGGGAGGCCGACGCGCTCCCGGTCCCGTACCGGCTCCTGTCGTCGCCGGAGTTCGACGCGTGTTCGCTGCAGGTCAGGCCGGCCGATCCGGCGCGCCGCCGACGGGTCGCGCGCACCCTCGCCGCCGGGTGCGCCGCGCTTCTGGTCTGCGGGACGCTGCTCCTGACGCCGGGCGACGGCCTGGGCGGCCCGCAGGCTGCCTCCGCGCCTCTCTACTCCCGTCATCCCGCCGCCGAACAGGCCCTGGAACCGGAGGCGCTGCTCCGGGTTCCGGCCGGTTTCTGGCGCAGCTCGGCCCGTACCGACTTCACCGTCTGGCCCACGCGGGGCGACCGGGCCGGGGACACCCGGCTGCTGGGCCGCGCCCTCGCCACGTGGGCCCGCCCCGGCCCGGCGGTGGACTCCTCGGCGGCCCCCGGGACACCCGTCGGACCGCCGATGGGCCCCCCGCAGCTGCTGTTCGCGGGTGAGGTCGGCGGTGCGGCGGTGGTCCTGTTCCACGACGGGCTGCGCGTCGTGCGCTACGCGGAGCCGCGCAACGCGGATCCGGCCGGGAGCGTCGCCCTCGACTTCGCCCGCGTGGACGGCGCGGACGAGGTGACCGCGAGCGCCCTGGTGGTCCAGCGACGCGGCGGGATCCGCTTTCTCACCGCCCCCTGGGTGCGCGGGGCCGCCGTACGCGACCTGCTGGCGCCGCAGGCCCCGGCGCGGCCGTTGCGCCGGGACGCGCACGGGGTGACCGAGGCGTCGACCGGGCCGGGGAGTTCCGGCGGCTGCCGCTCCTGGCCGGCCCTGGAGGTACGTGACGCCTCGGGGGCCCGGCTGCTGACGGACCTGGGCGAGCTCACGCCCGCCCGCCTCACCTCGGGCCCGCCGTCCGCCCCGCACGACGTGTCGGGCCCGGCCGACCGGGCGAGCTGGGCGCGTACCGCCTGTCTCCTTCCGGCGGTGCGTGCGCACGGGGTCCGGTCGGTGAACTCCTGGGCGTACGCGAAGCAGCGGCTCCCCGAGGGCGAGGGTGCCGCACTGTGGCTGTGCACCCGGGCCGAGACGTGGCGGGGTACGGGGAGCAGGGTGCTGGCGCAGTTCCAGGCGCCGCCCGAGGTGTCGGGCGGCGTGCGGGCCCCGGCGGCGGTCGCGGCCCGCGCCGAGGACTCCCCCGACTGCGGGAGACGCCGGCCGCGGGTCCTGGCGGGCGTGCTGTGGAGGTCGGACGGCGGGCGGTGGTACGTACTCGCCGCAGGATCACGGCAGTTCGCGTCTCTCTCGGCGACCGGCGGGGTCCGCGGCCGGGCGGACGGACGGCTGCTCGCGGTGCCGGCCCGGGCAGGCGACCGGGCCCGGCTGGAGGGGGTCCTGGCGGACGGCAGACGGGTCCGGGCCCTGCGCTGACCTGGGCCCGGATGCCTGGCCCGTCCCGTTAGGCTGTCGGTATGACGACCGGTGCGCGGCGGAGGATGGGCGTCGACGAGCGCAGGCAGCAGTTGCTCGCCGTGGCGCTGGAGTTGTTCAGCCGCCGCTCGCCCGACGACGTGTCGATCGACGAGATAGCGGCCGCCGCCGGTATCTCGCGTCCGCTCGTCTACCACTACTTCCCGGGGAAGCAGAGCCTGTACGAGGCGGCGCTGGCGCGGGCCGCCGACGAGCTGGCCGGCAGCTTCCTGGAGCCGCACGAAGGGCCTCTGGGGGCACGGCTGTTGCGGGTGATGGGCCGGTTCTTCGGCTTCGTGGAGGAGCACGGACCGGGCTTCGCGGCGCTGCTGCGGGGCGGTCCGGCCGGCGGCTCCTCGACGGCCGACGCGTTGATCGACGGGGTGCGGCAGGCGGCGTACGCGCAGATCGTCGCGCACCTCGGGGTGGAGTCGCCGCCCGCCCGGCTGGAGCTGGTCGTGCGGTCCTGGGTGTCGCTGGCGGAGTCGACGGCCCTGCTGTGGCTGGACGGGAAGCGCGTTCCGCGCGCCGAGCTGGAACTGCAGCTGGTCCACGACTTCGCGGCGCTGGCCGCCGTGAGTGCCGCGTACGACCAGGAGATGGCGGAGATCGTGCTGCGGGTTCTCGCGCAGGAGCCGGCGGACGGGCCGTTCGGCGATCTGCTGGCGCGGCTCTCCGTGCTGGCGCCCGCCGTCGGGGCCGTCCCGCCGCAGTGACGTACGCGAGCTCGTCAGCTCTTGCGGTAGGACGGGTCGAGGTCGCGGGTCTCGGCCGAGGCGTGGACGGCGAGTCCGCCGGTGGGCTTCAGGTGTCCGGCCAGCAGCTCCAGCACGGACTCGGTGAGCCGCTCCTTGATCTCGGGGGTGCGGCCCGCCAGGAGGCCGATGGAGACGTGCACGATCGCGTCGCCGGCCGGGGCGTCCCCGACGACGGACTCCTCGACCCGGCGGAAGCGGGTCTTGCAGCTGGGGACCTTCGTGGTGACGGTCTCGGCGACCAGCGGGTGCAGGGCGAGGGCGAAGCCGCGGCGGTCGAAGGCGTCGTCGAGCTCGGCGGAGTAGTCGACGGTGATCTGCGGCATCATGCGCTCCTGGGTGCGGGGTGACGTCGGTCGGGCCGACGCCTGTGGGACGGACGCCGGCGGGGCCGACGCCGGTCGGGTGTCGCGCTCAGCTTTACGTGATCGGCACCGGCCGCACAAGGGAGTCCCGCCGTACGGACCGGCCGGCCCCGGCTCCGTCCCCCGGTGGGGGTGCGGAGCCGGGGCCGGCCGGTGGACGGTGCCTCAGCGCCGGGTGAAGACGGCGACCGTGCGGCCCGGGACGGTGAAGCCGCCCGTGGCGGCGTCGTACGACGCCGTGCGCACGACCGGGTCGGAGCCCGCCGCCTGCACGGGGTGCAGCGCGTACGCCGTGCCCGCCAGCTCCGGGACGCGCTGGCTCTCGGCCCGCGGGGTGGCGTTCATGACCACGACCAGCTTGCCCAGGCGCATCGTGATGACCCCCGGTGTCTCCTTCGTGCCCGAGAGCGGGAAGGACAGCGTCTTCTGCACCTGCTCCGCCGTGGCGAGGGAGAAGTCCTTCTCGCCGGTCCGGAGGGTGAGCAGGTCCTGGTACGCGGCGGACGCGCCGGTGATGTCGGCGCACCCGGGGGTGAGGGCCGGTGCGGTGAGCAGCGGCTTGCCGTAGGACCACTTGGCCTGGTTGTCGGCGGCGGGCGGCAGCCCGCGGCCGAAGCCGTTGCCGTCGCGGCAGTCCCAGTGCAGCGCGTTGAACCAGTCGCCGCTGTCGTAGGAGTTGCGGTCGAGCGACTTGGAACGCAGCAGGTCGGAGCCCGCCTGGGAGAGCGAGGGTCCCTGCGAGAGGGCCGCGGTGGCCATCGCGAGTACCTGCATGCGGGCCCGGTCCGCCGCCGGGGTGCCGGCGGGCAGTTTGAAGGCGAGGGCGTCGTACAGGGACTCGTTGTCGTGCGCGTCGGCGTACGCGAGGGCGTCACCGGGGGCGGCCGCGTATCCGGCGGGGGCACCGTTGTAGTCGACGGCCGATCCTTTGACCGTACGGCCCTGGGTGTCGGTGAAGGTGTAGTCGGCGAGGTTGCCGGTGAGGCCGACCTTGATCAGGTCCTGGTAGTGGAGCAGCCGGGCCTTCTGTTCGGCCTCGGTGCCGTTGGCGGGTGAGCTGTTGGGGTCGGTGTACAGGCCGGAGGCGAAGCCCTGGACGCGGGGGTCCTCGTCGAAGGGGCCGCCGCCGCGCACGGCGTCGCGGGCCCGGTCGGAGAAGGTGGCGATGCCGGTGCCGGCCATGTTCTTCTGGGTGGCCTGGACGAAGCGGGCGTCGTCGGCGATCTCACCGAAGTTCCAGCCCTCGCCGTACAGGATGATCTTCTTCCCGTCGACGCCGTCCTCGGCGAGGGTCAGCTCGTCCAGTGCCGTGCGGACCGCGAGGATGTTGGCCTTGGGGTGGTGTCCCATCAGGTCGAAGCGGAAGCCGTCGACCTTGTACTCCTTGGCCCAGGTGACGACCGAGTCCACGACGAGCTTGCCCATCATGGTGTTCTCTGGCGCGGTGTTGGCGCAGCAGGTGGAGGTGGCGACGGTGCCGTCCTCCAGGAGGCGCTGGTAGTAGCCGGGGACGATCCGGTCGAGGACGGACTTGTCGTCCTGGCCGGAGGCGACGGTGTGGTTGTAGACGACGTCCATGACGGTCCGCAGGCCCGCCCCGTTGAGCCCCTGGACCATCTGCCGGAACTCGACGGTGCGCTGAGTGCCGTCGGGGTCGGAGGCGTAGGAGCCCTCGGGAACCGTGTAGTGCAGCGGGTCGTAGCCCCAGTTGAAGGCGTCCTTGCCGGCCGCCTTCGCCACGCAGGCCTGCTGCTCCTCGGAGTCGGGGGCGTACACGGACAGGTCGCAGGCCGGCTTCCGCTGGTCGGACTTCTTCTCCGGGATCGTGCCGATGTCGAAGGCGGGCAGCAGGTGCACGTAACCGGTGCCGGAGTCCGCCAGCTCCTTGAGGTGCTTCATGCCGTCGGAACGGGTGTCGGTGAAGGCGAGGTACCCGCCGGGGTGCTTGGCCGTGGGGTCCGCGATCGAGAAGTCGCGGATGTGCAGCTCCTGGATCTGCGCGTCGCGCAGCGGGACGGCCGCCGGCTTCTTCAGTCCGGACCAGCCGCGCGGCGCCAGCTCCGGGTCGTCGAGGTCGACGACGAGGCTGCGGGCGGAGTCGGTGGTCAGGGCGGTGGAGTAGGGGTCGGTGACCTTGTTGGTGACCATCTTCTGGACACTGGGCGCCCAGACCGTCACCTGGTAGCGGTACGGCTTGCCGTTCCAGCCCCGGTCGCCCGTGGCGGACCACACGCCGGTGCGGTCGTCGCGGCGCATGGGGACGGTCCTCCCGCCGAGTTCGAGCGAGACCGTGCGGGCGGTGGGCGCCCAGACGGAGAGGGTGGGCCGGCCGTGGCGGAAGACCGGTCCGAGGGCGGTGCCGGCGGCCTTCGACCCGTACAGGTCGTCCAGCACGCCCGCGGTCTGCACCCCGGTCGCGGCGAGCAGGGCGCCGTTGGCGGCGCGCTGGGTGGCGATCAGCTGGCCGCGCAGGGACGCGCGGACCCTGTCCCGGTCACGGGGGTCGACGGTGAACGCCGGGTAGCTGCTGAGGTGCGGGTACTTCGCCTTCTGGGCGGCGGTGAGTTCCGTCGCGCCGAGCCGCAGCCACTGCCCCTCGTCGGACAGGGCGCCGTCGACGACGGAGATGCCGCCGTCCCTGGCGTACACCAACTGCTGGCTGGTGGCGTCGGTGGCCTTCACCTTCCAGACGACGGTGTCCGCGTCGATCCACTGGGCCTCGGCCTTGGTCAGGTCGGGGGTGGGTACGCCGCCCGCCTGCGGAAGCAGGTATCCGGGCTTTCCGCCGAGCATCCAGACCTCGTGCCCGTAGGTGGCGATGTCCAGGGACTGGTCGCTGGGCAGGTCCTTCTCGTCACCCTTGTGGAGGATGTAGCTGAGCGAGGTGGCGCCCTCGGTGAGCGGGACCTCGAAGGTGGCGCCGTAGGCGTCGGTCTTCACGGGCTGCAGCGGCTTCGCCCAGTCCGTGGGCGAAGCGGCCCCGGTCCAGGTGTGCAGGCCCCAGCCGTCGTAGTTCCCGTCGGCCCGGTGGTAGTGCAGGACGGCCTTCGACGTGTCCTGCGGCGGTTCGGCACCCTCGGGCGCCTCGGTGGCCTGGCCCTCCTTGCCCTGTTCGACCCAGACCTGTCCGGTCCGCGCGAGGTCGATCGTGCGCTGCGGGCCGTCGGCGGTACCGGCCTTCTCGACCGTGTACGGGACGGTGGAGGCACCCTCGTCGAGGTCGATCCAGGCGAACGCGCCGTAGGCGTCCCGGCCGATGAAGTCGGCGCTCTTCCCGCCGGACTTCAGCTGCCAGCCCGCGTAGTCGCCGTCCGCGCGCCTGTAGTGGACGAGGGCGTGGTCGCGTGCGACGGCGACGGGCTTGGGCGCCGGCAGGGCCTGCCCTGCGGTCGTGGAGGCGAGGGCGCTCGCGGTGCGTCCGGCCCGGTCGACGACGACGGCCTTGTAGCGCAGTACGGTGCCGGCCGCCACGGAGTCGTCCAGGTGCTGGGTGACCTTGTACGGGGCGTGGTCGGCGGAGCCGAGGGTGCGCCACTTCCCGTTGCCGGTCTGGGCGGCGAAGACGACGCGGTCGAGCCCGCCGCCGTCCACGTCGGCGGTGAGCTCGACGGTGCCGGTCGCTCCGGCTGCCGGGGCCTTCAGGGTGAGCGACGGCTCGGTGGCCGGTGTGCCGAGCGGCTTGTCGGCGCGGAGCACGATGCTGGAGAGCGCGGGCACGGTGACGCTGACCGTGCGGTCGGCGGCGCTGCGGACGTTTCCGGAACCGCCGTACACGGTACGGAAGTCCATGCCGGCGGACTCGGTGGCCAGCTCGACGGTCCGCGCCTGCGCGGAGTTGTTGGCGGCGACGACGTACTCGTACGGGCGCTTCGGGTCCGTACGCGAGAAGGCGTAGACGGAGTCCTTGGCGTAGCGCTCGGTCTGCACGCCGTCGCGCAGGGCCGGGTGCTCCTCGGTGAGCTTCGAGAGGGCCGCGATGGAGCGGTAGAGCGGGTGCTCCGTGTCGTACGCGTCGACGGCGTGCGTGCGGTCGGTGCCGAGCTGGTCGTCGTCGAGGTAGTCGGCGGTCTTCGAGGCGAAGAGCGGCTGGCGGGCGTCCTTGTCGCCGCCGGCCCCGGTGTAGCCCTGCTCGTCGCCGTAGTAGATCACCGGGTTGCCGCGGCCGAGGAACATCAGCTCGTCGGCGAGGCGGGCGCGGGCGAGGAGTTCGGCGTCGTCGGCCTTCGGGTTGTCCTGCTTCAGGAAGGTGCCGATCCGGCCCATGTCGTGGTTGCCGAGGAAGGTCACCTGCTCGTAGGCGTTGGCCTTGTCGGTGGTGTAGCGGTAGTCGTCACCGTAGACGGCCGCGAGCTTGGAGGCGGGCGCGCCCTGGGAGGCGTACTGGCGGGCGGCTTCCTGGAAGGGGAAGTCGAGCGTGGCGTCGAGCCGGCCCCGTGTCACGTAGGGCGAGGTGATCGCGGTGTCGGCGGAGTAGACCTCGCCGAACATGAAGAAGTCGTCGCGGCCGTGCCGGGCGGCGTAGGCGTCCAGGGTGGTGGCCCACTGCGTCCAGAAGTCGAGGTCGACGTGTTTGACGGTGTCGATGCGGAAGCCGTCGATGTCGAAGTCGCGGACCCACTTCTCGTAGATCTTCTCCATGCCGGAGACGACCTCGGGGCGCTCGGTCCACAGGTCGTCGAGGCCGGAGAAGTCGCCGTACTCGGTGGACTCGCCGGCATAGGTCGAGTCGCCGCGGTTGTGGTACATCGTGGGGTCGTCGAGCCAGGCGGGGACCTTCTTCCCCGTGGTGACGGGGGTGTACGGGAACGAGCCGGCGTCCACCTCCGCCATGCCCGCGCTGTCGTCGAACGGCCTGCCGTCCTTGTCGAGGTACGGGAAGGCGCCCTTGGGCTTGTAGCCGTACTTCTTCTCGGCGTAGTCGACGGTGTCGGCGGTGTGGTTGGTGATGACGTCGAAGAAGACCTTCATGCCCTTGCCGTGGGCCTTGTCGATCAGCTTCGACAGGTCGGCGTTGGTGCCGAAGTGCGGGTCGACCTGGGTGAAGTCGGTGATCCAGTAGCCGTGGTAGCCGGCCGACGCGTTCTCCCCGGTCCCCTGGACGGGGCGGTTCTTGAAGATCGGCGCGAGCCAGATCGCGGTGGTGCCGAGGCCCTTGATGTAGTCGAGCCGCTGAGTGAGGCCCTTGAGGTCGCCGCCCTGGTAGAAGCCCTTGTCCGTGGGGTCGTAGCCGGTCTCCGACCGTGACCCGGTCAGGCCGCCCCGGTCGTTGGAGGTGTCGCCGTTGGCGAACCGGTCGGGCAGCACGAAGTAGAACTGCTCACGGGTCAGGTCGTGCCTGGCCGGCTCCCGGGCCAGCTTCGCGTCCGAGGGCGGGGCCGGAGGTCTGGGCGCGGCGGCCGCTGTGGCCGCCGGGACGACGGGCAGCAGCGCCGCGCACAGGGCGGCGACGGCTCCCCGCCGGAGGGTGGTTCGGGGCACGGGCGGGTTCTCCTCGGCTTTCGGGGGTCTGGCGGTGTGGAGCGGTGTGGGCCGGGGACGCGTGTCCCGCGTCCCCGGCCCACACGGTGGTGTGTTGTCAGCTGCGCCAGACGTCGCTGGTCAGCGCGATCTTTCCGGAGGACGGCACGGTCCCGGTGCGGTTGGCGCCGCTCTCCCAGGTGACGTTGCCGCTCGCGTCCTTGCGGAGGTACTTGTACTCGAAGGAGGTCCCGGCGGGCAGGGCCACGTCGAGCTTCCAGACGGGGTACGCCGCCGGGTCGAGCTTGAGCGCACTGCCGGCGGACCAGTTGCCGAGCGCGGCCTGGTTGCCGGTGACGTAGATGTTCTGGCCGGGCTGCGTGGTGGCGTTGACGCCGAAGGAGGCGCCGGAGGAGGTCCCGGGGTCGGGGGTCGTGCCGCCGCCCGTGCAGGTCCGGGCGCCGACGTGCAGGGCGACGGCGGTGCCGGCGCCGACGGTGGCGGTGAACTGTCCCGAGCCGTTGACCGTGACGCCCTTGCCGGACTGGACGTCGCAGTAGTCACCGGCGGGCAGTGCCGTCTGGAACGTACGGGTCAGCGAGGAGCCGGCGCGGTTGATGGCGACGTACGCCTTGGAGCCCCGGCCGAAGGCGATCTGGCTGCCGCCGTTGTCCCACCAGTTCGAGACGGCCTGGCCCCGGGCGGCGTTGCGGAAGCCGACCATGGAGGAGATCTCGCGCCAGGCGTGCTGGCACTTCCAGCCGTCGGTGTAACAGGCGTTCACCTGACCGCCGTTGGGCGGGCCGGCGTCCTTGTCGGTCCACTCGTAACCGGAGTGGACGTCCGGGGAGCCGTAGGGGTAGGCCAGCATGAAGACGCTCGCCAGGGTGTAGTTGGCGCCGTCCTTGTAGTTCAGGGTGTCGCCGCCGCGCTCGGTGTCGTGGTTGTCGACGAAGACCGCCGACTTCCCCGACTCCATGAAGCCCCAGCCCTCGCCGAAGTTCTTGAGGCTCGCGAGGTTCCCGCCGGTGAAGGCCTGCTTGAGACCGCGTCCGTAGCGGAACTCCTGGACGTCACCGCTCCCGAGGTACTCGGAGGGAGAGACGGCTTCGCCCGCCCCGTAGATGGCCTCGTGCTTCCAGTACACGCCCGGGTTGCTCAGCCGGGACTTGATGTTCGCGAGGTCGGCTGCCGGCATGTGCTTGGCGGCGTCGATGCGGAAGCCGTCGACGCCGAGGGAGAGCAGGTCGTTGAGGTAGCCGGCTATCCGGCCGCGCACGTACTCCTCGCCGGTGTCCAGGTCGGCGAGGCCGACGAGTTCGCAGTTCTGGACGTTGGCGCGGTCGCCGTAGTTGCTGATCTGCGCCTGGCAGTCGTTCATGTCGCTGACCGAGTAGGTGCCCGGGTAGTCGTACTTCGTGTACGAGGAGCCCCCGGTGCCGGTGCCGGATCCGGCAGACATGTGGTTGATGACCGAGTCGGCGATGACCTTCACGCCGGCGCCGTGGCACGTGCTGACCATGTTCGCGAAAGCAGCACGGTCACCGAGGCGGCCGGCGATCTTGTAGCTGACGGGCTGGTACGAGGTCCACCACTGGCCGCCCTGGATGTGCTCCTGGGGCGGCGAGACCTGGACGAAACCGTAACCGGCCGGGCCGAGGCTGTCCGTACAGGCCTTGGCGACGGAGGCGAACTTCCACTCGAACATCACGGCCGTGACGTCCTTCTCGCCGGGCGGCGCGGCCTGGGCGGTTCCCGCGGCGCCGAGCCCGGTGGGGACGGCCAGGACGGCGGCGCCCGTGGCCATGGCGAGCGTGGCGGACAGGGATCTGCGTGCCATGTCTGTTCCTCCTGCGTGGGGGAAAGTGCGGGGGGTGGCGGAGCAGCCTCACCTGGCAACGCGCCGTGCCGTCAAGGCTCATGAAGGTTCTTGCAGCAAGAATGCAAAACCTCGATGCGCAGCGACGGTACGAGCCTGACCTGCCCCGGTCAACCCCCTGGACATGACGCGATAACATCCCGATCACATCCGCGAAATCTCGCAGATTTCTCCCTGCAAGGACTTACGCAAGATATTGCGGTGCTGTTACGTTCATCCCGACTCCGGTCCGGCCGGCCGGGGGTCCGGTGCGCCGGGTCCCACGCGCCCGGCCGGCCGGGCCGGTCACGCCACGGAGAGGTCCGGACGTCGCTTCCCCGCCGGCCCACCCTGGGCCGACCTCCGGACCTCTCCTGGGCGGGCCACCCTCGTCGCGTCCAGCTCGCCGCATCCGGTCGGCGTGAGGTTACGGACCGTAGTCCGGGCGACATGCCAGGTTTCCCCGTCTCTCGGCTCACGATGACCGCAGTCGGCCGACGGCTCAGTAGGTGTGCCCCGGCCAGTGGGGGTCCTCCCAGCGGGCGGGTCCGGTGAGACCGAGGAGCCGGACCGCGTGGTGCAGCTCTTCGGAGGCGCCCTGGGCCGTCAGACGCGCGGGGGCGTTGCGGGCCAGCCAGATGCTGAGCCCACCGACCCTCTCCTTGTCGTTTTCCCAGGCGTACCACGGGAGTTCGTCACCCAGCAGGTCGTACTCCCAGCGGTCCACGGCCTCCACCAGCCGCCGGGCGGCCTCCGGGTGGTCCGTCGCGCCCCATACCGCGAGCCAGGGAGCCACCGTGCCCGAGGCCTCGGCGCACGCCGCGAAGACCTGGTACGCCGGCACGGGGGCGTCGGGCGCCGTGAGGCTGTCGGCCCACCACGCGTGCAGGAACTCCCGTACGGAAGCGGTCTGCGCGGCGGGCCACTGCTGCCATCTGCCACGTGCGAAGGACTGGCCTACGTCCCCCATGTCGAAGAGCGGTTCCACCCGCCCCCCGACGAGCGCTGTCGCGAACTGAGGCAGGATGCGGCGCAGTACGGCCCCGTGGTCGCGCCAGTCGACCGCCTGCCACGTGCGCCGCAGGAGGTCGGGGTCGAGTTCGACGTCGGGTGTCTTGAGCTGCTCGAGGTCCTCGGCGCTGCCCCAGTGGCACGCGCAGTTGTCCTCGTCCGGGACGGCCGTCATCCCGCCGAAGGTGACGGCGAGGTCGTGCAGCGCGGCGTCGAGGCGCGGTGCCGGAGTCCGGTCCGGGCGCGGTACGGGTATGGGCATTGGCTGCCGCCTTCGTGACTCCGGAAGGTCGCGCCGACCGAAGAACGCAACGTTACCGGTAGCCGGCGCACCGCGTCGCCGGGGGCGGAGTCACCGTGCAAGCGGGTGCGACCGGGCCCTCCGAGGTGGCCGGTTACGCTCGTGCCGTACAGCGATGAGACCGAGGAGTACAGAGTGCGCGACGCCACCGTCACCCCGGGGGGAGACCGGATCCGCTGGGTGGAGCTGCCCGGGCAGGAGCCTGCCCGTGTCTACGTGCACGGCCTCGGTGCCACCTCCCCCGCCTACTTCGCGCAAGCCGCCGCGCACCCGCTGCTCACCGGCCGCAGGTCCTTGCTCGTCGACCTTCTGGGCCACGGCATCAGCGACCGGCCGACCGATTTCGACTACCGCCTCGCATCGCACGCCGACGCGCTGGCCTCGGCCCTGACGGACGCGGGCGTCACCGGCGCGGAGCTGGTGGCGCACAGTATGGGTGGTTCCGTCGCCGTCGTCCTGGCGGCCCGTCACCCCCGACTGGTGTCGCGCCTGGTCCTGGTGGACGCGAACCTCGATCCTCTGACACCGGTGCCGGGAGCTCCGGGCAGCAGCGGGATCGCCGCGCTCTCCGAGCCCGAGTTCCTGGCGGGCGGCTGGCAGCGGATCCGCGACCTGGCGGGTCCCCACTGGTGGTCCACGATGCGCCTGGCCGGCCTGGAGGCCCTCCACCGCAGCGCCGTGCACCTGACCCGCGGGACCACGCCCACGATGCGTGAGCTGCTGCTGGAGCTGAGCATCCCGCGGACGTTCCTGTACCCGCAGGCCGACGGTGCGCCCGCCGGGACCGAGGCGCTCACCGAAGCCGGTGTGCGCGTGGTCCCGGTCCCGGACTGCGGGCACAACATCATGCTGGACAACCCGGACGCGTTCGCCCGGGAGACTGCCGCCGCGCTCTCGGCGGACGGCTGAGGATCAGCGGCCGACGGGCTCGTCATCGCCGAAGATCTCCTCGGCAGTGGTGGCGAGGACCGCGCGCCTGAGCCACTGGCGCATGAGCTCCGGGTCGCCGCAGGTGCTGACCTTCTCGCGGGTGGCGTCCATGACGTCGATGCCGCGTTCATCGAGGATGAACAGGATGGTCTCGGCGCGGCCCTGCAAACGGCCCTGCACGCGGCCCTCTTCCCGGATTTCCTCGGAGAGGGGCGAGATGTAGAAGGAGAGATCGGCCACCAGGTTCCTCTGCTGTTGTGCGGGCGGGGCCGGCGCCGGTACGCCACGCAGGGCAACCGGCACCGGGACGACTCGTCACCGATCGGCGGAGGTCTCCTCGCCGAAGACCTCCTCGGCCGTGGTGGCTACGAGTGCGCGAGCCAGCCACCGGCGGAGGAGTTCGGGGTCACCGCAGGTGGTGACCTTCTTCCGGGTGGCATCGGTGATGCCGATGCCACGCACGTCGAGGGTGAGCAGGAGATCCTCGGCGCGGCCCTGCGCGGTGCCCTGCACGCGGCCCTGCGCCAGGCCCTGCACGAGGCCCTGCACGAGGCCCTGTTCACGGCCCTGCGCGCGGCCTTCGTCCCGGATTTCTTCGGAGAGCGGCGAGGTGTAGAAGGAGAGATCCACGGCCACCAGGTTCCTCCACTGTTGTGCGACCGGGCGGTTGCCCAGGCCTTGTGCGATGAGTTCGACGAAGGGTTCGGCGATCGATTCCGGCGTGTCGCGCAGAGCGGCCGACATCGTCTTCAGTATCGCATCGACGTCCGGATTGTCAGCGTGTGTGATCGCCGAGAGTGTGGCGAGCGCGAGGTCCTTGCGCGCTTCGGCCACGTCGGTGATGACGGGCATGTTGTGGGGGCCCGCCACCAGAGGGCGGGTCGTGACGGTCGGCCATTGGGGCAGGCCGATGGTGAGGGGGCGGGCGGCCCACGCGGCGGTGGCGTGGTCCTGGCAAATCACGAGGAGCAGGACGGGCAGCCGGTACTTGTTGTTGAGATACGTGACGTAGTACGGCCAGCTGGCTGTCTTTCCGGGGTCCTTCTTGCCCTGGGCCTCGACGACGAGGAGGTAGGGCCCGTCGTTCCGCGTCTCGATCCGCAGGAGGGTGTCGACACGCCGTTCGAGCGGCTCGTTCTCGGTGAGGTCGACCGTCAGAGGCTCTGCCGACACCGGGGGCGGAATCTCGAGCCCGAGGACTTCGGGAAGCCGGGAGAACAGGCCCGGGTCTTTCTGGAAGATGCGGTGCATCGCTTCGTGCGGTGCGCTGACCATGGGTTTCCCATCGGAATCAGGCTGCTGTGGACAGGTCGGTGCGGCGGTCACGGCAGTGGCCGCAATGCCGCGGGCGGAAGGTGTAGCGACGGCGGTCGCAGTCGAGGGCGGAATGACGACCGGACGGGACGGGCGGCGGGTGATGCGTGATCCCGGGTGCCGGGCGGGAAACGGGGACACAGCCGAGCTGCCACGTCCCACTCGTTCAGGGCGGCGGCTCTGCGTGTCTCGCCCTCAGGGACCCTCGGCCGGAATGTCCGCCCCGGCGGCGCGTCTCGTCTCCGTGGAAGTCGGGGCAATTATATTCCCGACAACCCATGTGATATCCGGCTTAGTTGCTCTAAGTCACCTGAATGAGTGACGAAATATGCCTGACGGCGAGTGGAGCGCGGAGGACTGATGCCCCAGCGGCCAGGTGGCGGCCCTCACCGTGCGAGGGCGAGTTCGGCCCAGACCGTCTTGCATGAGGCCGGCTCGACGTCGATCCCCCAGCGGTCCGCGAGCGCCTCCACGATCAGCAGACCGTGTCCCGACTCGCCGTCAACGGCCGCCACGACGGTTCCGGGCGACGGGGGCAGCCGTTCGCCCCGGGCGTCGGTCACCTCGATCCGGAGGACGGCATCGCGATGGACCGAGAGGCGCAGCCGGAAGTCCCGCCCCGGCACCCGGCCGTGCAGAACGGCGTTCGCGGCAAGCTCGGCCACGATGTGCGCGGCCGGCCCCGTGGGCAGTCCCCAGTCCCCCAGGTGCGCCGTGGTGAGCAGGCGGGCGAGCCTGGCGCCCCGACGGGTGGGCGAGAGCAGAACGGTGAACTGCCGGGTGGGAGCGGAATGTTCGGTTCGGGTGATTTCTTGGGTCACGTCCCTCAGCGTGACCCCTCCTGCGTACCGTGAGAAGCAATCGGGCGGTTACGTACGGTGATTGTCCCGCCCCTGTCCGATGCTGTCCCGACTGTCCGGGGTGACTGGCCGGCGAGGACAGCGGTTGGTACGGGAACGGCAGGCGCGTGGGAAGTGGGGTACGGATGAGCGTGGATGAGGTCGTCGCGGCACGCGGTGACGACGGCGGAGCCGACGAGCCCGGCTGGGAGGTCGATCCCGATGACGAGTCGGGTGTCGCCATGGCCGCGACGGTGGGTCGTCAGATCAAGGCCTGGCGGGAGGCGGCAGGCATGCGGGCCGGAGAGTTCGGGGCCGCGATCGGGTACGGGGAGGACCTGGTCTACAAGGTCGAGGGCGGCCGCCGCATCCCCCGCCCGGAGTTCCTGGACAGGGCGGACGAGGTGCTGCGAGCAGGCGGCAAGCTCGCCTTGCTGAAACGGGAGTTGGCGGAGGTCCGGTACCCGAAGAAGGTACGGGACCTGGCAAGGGTGGAGGCTCGGGCCGTCGAGCTCATGGCCTACGGGGACCACAACCTGCACGGCCTGTTGCAGACCGCCGAGTACGCGCGAGCGCTCTTCGAGATGCGACTGCCGGCATACGAGCCCGATGCGATCGAGCACGCAGTCGCCGCGCGGATGGCCAGGCAGGCGATCTTCGAGCGCACTCCGGCTCCCGCTCTCAGTTTCGTACAGGAGGAAGCAACCCTGAGGCGCCCGCTCGGGGGCACAATGGTTCTACGCCGCCAGCTCGAACGCCTCTTGTCCATCGGCCAGTTGCGGCAAGTCTCCATCCAGGTCATGCCGACCGCCCGCGAGGAACACGCTGGAATGCAGGGAGAGACGCAGGTGCTGAAGTTCAGGGACGGAACGGCTCTCGGACGCTCGGAAGGGGCGTTCAACGGCCGGGCGGTATCCGACCCGAAACAGCTTCGAATCCTTGAGCTGCGGTATGGCATGATCCGGGCGCAGGCGCTCCCCCCTCGGGAGTCGCTGGCCTTCATCGAGCACCTTCTGGGAGAAACATGATCAGCAAGCTGCCCGCCGAGGGCGATCACGAACTGAAGTGGTACAAGAGCAGCTACAGCAGCAACAGCAGCGAGGCCGACTGCGTCGAGGTCGCCACCATCCGCGGCGCGGTGCACGTCCGCGACTCCAAGCACGTCGCCGGCCCCCGCCTCGGCTTCACGCCCACGACCTGGGAAGCGTTCGTCCCGTACGCCTCGGAGAGCTGACGACGGGGATGACCGGCAGGGCGAGCGCAGCGGTGACGTACGTACGCTTCCAGTCTCCGCACCGGAACCGGCGAGGTCACTTCACCGGCGTCTTCGGGCTCGTCAACAACCTGGCCCGCGAGGGGCGGCTGTCGGACGAGCAGGAGTCCCTCCGCCGCAGCCACAACCAGTGGTACGACGCTGCGTACACCGACCCTTCGACGGTCGACCCGACCGTGTACGACGACGCGATCAACCCCGGCGCGGCCGCATGGTTCAAGCCGTCGGCCGCGCATCTGCTCACGCGGGTCCCTGACTACCTGGAGATCCTGGCCGCCCACGGCGTCGATTGCCGGATGCTGTGTTCCGCGGATCCGGGGCGGGTCGTCTACGAGGACGACGTACAGGTCGTGGTCGTGCCGTACGCCTGAGGGCTGTCGGGCGGCACGATCGAGGGCAGGGCGCCGAACCACTGCTCGGCGCTCCTCGAACCGTTCGACCTCCGTGAAGCCGAGCGTGGCCGCGAAGGCGCATCGAACGGTCGTTGGCGGTCTGGGTGCAGAGCACCACCGGTTCGCCGGGACGTACGTCGGCGAACCAGGCGAGCACTGCCCTACACGCCTCGGCGGCGTACCCGCGGATGCAGGTGCTGAAATTCGGGGGCGGATCCGCCGTGGGACGCTCAGAGGGAGACTTCGGAAGCCGCCCGGTCGCAGACCCGAAACACCTCCGGATCATCGAACTGCGGTGTGGCATCATCCGGGCCCAGGCTCTCACACCCAGGGAGTCTCTGGCCTTCATCGAGGAAGTGCTAGGAGAGACATGACCTACCAGCCACCTGCCGGGGAACCCATGGAACCGGAGTGGTTCAGGAGCAGCTACAGCGACAGCAGCAACAGCAACGAGTGCGTCGAGGTCGCCACCACCCGCGGCGCGGTGCACGTCCGCGACTCCAAGAACGTCCCCGGCCCCCGCCTCGGCTTTGCGCCCACGACCTGGGAAGCCTTCCTCACGTACGCCTCGGAGAGCTGACGCCGGGGTGACCGGCAGTACGCGGCGATGTGACAGCCGAAAGGGCCGGATCCCCCCTCCGGACCCGGCCCGTCGACTTCCGCTGCCACGCCGGCTCAGGCGCCCCGCACCGCCGCCGTGGACCCCCGTACCACCAGCTCAGGCTGGAACACGTACTCCGTGCGCTGGACGGGGCTTCCGCCGATCTCCTCCAGCAGTGCCCCCACCGCCGCCGCCGCCATCGCCTGGACCGGCTGGCGGACCGTGGTGAGCGGCGGGTCGGTGAAGGCGATGAGCTGGGAGTCGTCGAAGCCGACGACGGAGACGTCGCGCGGCACGTCCAGCCCTCTGCCCCGGGCCGTCCGGACGACGCCCAGCGCCATCAGGTCGCTGCCGCAGACGATGCCGGTGCAGCCCCGGTCGAGCAGGGCGTCCGCCGCGACCTGGCCGCCCTCCACGCCGAACAGGGTCGAGCACACCATGAGTTCGGCTTCCTCCCGGGTCATGCCCAGGACGGACACGGCCGCCTGGACGAAACCGTCCCGCTTACGGCGCGAGGGCACGTAGCGCTGCGGCCCGATCGCCAGACCGATCCGCCGGTGGCCGAGCTCGGCGAGGTGCCCGACGGCCATGCGGACGGCGGCCGTGTCGTCGGGCGAGACGAACGGGGCGCTGATGCGCTCGTTGTAGCCGTTGATCAGGACGAACGGCACGCCGCGGTCGGTGAGCGCGGCGTACCGCCCCGGGTCCGCCGAGGTGTCGGCGTGCAGCCCGGAGAGGAAGACGATCCCGCCGACGCCACGCTCGACGAGCTGTTCGACGAGCTCGTCCTCGGTGGCGCCGCCGGGCAGCTGGGTGCAGAGCACGGGCGTGTAGCCGTGCCCGGCGAGCACCTGCTCCACGGACTGCGCGAACGCCGGGAAGATCGGGTTGGTGAGCTCGGGGGTCACCAGACCGATCAGCCCGGCGCTGCGCTGCCGCAGCCGTACGGGACGTTCGTAGCCGAGAATGTCGAGCGCCGCGAGCACCCGCTGGCGCGTGGTGTCCGCGACGCCCGGCTTCCCGTTGAGCACCCGGCTGACGGTGGCCTCGCTGACCGAGGCCTGCCCGGCGATGTCGGAGAGCCGCAGCGCCGGTCCGGTCCTGGGTGCGGGGACGGTCACACCGTCCACCACACCGTGGTGTCGGCGGGCAGCTCGAAGGTGTCGCCGTCGGCGGTGACCGGGGTGCTGGAGAGCAGCGGGGTGCCGGGGACCGCCATCCGTACCGGTGCGCCGGTCGTGTTGACGGTGCAGACGAAGCCGGGGCGGCCGAGGACGAGCACGCCCTCGGGGGCGTCCAGCCACTCCACGTCCGTGCCGGCGCCGAGGCCCGGGTGCTCGCGTCGGGCGGCGATCGCCGCGCGGTACAGCTCCAGGGTGGAGCCGTCCCTGCCGGTCTGCGCCTCGACGGAGAGCTCGCCCCAGCCCGTGGGCTGCGGCAGCCAGCTGCCGCCGTCGCCGAAGCCGTACGAGCTGCCCTCGCGGGTCCACGGGATCGGCACCCGGCAGCCGTCACGGAAGCCGTCCTGGCCCTCGGCGCGGAAGAACGACGGGTCCTGGCGGGCCTCGTCGGGCAGGTCGGTGACGTCCGGCAGGCCGAGCTCCTCGCCCTGGTAGACGTAGGCGGAGCCGGGCAGGGCCAGCATCAGCAGGGTCGCCGCGCGGGCCCTGCGCAGCCCGAGCTCGCGGTCGCCCGCGGTACGGATCTGGGTGCCCAGGCCCGGGGGGTTGGCGAAGCGGGTGCTGTGCCGGGTGACGTCGTGGTTGGAGAGCACCCAGGTGGCGGGCGCGCCCACCGGACGCATCGCGGCGAGCGAGGTGTCGATGACCTCGCGCAGCTCGGCCGCGTCCCAGTAGGTGGAGAGGTACTGGAAGTTGAAGGCCTGGTGCATCTCGTCGGGGCGCACGTAGTTGGCGGTGCGCTCGACGGTGGGCGTCCACGCCTCGGCGACGAGGACGCGGTCGCCGGGATACTCGTCGAGGATGGTGCGCCAGCTGCGGTAGATCGCGTGGACGCCGTCCTGGTCGAAGAACGGCATGACATCGTTGCCCAGCAGCTTCAGCTGGTCGTGGGCGCCCAGGTCGGGCAGGCCCTCGGCCTTGACGAGGCCGTGGGCGACGTCGACGCGGAAGCCGTCGACGCCCATGTCGAGCCAGAAGCGCAGGATCGAGCGGAACTCGTCGGCGACGGCCGGGTGTTCCCAGTTGAAGTCGGGCTGCTCCGGCGCGAAGAGGTGCAGGTACCAATCGCCGGGCGTGCCGTCCGGGTCGGTGGTCCGCGTCCAGGCGGGGCCGCCGAAGATGGACTCCCAGTCGTTGGGCGGGAGTTCGCCGTCGGCGCCCTTGCCGGGGCGGAAGTGGTAACGCTCGCGCAGGGGGCTTCCCGGCCCCTCGGCGAGGGCGCGCTTGAACCACTCGTGCTGGTCGGAGGAGTGGTTGGGCACCAGGTCGACGATGATGCGCAGGCCCAGGCCGTGGGCTTCGCGGATCAGCGCGTCGGCGTCCAGGAGGGTGCCGAACATCGGGTCGATGGCCCGGTAGTCGGCGACGTCGTAGCCGGCGTCGGCCTGGGGTGAGGCGTAGAAGGGGCTGAGCCAGACGGCGTCGACACCGAGGTCCCTGAGGTACGGGAGCCGCGCGGTGACGCCCGCGAGATCGCCCATGCCGTCGCCGTTGGCGTCGGCGAAGCTGCGCGGATAGACCTGGTAGATCACCGCGTCCTGCCACCAGCCGGTGCGGTGTCCCGGGTTGTTGTCGGACGTGCCGGTGGAGGGGGCAGCGAGGTGCTGGGTCATGTCGTCCCTGGGGTGTCTGGGTGGGGAGCGGCGCCGGGACCGGGTCGGGGATCCGGCGCCGCCGTGACGGGTGCGTTCAGTCGTACGGGACTGGGGTCCTGGGCGGGTCAGCCCTTGACGGCTCCGGCGGACATGCCGGTGACCAGGTGCTTCTGCGCGAACAGGAAGACCAGGGCGGCCGGGATCGCGATCAGTACGGACGCCGCGGTCATCGGGCCCCACTGGGCTCCGTACTGGTTGACGAACTTCTGCAGTCCGCCGGCCAGCGTGAGGTTCTCGTCCCCGACCATGAAGGCGGAGGCGTACGCCACCTCGCCCCAGGCGGTGATGAAGGAGTAGAAGGCGGTGACGGCGAGGCCGGGCTTGGCCAGCGGCAGGATCAGCCGCCAGAACGTGCCGAACGGGGTGAGGCCGTCGACCTGTCCCGACTCGTCGATCTCGCGCGGGATCGTGTCGAAGAAGCCCTTCATCATCCAGGCGCAGAACGGCACGGAGATGGTGAGGTAGGTGATCACGAGGCCGGCCGGCTGGTTGAGCAGCCCGATGCTCGACATGATGTTGTAGATCGGCACGATGAGGACGGCGACCGGGAACATCTGGGTGATCAGCAGCGTCCACATCAGGCCGCGCTTGCCGGGGAAGCGGAAGCGGCTGACGGCGTAGCCGGTGGTGGCGGAGACGAAGACGCCGATGACGGTGGAGAGCCCCGCGACGACGACGGAGTTCCCGAACCAGCTCAGGAACTCGGTGTCCTTGATCAGGTTCGTGTAGTTCTCGAACGTCGTCTCCCTGAAGAAGTCCGTCGTGGTGGCGAACTTGGCGGGCTTCAGCGAGGTGAGCAGGACCCACAGCACCGGGAAGACCGCGATCACCGAGGCGATGACCAGGGTGAGGTGCAGGGCCACGGAGGCGGCCGGGGAACGGTCGCCGCGCAGCCGGGGCTTGGGCTTGCGGGCGCTGTGGCGGGCGGTGGTCGCCGTTGCGGTGGTCACCATTTGTCTCCCTGCGTGCGGAGCACTCGCCGGTACACCATGGCGAAGAGCATCAGGAGTACGAGGATCAGCACGCCCCAGGTGGAGGACTGCGCGAAGTCGCGCGGGCTGATCTCGAAGGAGAATTTGTACGCCTGGGTGACCAGGATCTGGGTGGCCTCGCCGGGTCCGCCGCGGGTCAGCAGGAAGATCACCGGGAACATGTTGAAGGTCCAGATGGTGGAGAGCAGGATCACCGTGGTGGACACCGGGCGCAGTCCGGGGAGCGTGATGTGGCGGAAGCGCTGCCAGGCGGTGGCGCCGTCCATCTCCGCGGCCTCGTACTGCTCCGAGGGGATCGACTGCAGGCCGCCGAGCAGGGCGACCATCATGAACGGGACGCCGAGCCAGACGTTGACGGCGATGACGGAGAACTTGGCCCACGTCGGGTCGTTCAGCCACGGTATGCCGTCGATGCCGGCGCCGCCGAGGATCTTGTTGAGCAGGCCGCGGTCCTCGTTGTAGAGGAAGCGCCAGGCGAAGACCGAGACGAAGCCGGGGATGGCCCAGGGCAGGATGAGGGCCATGCGGTAGGCGGAGCGTCCGGCGATGCGGCGGTTGAGGATGTTGGCGAGGCCCATGCCCAGGCAGAACGTGATGCCCACGCAGGAGACCGTCCACACCAGGGTCCAGCCGAGCGTGCCGAGGAACTGGGTACCCGTCAGCGCGTCGACGTAGTTGTCGACGCCCACGAACGTGTAGGTGGCGGGCAGTTCATTGACGCCGATGGACCGTGCGACGTTGCGCTCGTTGGCGTCGGTGAGCGACAGGTAGATGCCGCGGACCAGCGGATAGCCGATGATCACGCCGATCACGATCACGACCGGGGCGACCATGACCCAGGCGTACCAGTGCACCGACATGGCTCGCCGGAGCCTGCTCGGCGGCGGGGGGTTGCCAGTACCGCGGCTGGGGCCGCGGGCGACGTCGTCGCCCGCGGCCTTCGCCACCGACTGGCTGGTGTGGACAGCCATCAGTCGGCCTGCCTTCCTGAGTTACTTCCAGCCCTTGAGGAGCTTGCGGTAGGAGTCGCCGGTCGCCGAGGCGGCCTTCTCCGGCGTGGTCTGGCCGGTGAGGACCTTGGTGTACTCGGTGACGAGCGGCGCGAAGAGGCTGCCGGTCTCCGGGATCCAGGGGCGCTCGACGGCGGTCTCGACGACGGGCTTGAAGAACTGGACGATCTCGCTGTCCACGGCCGCCTGCTTGGAGTAGACCGAGGTGCGGGTCGGGAGCAGGTTCAGCTCACCGGCGGTCTGCGCCTGGGTCTCCACCGACGTCATGTAGTCGACGAAGGCGTAGGAGGCCTCGAGGTTCTTGGAGCCCGCGTAGACGGCGAGGTTGTGGCCGCCCTGCGGGGCGCCCTGCCCGGCGGAACCGGCCGGCACCGGGGAGATGCCCAGGTTCGCCTTGTCGGCGAACTCCTTGCCGGCCAGGGTGTCGGCGACGGCCCACGGGCCGTTGATCATCATGGCGACCTTGCCGTCCTTGAACGACGACTGCATGTTCTCCCAGCCGTCGGTGGCGTCGGTCTTGGCGGCGCCGGAGTCGACGAGGTCCTTGACGGTCTTGAAGGCCTTGACGCCCTCGGGCTTGTCCACCGTGACGGTCTTGGAGGAGGCGTCGACCAGGTCGCCGCCCTCGCCGTACAGGAAGGAGAGGAACCAGTAGGCGTCGTCGCCGCGGAGGTAGAGACCGGTCTTGCCGGTCTTCTCCTTGATCGTCTTGGAGACGGTCTTCAGGTCACCGATGTTCTTGGGGACCTCGACACCGGCGTCCTTGAAAATCTTCTTGTTGTAGAAGATGCCCATGGAGTCGATGACCTGCGGGACCGCGTAGGTCTTGCCGTTGTACTTCGTCGAGGCGGCGGCCTGCTTCAGGAAGTCGTCCTGGTCCTTCAGCGCCGAGGTGCCGTCCAGCGGCGCGAGGTAGCCGAGGTCCGCGAACTCGGGGGTCCAGGCGACCTCGGAGCGGATGACGTCGGGGGCGCCGGCGCCGGCCTGGGCGGCGTTCTTGAACTTGTTCTGCGCCTCACCGAAGGGCACGTTGACGTACTTGACGTCGACCTTCGGGTGCTTCTTCTCGAAGCCCTCGGCGATCTTCTTGAAGACCTTGTCCTCGCTGCCGACCGTCGAGGTGTCCCACCAGGTCACCGTGCCGGAGAGCTCACCCGAGCTCTTACCGCCGCCGGACTCGTCGTCGCTGCCGCAGGCGGTCGCCGCGAGCGCCAGGGCCGCGACCAGGGCGGTGGCCGTTATGCCACGTCGCATCTGAACTCCTTCAACTGCCGTACCGCTCCGTCGCGGCGCCGGGTCGACGTGAACGTAACAAGGATGAAAGACGACCGAAAGACCTTGCGGAAGATTTCTGCAAGCACCGCTGATCGTTACATTGGCGTGTCCTCAAGGTTGCCGTCAAGCCTCTTGACGAAGACGCTGCGACCCTGTCCACAGCAGGCCAGGCGCCTTTTTTCGGCAGTACGACGATCCGAAGAGCAAGGACGGGAAGCACCCGCAAGGTATTGCAAGATGTTGCCGCCGGGGTTGCGGCGGCCTCCGGGATTCGGGCCGTGAGCCACGGATACAGCGCGTGGTGGGCAATCCGACAGGCGCCCGGTACAGTCCACTCCCATGACCGCACGGCTTGCCGATATCGCAACTCAGGCGGGGGTCAGCGAAGCGACGGTCAGCCGTGTACTGAACGGCAAGCCCGGTGTCGCGGCGGCCACCCGCGAATCCGTCCTCGCGGCGCTCGACGTCCTCGGCTACGAACGTCCGGTGCGGCTGCGCAGGCGCAGCGCCGGACTCGTCGGACTGATCACGCCCGAGCTGGAGAACCCGATCTTCCCCGCCCTCGCCCAGGTCATCGGCCAGGCGCTGACGCGGCAGGGCTACACACCGGTGCTGGCGACACAGACGCCCGGGGGCTCCACGGAGGACGAGCTCACGGAGATGCTCGTGGACCGCGGCGTCTCGGGCATCATCTTCGTCTCGGGTCTGCACGCCGACACCTCCGCCGACATGCAGCGCTACGAGCAACTGCGTGCCCAGGGTGTGCCCTTCGTGCTGGTCAACGGCTTCTCCTCCAAGGTGCAGGCGCCGTTCATCTCCCCCGACGACCGGGCCGCGATGCGGCTCGCGGTGACGCACCTGGTGGCGCTCGGGCACCAGCGCATCGGACTCGCGGTCGGCCCCAAACGCTTCGTACCGGTACTGCGCAAGATAGAGGGCTTCCACGCCACGATGCGGGAGCAGCTGGGTCTCACCGCGGACGCGGTGGAGGAGCTGATCCAGCACTCGCTGTACACGCTGGAGGGTGGCCAGGCGGCGGCCTCGGCGCTGATGGAGCGCGGCTGCACGGCGGTGGTGTGCGCGAGCGACATGATGGCGCTCGGGGCGATCCGGGCGGCCCGCCGGCTGTCGAGGGACGTGCCGCGCGACCTCTCGGTGGTCGGGTACGACGACTCCCCGCTCATAGCGTTCACCGATCCGCCGCTGACCACGATCCGGCAGCCGGTGACGGCCATGGGGCAGGCCGCGGTGCGCACCCTGCTGGAGGAGATCGGCGGCACGCCCGCCCCGCACAGCGAGTTCGTCTTCATGCCCGAACTGGTCGTGCGCGGCTCGACGGCCGCCGGGCCGGGCACGTCTCCTGGGCCCGGGTCACGCCGGTAAGGTACAGAACGTGCGGCCGGAACCCGACCGGAGGATCATCGGGCACACGGACACGAATCTGGCAGACTCTGCGCCTATGGGTGAATCGCTTGTGACTACACAGGATGACCGTACGGCGGTCACCCCGTCACCCCGCACGGACGAAGCGGTGGCGGCCGACCGTCCCGCGTCCAGCCCCCGGTGGTCCGCACGGCTCGGCGCCCTGCGCTCCCCGCGCCGCCCGCGTCTGTGGTTCGAGATCCTGCTCATCGCGGTCAGTTACTGGCTCTACTCGCTGGTGCGCAACGCCGTTCCCGAGCAGAAGACGGCGGCCCTGCGCAACGCCGACCTCATCTGGTCCCTGGAGCACGGCATGGGGCTGGCCTTCGAGGAGTCGGTCAACCACGCGGTCAACTCGGTGACATGGCTGATCGTGTCCATGAACTACTACTACGCGACCCTGCACTTCGTCGTCACCATCGGTGTGCTCGTCTGGCTGTTCCGCCGTCACCCGGGCCGTTACGCGCCGGCCCGGCTGATCCTCTTCGCGACCACGGCGGTGGCCCTGCTCGGCTACTACCTGTTCCCGCTGGCCCCTCCCCGCCTGATGAGGGGGGAGAGCTTCGTCGACACGGTCATGCTGCACCAGACCTGGGGGTCGATGGCCTCGGGCAACTTCAAGCACATGTCCAACCAGTACGCGGCGATGCCGTCGATGCATATCGGCTGGTCCCTGTGGTGCGGTCTGACCATATGCGCCCTGGCGACCGCCCCCTGGGCGCGGATCCTGGGCCTGCTGTACCCGTTCGCCACGCTGATCGTGATCGTGTCGACCGCGAACCACTTCTGGCTGGACGCGGTGGGCGGTATGGCCTGCCTGGCGTTCGGCTACGTACTGTCGTACGCCTGGTACGGCTCGCTGCCGCACCGCCTGCCGAAGGTGGTGCCGCGCTCCGGCCGGCCGGGCCGTGCGCGCGCCCTGCTCCCGGGCCGGACCTCCCCCGCCGGGCGCCCGGCGCCGGACCGGACCGCCCCTGCTCCCGCCGCGGCCTCGGAACCGGACCGGACCGGATCTGCCGTGGCCTCCGAACCGGAGCGGCCGGTCCCCGCCGCGGCCTCCGAACCGGGCCGGCCGCCCGCCGCCTGAGCGGCGTCCCGGGTCACCTCACCCCGCGGCCCCGTAGAACCGCTCCTCCACCACCGCCCGCGCCCGCCGGGTGATCCGCCGGTAGTCGTCCAGCATGTCCCCGACGTGCCCCGGCTCGTACCCGAGGTAGCGCCCCACCGCCGTCAGCTCGCGCGGGTTCGAGGGGAACGTGTCCCCCGGCCGCCCCCGTACCAGCATCACCGCGTTCCGCACGCGGGTGGCCAGCACCCACGCCTCGTCCAGCGTCTGGGCCTCGTCCGCCGGGATGAGCTCCGCCGCGCAGGCCGCGGCAAGCGCCTCACGCGTACGCGTGGTCCGCAGCCCCGGCTCCGCCCAGCCGTGCTGCATCTGCATCAGCTGTACCGTCCACTCGACGTCGCTCAGGCCGCCCCGCCCGAGCTTGGTGTGGAGCGTGGGGTCCGCGCCCCGCGGCATCCGCTCGGACTCCATCCGCGCCTTGAGCCGCCGGATCTCGCGTACCGCGTCCTCCGGCAGCCCCTCCACCGGGTACCGCAGCGGGTCGATCAGCTCGACGAACGCCCGTCCGAGCTCCTCGTCCCCTGCCATCGGCTCCGCCCGCAGGAGCGCCTGGCTCTCCCACACCAGCGCCCAGCGCCGGTAGTACGCCGCGTACGAGTTCAGCGTCCGCACCAGCGGCCCGCTCCTGCCCTCCGGCCGCAGATCGGCGTCGATCAGGAGCGGCGGGTCGGCCGACGGCAGCTCCAGCAGCCTGCGCATCTCCGTGATGACCGTGTTCGCGGCCCGGGCCGCCTCCTCGTCGCTCACGCCCTCACGGGGCGCGTGCACGAACAGGACGTCCGCGTCGGAGCCGTAGCTCAGCTCGTGCCCGCCGAAGCGGCCCATGCCGATGACGGCGAACCGGGTCGGCAGGGTGTCGCCCCAGCGGGCGCGTACGGCCGCGCGCAGCGCCCCCGAGAGGGTGGCGGCGTTCAGGTCGGTGACCGCGGAGCCGACCCGGTCCACCAGCGCCCCCGGATCGGACTCGGCCGGGCTCTCCTCGGTGCCGTACGAGCCGATCAGGTCGGCCGCAGCCGTACGGAAGAGCTCCCGCCGCCGCACCCCGCGTGCCACCGTGACGGCCGCCTCGGCGCCCGGCGCCCGGCTCACCGCGGCCAGTACCTCCTGCTCCAGGTGCGCGCGGTCCCGGGGCCGCAGCCCCTCCGGGGCTCCGAGGATGGCCACGGCCTCCGGGGCGCGCATGAGCAGGTCGGGGGCGAGCCGGCCGGCGGACAGGACGCGGGCGAGGTTCTCCGCCGCCGCGCCCTCGTCGCGCAGCAGCCGCAGGTACCAGGGGGTCTTGCCGAGCGCGTCGGAGACCTGCCGGAAGCCGAGGAGTCCCGCGTCCGGGTCGGCGGAGTCCGCGAACCAGCCGAGCAGCACCGGCAGCAGCGTGCGCTGGATGGCCGCCTTGCGGGACACCCCCGAGGACAGGGCCTCCAGGTGCCGCAGCGCGGCGGCGGGGTCGGCGTAGCCCAGTGCCTCCAGCCGGACGACGGCGGCCTTCGGGCTGAGCCGGGTCTCACCGGGGGCCAGCTGCGCCACGGCGTCCAGCAGCGGCCGGTAGAACAGCTTCTCGTGCAGCCTCCGCACGACGGAGGCGTGCCGCCGCCACGCCCTGTTGAGCTCGGCGACCGGCTCGGTGCGCAGCCCGAGGGAGCGTCCCAGGCGCCGCAGGTCAGGCTCGTCCTCGGGCACCAGGTGGGTGCGGCGCAGCCGGTAGAGCTGGATGCGGTGCTCCATGGCGCGCAGGAAGCGGTAGGCCTCGTCCAGCTGCGCCGCGTCGGCCCGCCCGATGTATCCGCCGTCGGCGAGCGCCCGCAGGGCGTCCAGCGTCGAGCCGGAGTGCAGCGTGCTGTCGCTGCGCCCGTGGACGAGCTGGAGGAGCTGTACGGCGAACTCGACGTCCCGGAGCCCGCCGGGGCCGAGCTTGAGCTCCCGGTCGACGCGGTCGACGGGGATGTTGTCCACGACGCGCCGCCGCATCTTCTGCACGTCGCCGACGAAGTTCTCCCGGTCGGCGGCCTGCCAGACGAGGGGGGCGACGGCCTCGGCGTACTCCGCGCCCAGCGCCCGGTCACCCGCGACCGGGCGGGCCTTGAGCAGGGCCTGGAACTCCCAGGTCTTGGCCCAGCGCTGGTAGTAGGCGAGGTGCGAGGACAGGGTCCGCACGAGCGGCCCGTTGCGGCCCTCGGGGCGGAGGTTGGCGTCGACGGGCCAGATCGTGCCCTCGACGGTGGTGTCGGAGCAGATCCGCATCATGTGGGCGGCGAGCCGGGTGGCGGCCTGCAGTGCGGCGCTCTCCTCCGCCCCCTCGGCGGGCTCGCCCACGAAGATCACGTCGACGTCGGAGACGTAGTTCAGCTCGTGCCCGCCGCACTTGCCCATGGCGATGACGGCGAGCCGGCACCGCGCCGCGTCGGCGGGGGCGGCGGCGCACGCGATCGCGAGCGCCGAGCGCAGCGTGGCCGTCGCCAGGTCGGCCAGTTCCGCGGCGACCTGGGCGACATCGGTCGTCCCGCACACGTCCCGGGCCGCGATCGACAACAGGGACCTGCGGTACGCGACCCGCAACGCGTCCGGATCGGTGGCGCCGGCGAGCATGTGCTCGAATTCCGCGACCCCGGGGTGGAGGTCGGTGGCCTCGTACGTGACGAGTGCCTGCCAGTCGCGCGGGTGCCGCGCCAGATGGTCCCCGAGGGCCTCGGAGGCACCGAGGACGCCGAGGAGCCGGTCGCGCAGCGGCTTGGCGGTGACGAGGGTGTCCAGCAGCACCTGCCGTTCGGCGGCCTCCTCGGCCTCGACGAGCCGGACCAGCCCGCCCAGGGCGAGGTCGGGGTCGGCGGTCGCCCCGAGCGCGTCGAGGAGGACGGAGTCGGACCGTACGGACGACAGCGCGGGCAGCTCCAGCAGCCGCTCGGCGGCGGACGGGTCGGTGAAGCCGTGCCGCAGCAGGCGGGTGAACGTACTGCTCCTGCGTCCCGGCACCGTCGTCATCCCACGCTCTCCTGCCCGCCGACCTCGTCCATCCGGTCTCCGAAGCTTAAGGGGCCGCGATGAATTCGGAGCGGCGGCGAAGTCCCCCCTTCCCGGGCACGATGGCCTGGACGCACACGCAGACGCACCGCAGCACGAGGAGGCCCGTCATGCCGGACGAGGACCGGGGCACCGCACCCGACACCGCTCTGGACCCGCACTACAGCGGCGTGGACGCCACCGCCCGCCCGTGGGCGGAGGGGGTCGCGCTGCTGGAGGGAGCGGAGCTGTACTGGCTGTCCACGGTCCGCCCCGACGGCCGCCCCCACGTCACGCCGCTGATCGGGCTGTGGTCCCAGGGCGCGCTGCACTTCTGCACGGGCCCGGCCGAACGCAAGGCGCGGAATCTGGCCGCCAACCCGGAGGTCGTCCTGACCACCGGCGCCAACAGGCTGAACAAGGGACTCGACGTGGTGGTGGAGGGCCGGGCGGTCCGGGTGACGGACGAGGAGCGGCTGATCGCGCTGGCCGAGGGCTGGGAGGCCAAGTACGGAAGTGACTGGCACTTCGGCGTCACCGACGGCATGTTCTCCAACGGGGCGGGAGGCCGTGCGCTGGTCTTCGCGGTGGCCCCGCGCACGGCCTTCGGCTTCGCCAAGGGCGACCCGTTCGGTCAGACCCGCTGGCGTTTCACGGACGCCGGGGACGGGTCCCGATGACGACGGTCGCGTACAGCTCCGGCGAGACGACGACGCGCGCATCGAGTCCGCTGCCGCCCACCGTCTCCCGGGCGATGCCCGCCTGACGTTCGCTCGTCTCGACGAGCAGGCTGCCGCCGGGGGCCAGCCAGCCGGGCGCCTCGGCGGCCACTCTGCGCAGGACGTCGAGCCCGTCGCCGCCGCCGTCGAGCGCCACCCGGGGCTCGTGGACGCGCGCCTCGGCGGGCAGCAGTCCGACGTCCTCGGTGGGTACGTAGGGCACGTTGGCGAGCAGGACGTCGACGCGGCCGCGGAGCGCGGCGGGCAGCGGCGTGAAGAGGTCGCCCTCGTACACCGTCCCGAGCGCGCCCACGTTGCGCCGCGCGCACCGCACGGCGGCGGGTTCGACGTCGGCGGCGTGGAGTTCGGCCCGGGGCAGCACCGACGCCAGGGCCACTCCCAGCGCCCCGGACCCGCAGCACAGGTCGACGACCACCGCACCGGCGGGGGCGAGCGCTGCGGCCTGCGCGACGAGGAATTCGGTACGGCGCCGCGGAACGAACACACCCGGGTCCACCGCGATGCGCATGCCGCTGAACTCCGCCCATCCCAGGACGTGTTCGAGCGGAAGTCCGGCGGCGCGGCGTTCGACCATGGCGGCGAGCCCGGCGGGGCCCGAGGCGGTCGACAGGAGGAGCCGCGCCTCCTCCTCGGCGAACACGCAGCCGGCGGCGCGGAGGGTGGTGACGATCGAGGCGGCGGTGAGCGGTGGGGTCGACGGTGTCATGCGGCGGAGCCTTTCGGGGAAACCGAGGGCGCTCCGCGGTCGCTTACGCCGTGTCGGCCACGCGACGGCGAGGGGTGAGCACCCGTGCTGATACAGCGGTAATGGGTCTCACCTCCTGGGTCGGTCCCGGTCTCGGGAAGCGGCACATTACCAGAGCGGCACGGGGAGCTCCCCGCCCATGCCGCCCACCACGAACGGGGCGGTGCCGGGCCGTGCGGAACGGTGCGCTCGCGAGCACCGCGGCGCGTGCGCACGGTGGTCGACCCCGACACACCGGTCTCCACACGGCGTCAGCTCGCCTGCTCGCAGGGCCGTTTCCGGTAGTTCTGTCACATCCGGGACGGCTGTCCCGTCCTGAGGGGTGAGGGCGCTCCGCCCGGGAGTGCCCGCCGTACGGAGGGAAAGAACGATCATGAGCACGATCCTGGTCACCGGCGGTACCGGAACGCTCGGCCGTCTCGTCACCGAGCGGTTGCGGGCACAGGGGCACGAGGTCCGGGTGCTCAGCAGGCACGCGCAGCCGTACGCCGTCGATCTGCGGGAGGGCGGCCCGGTCCTGGAGGCAGCCGTCGAAGGCGTGGACACGGTCGTGCACTGTGCGAGCGGGCCGCGCGGGGGCGACGAGAAGGCGGCCGTCCGCCTGATCGCGGCGGCACGGCGGGCCGGGGTGGGGCATCTCGTCTACATCTCCATCGTCGGCGTCGACCGGGTGCCGTTCGGCTACTACCGGTCGAAGTTCGCCGTGGAGCGGATGGTCGAGGAGTCGGGGCTCGGCTGGACGGTGCTACGGGCCACCCAGTTCCACGACCTGGTCGCCACGGTCCTGCGGAGCCTGGCCAAGCTACCGGTACTCCTTCTGCCGGCGGGCGTCAGCGACCAGCCCGTGGAGGTGTCCGAGGTCGCCGACCGCCTGGCCGTGCTGGCGACGGGCGCACCCGCGGGCCGGGTGGAGGACATGGGCGGCCCGGAGGTGCGGACCTTCCCTGAGCTGGCCCACGCCTACCTCGCCGCCACCGGGCGCCGGCGCCGCGTGGTGAGCGTGCCCTTGTTCGGCGGGGCGTACCGGAGCTTCCGCGCCGGAAACCACCTCACCCCGCAACACGCGGTCGGCACGGGCACGTTCGAGGAGTACCTGACGGCCCGTACCGGCTCCGGTACGGGCGGTGGGAGCGGCGGCGGGGCCGCCGGGCGCGGGCGGTAGGAGGAGGGGAGGGGCTGCCTCCGGGCGCGGGCTGAAGGACGGAGGGGCGGCGGTCTCCGGGCGCGGTGGTAGGACGACGAAGGGGGTGGCCCCCCGGCGCGGCGGTAGGACGACGGATGGTGGCGGCCTCCGGGCGCAGGCGGCAGACGGACGGAAGGAGCGGCGGCCTTCCGGCGCGGTCACCACCTCCCCCGCCACTTCGGTCACCACCACCGCCCTCTCACGGTCACCACCTCCCCCGCCGCGTCGGTCACCGCCACTGCCCCCTCACGGTCACCGTCATCGACTCCCCCGCCACTTCGGTCACGGTCACCGTCACCGCGTCAGCACGTAGCAGGTCACGACGGGCTCGGCGCCGACTCCCCACCGGTCCTCGCCCGGCCAGGTGTACCAATAGTGGTCCTTCTTCGCGCCCTCGGCGGTCCAGGCGGCGGGGGCCGATCCGTACGCCTCGTCGCAGGCCGTCCTCGCCATCCGCTTCGCCTTCCTGTCCCCCGGATAGCGGGCCCCGAAGGTCTCGTGGGCGAAGACGCGTGCCTCGTGGGGCCCGGCGCAGGGTACGGAGACGACCATGTCGAGGATGCGGGTGCCCGTCGTGAGGTCGGCGCACTCGCCCTCCTCGACCTCGCCGACGGCCGTGGTGACCTTCTTGGCGTCGAGCGTCCGCTCCGAGGGCGCCGGCATGGCCGGTTCCGAGGCCCCGAAGCCGCCCAGTGTCAGAACAGCGCGCAGCCCCGTCGTCCCGGCGAGGGCGCTGTCCTTCCTGTCGAGCAGGGCGGAGAAGTCCGCCTCCGCCCGCGTGATGCGGCCTTCGGCGTCCGTCGACAGCGCGAGCGTCACGGGAGTAGCCGTGCCGTTCGGATCGATGTCGCTGGTTAGCTCCGCGCGCAGGTCCTTGGAGAACATGCGCAGGGCGTTGAACGCGGTGAGTTTCGCCCGGTAGGTCCGGCCGCCGTCACCGGCCGCGGACTCCTTCGCGTCCTCCTTCGCGTCCTCCTTCACCTCCCTCACCTCCTTCACGTCCTGGACTCCGCTCACCGTCTCCAAGAGCGTGCCACCGAAGGCGGATTCGGCCCCTCGCAGCGCATCGATGGCGTCGTCACTGCCGAAGGCCGCCGACGCCCCTGCGTAGCTCAGCCAGTACCCGGCCTCCCCGGCGCGCAGCCGGATGGTGTCCGGCTCGACCGCCACGCGTACCTGGGCCGGGGACCGGTCGGCGCCGAGCCGCGTACCGAGCAGTGCGTCCTTGGCTTCCTCCGGGAGGCCCTCGGCCAGTGTCCAGCCGATCGAGCCGACGGCACGGCCGCCGGGAAAGTCGACGCGTCCCGTCGACGTCTGCACCGTGTCCCCGGCCGGCGAGGTGAACGTCAGGTGCTGCGTGAAGCGCGCGGTGCGCGTGGCCTGGGTCGCGAGTAGCGCCTGGCGGGGCTGCTGTTCTGTCGGTACGTCAAAGACCGGGTGCGCGGGCTTCTTGTCGGCCGGGTCTCCCGAACAGCCGGTCAGTAGCAGAGCGGCGGCGGCAACGGCGCAGAGGGGGTGGAGGTGGCTTCTGATCACGCCGGTTCGACGGCGCACCCCTCCGATCGGTTGCCCCCCACCCGATAACGAAATAACACACCCCCCACCGCCGCCCCGAGCGCACCCGACCCGCTCGCTGAGAGGACAGGGACGCACGCAGGTCCGGTTTGCGATAGTTCGGCGGTCCCCACCCTCCCAGCCAGCCTCCGCGGGCCCTGCGGGAGGGGGCGGGGCGCCCCCGCTTACGCGGGCCCAAGGCTTTGAGGTCTAGCCTCATCCTTATCAGGTAGGTCACGGCATGGTTGCAACGCCAACCAACCGGCCCTGCGCTTTGGTCGATCGTCCTCTGAGGTCCGGCGCCGTCCGTCGCTGTTTCGCGCTTGTTGGTGTCAGCCGCTGATGTCAGTCGCTATATGCCGTCATGACAGATCGCAGAGGTTGAGATGAAGCTACTCGGGTGCGCTCACAGGCACCGGGGCGCTGAAATTTTTGAGCGTCACGACGTTGTGTGCTGAGGAACCGGATGCCTTCATCCACTGCTCGAAGCGCACTACTCGGCCGACCTCGTTGACCCACACGTCGCAGTCGAACTCCTCGGTGCCCGTGGAACGCATCCTGTCGTACAGCCGACGGTCCACCGCGCGGAGGTGATCCTGAGTTAGTTTCCCTGAAAGGCGGTACGTCGGGGCTCCGTCCATCTCCTCCGAGCCCTTTTGGGCCTTCGGCCCGAGGTCCAAGAGCAGCTGTGCATATGCTCCGTAGTCTGCTACGCCCGCACCTGCAGAATCCAGCCCCGCACGCTGCCACTCCCCAGCTGTTCCATCGTCATCAAGTGTTCGTGTGTAGGTGGCGTTCTCCAGCAGGATCGTCTCCGCATTGACCGCTTGGCCCTCCGGGGCGCTATCAGAAGTCTTCAGAGTCATTTTTCCCGTAGGGGCTGATCCGTTGAGATTCATCCGGCCAGTCATAACGAGTCCCAGCGTGGAACCCAGATAGCTTTCTGACGTGATATGAGCCGAGTAAGGCGCTGGATCGGCATTTTTGAGCGCCGCCTCGACCTCGAATGCACCAACTGATTTTGGGGTGACCGCTGTTCCGCTCTTCGACTTCGGTGCAGGTCTTTGTCCTGCGTCCCCCGCTCCACAGCCGGTGAGCAAGACAGTGACCGCGATACCGGCCGCCACGATGGCCAAGTGACGCATGACAGGGGACCTCCACAAGCGTGACTGACAAGTCGCTGAGTCTCTCATGGGCACGGCGTGAGCAGCTCCACTGCCCTCAACCCGCCACTCTCCCCCGTCTCCCGTCCCGTCCGCCTTCGAGCCACAGTCCGTGGAACTCCCTCCCGGAGCGCTACAGGCCCATCGTCGACCTGGGCGGCGGCTGCGGGCTCCGGCGCACGGGCTTCAACTCCCGCGTCTGGAAGCCCGCACTCGTGGAGGCCTGCGTCCTGCCGCAGCCGCGGCCCGGCGAGCGCCACCAGGCCGCCCGCGAGCACGGCATGCACGCGCTGCGGCACTTCTACGCGTCGGTGCTTCTGGACGCCGGCGAGGACATCAAGGCGCTGAGGCGTACCTCGGCCACAGCGACCCGGGCTCCACCCTGCGGGTCTACACGCACCTCATGCCGAGCAGCGAAGGACGTACCCGGAAGGCCGTGGACAGCATGTACGAAGCCGTCGCCGCGACAGCGGACGGCCCACAGACGGCCCCACGCCGAAATTCCCCGGCAACTCGCTTGCGGGTTGCAACATCTTGAATCTGACCCAGTTGGCGACCACCGCTGGCCCAGGCGGGTGGTGGGCTGGTGGGGCCGGTGGGGCCGTCGAGTCGGATGACGGCGTGGAAGTGGTCCTGGCCGCGTTTTTGGTACTCGGCGACCTTGGCGTAGGAGAGGGTGGGCCCCGCGCGTCGAGCGCGGGGCCCGGGCCCTCGGTGGTACAGCCGGGTCCGCTGCGTGAGCCCGGCGGCTTTGGCGATTTCGCGGCGTAGGTGGGTGGTGAAGCGGGCCCACAGGGCTGGGGCGTGCGCGTTCCAGAGGACCGCCCCGGTGTAGTCGTACCGCTCGGGGTCGAGCGGGGTGCCCAGCAACCGGTCGTCGTCGGGGTGGACTTGGCCGCAGTGGCAGCGGCCGGTCTCGGGCTGGTTGTGGACGGGGCCGAAGCCGGGAGCGGTGAGGGTGGCGAAGACTCGGGGGTGTGCGGCGACGCTGGTGGGGACGGTCTGCCGCCGCGGAATCCGGCGGCGATGAGCTGATAGGTGTCGTAGCGGTAGACGGTGGAGCAGGCGGGGCAGCGGGTGGCGCGGCGGTTGCCGCAGCAGACCAGCAGTTCGCCCGCCGGGAGTTGGCCGGAGTCGAAGTGGTCGAGGATCTCGCCGGTCGCGCTGTCGAGTCGGGTGTGGTGCCCGGTGAGGCGGATCGGGTGCGCGCAGCCACCGAGTCCGGTTATCTGCCGTGCGAGGGGTGCGAGTTGGCCGGTGGCGGCGAGCTTCGCCAGCCTGGCGGTGAGCCTGGCGCGGCGCTCCAGCGCCGACCGCCCTGCCGTCGAGACGGTGACGTCCGCCGGGCAGGTCGGCGTCGTGAACGCCAACGACGGGAGCGAGGTGGCTGGAATGGTCGTGGGGTACGGGAGTTGGAGCTGTGCGGGCATGCGGGAAGGGGCCTTTCGGCGGGAGCGCGGAAGCGGTACGGCGCGGGGCGGCGTGGGCAGGCCGAAGTGATCGGCTCACAGAGGAATGGGGCGCCTCGAAGTTGGGCGCTGGGGCCAACCAGGGGGCCTGGTCGGCGGGGCGCGGTGGTGATCACCGGCGGGTGCGTGACGTTAACATCGCCTCACGTGCGCATTCAAGTGCATCCCTCCTGATTCCTTTCTTGCGGGTGGTGGGGCCCGGGTAGTGTGGGTCCGGTTTCCCGGTTTGGCCGGGCCGGATTGTGCTGGTAGAGGGCGTGGAAAGCAGGGGTGACCGGCGTGGTGGTGGGACGGCGCGGGCGCAGGCCGGCGGGCAGCGGGGTGCAGCTGACGTTCGAGGTCATCGCCGAGGCCCTGCGCGAGCGGATCCGCTCAGGCAGGCTGCAGCCGGGGGACGCGCTGCCGACGCAGGCCGTGCTGATGCGGGAGTTCGGGGCGTCGAGCCTGACCGTGCAGAAGGCCATGACCCTGCTGAAGCAGGAAGGATGGGCGGTCTCCCGCCCCGGCAAGGGAGCCTTCGTCGCCCACCGCGACCACGTCGCCGACGATGCCGATGACCTCGACGGTCCGGAGGTGACCGTACCTGTCGGCGGGACGACGGCCCGCGTCGAGGCGCTGGAACGGGCACTGGCCGACGCCGTCGAGCAGCTGGCCGATCTCCGTGGCCGCGTCGAGGCCCTGGAGACGGGCAGCGGCGAGCGGGGCCGCTAACCCGCCGTGCCGGGTGGCCCGGGCATGCGTTCAGATTTTCTCTACGAGGTTCAAGGCGGGCACCGCCCGCCTGAGCGGGCCGCCGTCGCCGACAAGCCCCACCGTCCACTCCTGCGATCACGCGCTACTGGAGGCACCGAGCCGACGCAGCAGCCGGGCTGCGAAAGCGGCAATCGGCCAGATTGCCGGATGACCGGAGCCGGGCTCCTGGCAGAGCAAGCTATCGCCTACGACCGTCCTACGGCCGTATCGCAGGCAAGGGCCGACCAGGGGGCCGACCCTCAATATCCCTCGCAGGGCTCACCCGAAGGCGGTGGCCGGCGTCGCCTCCGGCGGGGAGTGAGCTCCCGGCCGCCCGTGGCAGACCGACCCCTCCCGCCCCGGTCCCCGCGCCGCGCCGCCAGACTGGGCAATGCATCAGCCCGGCCGTACGCTGTCTCTCCCGCTCGGGCCCGATCCCGCCGGAAGAAGCCGACCCTGCGCCGCCCTGGCCGGTTGCCGCTGGTTTGCGGCACCGCCGCCGCATCAGGATGAGGGGGACCGTTGGGGCGTGCGATACCGGAGTGGTTGCGATCGCGGCAACTAACTCGACCTGAACTACGAGGCGCGCTCTTGCCCCCCGTGCCATATATCATCGGCGTTATGGACGGCGGGCGCTACTCGACGAGATCGAGCCGGAGTTACGGCTGTGGCTGGAGAACATTCCAGCCCATCACTACAAGCAGGCCGAACGCATCGCCGACCTGCTCGCCGAGCAGCCCACCACGCTCGACGAACCGCACTCCCGCCATCTGGGCGGCAAGCTCCGCGAGCTGCGCTTCCGCCTCGGCGATGCCCATCAGCGGATCACCTACTGGCTCGCGCCCGGCAAACGTGTCGTGCTGCTCACCGTGTTCCGCAAGACCAAGATGCGCGAGCAGGCCGAAGTGGACCGCGCCCACGCCGCACAGCGATTGTGCGAGGCAGAGCATGAAGCCGCCGCCGAGCACGACCTCTACAGTCGCAACCTCAAGGAGAACCGATGAGCCACAGCGAATGGAGGACCCGTCGCCACCGCCAGCTGCTGGGCGAACACCTGGACGCTGACCCCGAGTACGACCGGGTCTACGAAGAGGCCGGCCTCGCCATGACATTGGGTAAAGCCGTCTACAACCGGCGTAAGCAGCTGGGCCTGAGCGAGGCCGACCTCGCCGAGCGCATGCACGTCGATGTCGATGACATCGAAAGCATCGAGACGGCCACCGAGCTGCCGCCCATCGCGGTCATCATGCGCCTGGCCCGCGCACTGGATCTCACAGTGGACGTGCACCTCGCCGGCGGAGACGAGCCCACCGTCACCATTGTCGCCCCAGCGGCCTGAGGCGGGTAGGAACCATGCAGGACCCGCCTTCCGCGCTCGCCCGTGAGCTCGGGCAACTCGTCCACGACCGGCGCATCGAGCTCGGGCTGTCCCAGGCCGAGCTGGCCAAGCGGTGCGGGATGAAACAGCCGCAGATCTCCCGCTTCGAAGGTGGCGGGACCGTGCCCACGCTTCCCCTCCTGCGCCGCCTGGCTCAGGCTCTCGGCGCCGACCTGACCATCAGCCTCACCCCGCTCGACAAAGCCGCTTGACACGCATTCGGAATTCCTGGAATTCCCCAGGCGGTGTAGACCACTGACGGCAGTAGTGACGGCAACGCCGGCGGACTTCAGTGCACACGCACGGACGTGTAACGGCTGTCAAAACGGAGCCTGACCAGCGAATTTGCAGCTGACGGCGACCCCGCTTGCGCACGTACTATGTGCTAGCGGGCGAGACGCCGGTACTTGGTCACAACAGCAGCTGTTCTCCATTCACCGACGGAGATATCTGGGACGGTTCATTCGATGCTGGAGGGCAAACGGTTGAGGCTATGGCGACCGTCAGAGCGGCCGGAGACACCGTGCATCTGGACGGATTGGTGGTCTTTCCGAAGGGGACTCAGGGGCTGAGTCGCCTTCGATTGGGCCAGATGCAATCCGGCAGATGAAGAGCTCCATCGCCGAGCAGGCGAGATCCCAGGGGTATAGCACCGTCGTGTTGAACTATGAGCGGCATATCCCGAAACCGGACAGCAGCATCTACAAGCGTCCAAGGTCGATGACCTTGGACGTCGCAAAGATCCTAGGAGATTAGAGAATGGATCGGTCTCGACTGGATGGGTTGGTATCGAGCATCGCGGGTCGAGGGCAAGTGGAGCGGGAACCGGTATTCCGGGAACTGCGAGAACTGGGCCTATCGCCGATCGAAGCAATCTACGTAGCTTCTCGTGTACTTGGCCTGTCTTTGCCCGAGGCGAAGACCGCGATCTATGCGAGCGCCGCCTGGCGTGATCAGCAGGAGGATTGGCGGCGGCTTCAGTCTGGCCTTGCGGAGTGAGGATACTCGCCAGCCTAAAGTCGCGGTAGCAAATTCGAAGCCCCGTCAGGTGTCTCCTGGCGGGGCTTCAGCGTGCTCTGACGGCAGTAGTTGACGGCAACGTCAACGGACGGGTGCCGCACACAATGGTGGGCCATCGCCGTCGTCGGGCTGGCTGGTGGTCTCTGCGGAGTGACGGAGGCCGATGTGGGCGTGGCCGAGAAGTTTCTTGATCACGACGAGTTCGACGCCCTGCTCCAGGAGCAGGGTGGCGGTGGAGTGGCCGAGGTCGTGGAAGCGGATGCGGCGGAGGCCGGCCTTGCGGAGGAGTGCGGTGAAGGTGCGGGTGAGGTTGGTCGGGTCGATCGGTCTGCCCTGTGAAGTGGTGAATACGTGCCCCTTGTGCTGCCACTCGGCGCCTGCCGCGTCACGTTCCCGCTGCTGCTCTTCGTGGTGGCGCTTCAGCGACTGGAGGCAGCGGGCGGGGAGGGCGATGCGGCGTTCGGAGGCCCGGGTCTTGGTGGGCAGCGTGGTGAGCCCGCCTGAGCTGGTGCGCTGCAATGTGCGGCGTACGGCAGCGGTGCCCCGGTCGAGGTCGAGGTCTTCCCAGCGGAGGCCGAGGAGTTCGCCCTTGCGGAGTCCGGTGTGGAGAGCGAGTTCGAACAGGGCGTGCAGCCGGTGACCGCGCACGGCGGTGAGGAACTGGCGGGCTTCGTCGGCGGTGAGGGGTTCGAAGCGGCGGGGCCGTGGGGTGCCCGTGCGGACGTTGCGGGCGACGTTGCGCGGGATCTCCTCCTCACGCACGGCGTGCTCCAGGGCGGACTTGAGCACGGAGTGGATGTAGGTCAGCGTCAGCGAAGAGAGCCGCTTGGAACAGCACGCTCCGATGGCGCAGCAACGGGGCTCATCACGCCGGACATCGATGCTGCGCGAGCAGCACTGGCAGGTGGGGGACTGTAAAACGTTCGGCTCTGGCCCGTAATCGGTGGTGACGAAGTGTGACTGCCTTCGTTGGCATGGCATGCGTGATGCCAACGAGCTTGTGGGTACGGTGTTTTCGGGGCTGTCGGCCCTCGTCGTCGAGGGCGTGACGGACGAGGACGAGGTCATCCGGGTGTCTGCGCGAACCCGGGACGATCCGGTGCCGTGCCCGGCGTGCGGGCAGCCGACGAGGCGGGTGCACGGCTTCCATGGGCGGGTGGTCGCGGACGTGCCGGTGGACGGACGGCGGGTCGTGGTGTCGGTGCGAGTCCGGCGCCTGGTCTGTCCGGTTCTCGGCTGCCCGCGGCAGACGTTCCGCGAGCAGATTCCCGGCGTCGTGGAGCGCTACCAGCGCCGCACCAACCGCCTGACCAGCCACCTGGACTCGGTAGGCCGCAAGTTAGCGGGAGGGGCGGGCGCCCGTCTCTCCCTCGTTCCGGCCTGCCTGATCTCCCGCTCGACCGCCCTGCGCATGCTCATGTGCCAGGTGGTGACACCGCTGCGCGTCCCGCGCGTGCTCGGCGTCGACGACTTCGCACTCAAACGCCGGCACCGCTACGCCACCGTGATCATCGACGCAGAGACCGGCGAGCGGATCGACGTCCTGCCCGACCGCACCGCCCAGACCTCGACCACGTGGCTGCGCGAGCACCCCGGGGCCCAGTACGTCTGCCGCGACGGCTCCGCCACCTACGCCGAAGCGATCCGCCAAGCCCTGCCCGAAGCGGTGCAGGTCAGCGACCGGTGGCATCTCTGGTCCAACCTGTGCGGCAAGGTCCTGGCCGAAGTCCGCTCCCACGCCGCCTGCTGAGCCACCGCCGTGAACCCCACCCGACCTGGGGGCGTGCGCGAGCAGACCACCCGCGAGCGCCGGCAGCGGGTCCACCATCTGCTCGACCAGGGCGTCGGCCTCCTCGAATGTGCCCGCCGCCTCGATGCCGCCCTGAACACCGTCAAGCGGTACGCCCGGATGAAGGAGCCCACCGGCGACCGCCGCGCACCCCGCTACAAGCCCACACTCGTCGACCCCTACCGCGACCACCTGCGCCGGCGCCGAAGCGAAGACCCCGCGGTGCCCGTCACTCACCTCCTGCGGGAAATCACGGAGCCGGGCTACACCGGCAGCGCCAACCTCCTGGTCCGTTACCTCACCCAAGGCCGCGCCGAGGGCGACAAGCCAGTCACCACCCCGCAGCGTTTCGCCCGCCTCCTGCTCACCCGCCCCGAGAACCTGCGCGACAAGGACACCGCACTACTGGGGGAACTCGTCGCAGCCTGCCCCGAGATGACCGAACTCGCCGGCCGCACCGGCGAATTCGCTCAGCTACTGACCCCAGCAGAGGGAAACAACGCCAAACTCACCGACTGGATCACCACGGCCCGCGCAGTCGACCTGCCCCACCTGCACTCCTTCACGAACGGCCTCGAACTCGACCGCACCGCCGTCGACGCCGGCCTCACCCACCCCTACCACAACGCCGCACCGAGGGCGTCAACACCCGAACCAAACGAATCACGAGACAGATGCACGGCCGAGCCGAGCCGGGTTCCCCTACACGCCACCGCATCCTCCTCCAGTGATCACTACACGGCGCTACCACCGATTACGGGCCAGAGCCGCTCGTTTGACAGACCCGGATGGGAGCCCAACACGCTCACCACGCTCCGGCCGGCACCCGCGAACGGCGCCCCTGCCATCCCGGAGTCTGATCGCCCCCGCCGGAGGCATGTCTTGAAGCCGCGGGCTTGGTTCTCGTCTCATGCCCTCCGGGCCTATCCACTGCGGGCGCGCGTCGGCGGCGGCAGCGCCGGGCGGGCCGAAGGCAGGAGCTCGGGCGCAGCCAGAGCCGGGAAGCGCGCCCGGCGGAGCGGAGCCGGGTGCCTTGATGCGGCAGAGAAATCTGTAACGCAGTAGTAGTTAAGCCTCGGTTGCCGCGAGACGGCTCGTGAACCCCGCCCTACACAAGCGCGCATACGCATCAGCTACCGAGCCTGGAACGGCATCGAGTCGGGGAAGTACTCAAACAACACCGGGAGAAGTTCCCTCCCGTACCCGTGACACTGCCGTGGCTGCGGCCGGACGGCCCGCTCGTCACCAAGCAGCTGCTGTTCACTCGTGCCGATGGCGGCGGGGCGGTCCGGCGCACGGGCTTCAGGAACCCGCGTCTGGAAGCCCGCACTCGTGGAGGCCGGCGTCCTGCCGCAGCCGCGGCCCGGCGAGCGCCACCAGGCCGCCCGCGAGCACGGCGTGCACGCGCTGCGGCACTTCTACGCGTCGGTGCTTCTGGACGCCGGCGAGGACATCAAGGCGCTGAGCACGTACCTCGGCCACAGCGACCGGGGCTTCACCCTGCGGGTCTACACGCACCTCATGCCAAGCAGCGAAGGACGTACCCGGAAGGCCGTGGACAGCATGTACGAGGCCCTCGCTGGGACAGCAGACGGCCCACAGACGGCCCAGGGTGCCCAGAGTGGCTTCGGGCCGACAGCAAGACACCGTCGGCCCGAAGCCACGCACATGCGCTGTACAAGCACTGACCTGCGCTTACAGCACCGGCAGGAGGTTCTTCAGCTCGAAGGCCGTGACCTCGCTGCGGTACTCCTCCCACTCCTGCTTCTTGTTGCGCAGGAAGAAGTCGAAGACGTGCTCGCCCAGCGTCTCGGCGACCAGCTCACTCTTCTCCATCAGGGAGATGGCCTCGCCGAGGTTCTGGGGCAGCGGCTCGATGCCCATCGCGCGGCGTTCCGCGTCGGAGAGCGCCCAGACGTCGTCGTCGGCGCCGGCCGGGAGTTCGTAGCCCTCCTCGATGCCCTTGAGGCCCGCCGCCAGGAGCACCGCGTACGTCAGATAGGGGTTGGCGCCGGAGTCGATGGAGCGGACCTCGACGCGGGCGGAGCCGGTCTTGCCGGGCTTGTACATCGGGACGCGGATCAGCGCGGAGCGGTTGTTGTGGCCCCAGCAGATGTACGAGGGGGCCTCGCCGCCGGCGCCGGCGGAGCGGCTGGAGCCGCCCCAGATGCGCTTGTAGGAGTTGACCCACTGGTTGGTCACGGCGGAGATCTCCGCCGCGTGCGTCAGCAGGCCCGCGATGAAGGAGCGGCCGACCTTGGAGAGCTGGTACTCGGCACCCGACTCGTAGAACGCGTTGCGGTCACCCTCGAAGAGGGAGAGGTGGGTGTGCATGCCCGAACCCGGGTACTCCGAGAACGGCTTCGGCATGAAGGTGGCCTGGACACCCTGCTCCAGCGCGACCTGCTTCATGACGAGGCGGAAGGTCATGATGTTGTCGGCGGTGGAGAGCGCGTCCGCGTAGCGGAGGTCGATCTCCTGCTGGCCGGGGGCGCCCTCGTGATGGCTGAACTCGACCGAGATGCCCATGGATTCGAGCATGGTGATCGCCTGACGGCGGAAGTCCATGCCGACGTTCTGCGGGGTGTGGTCGAAGTAGCCCGAGCTGTCGGCCGGGGTGGGGCGGCTGCCGTCGACGGGCTTGTTCTTCAGCAGGAAGAACTCGATCTCCGGGTGGGTGTAGAAGGTGAATCCCAGGTCGGAGGTCTTGGCGAGGATCCGCTTGAGCACGAACCGGGGGTCCGCGAAGGAGGGCGAGCCGTCCGGCATGAGGATGTCGCAGAACATCCGCGCGGTGCCGGGGGCCTCCGCGCGCCAGGGCAGGATCTGGAACGTGCCCGGGTCGGGCTTGGCGATCATGTCGGATTCGTACACCCGGGCGAAGCCCTCGATGGCCGAGCCGTCGAAGCCGATGCCCTCGTCGAAAGCCTGCTCGAGTTCGGCCGGGGCCACGGCGACGGACTTGAGGTACCCGAGAACATCGGTGAACCACAGCCGTACGAAGCGGATGTCGCGCTCCTCAAGCGTCCTGAGGACGAATTCCTGCTGCTTGTCCATAGCCACATCCTTGCAGTTCAGACGGTCCGTGCACCACCGCCCGGGGTAGGGGGGACACTCCAGTATCACGACCCGGGATTTCCCCCAGATTACGCACTCGGTGTGAGAGAGAGCACTCGGCCACCCACTACGATCGGCGCCCGTGGTGTGCATGGGCTGCCAGGACTCCCCCATGGCCGTGTGCCCACCCGTTTTCCGTCCGTTTCCCCCGTCCCTTCCCATCCCTTGGCCAGAAGGACCGACGACATGAGCTTCGACCCCAGGACCCGCCAGGAGCACCCGCGCGACGACCGCGCCGGCGACCGCCGCAACCGCGTCGTCGCCATAGGCCTGAGTGCTGTCGTGGTCGCCGGCCTGCTGGGGTTCGGTACGTACACCCTGCTGGAGAAGTCGGAGGCGACGGAGAGGAGTGGGGGCAGCCGGGCCGAGGACCGGTCCCAGGACGGCAAGCAGGCCGAGCCGGAGGGGCGGGAGAAGGGGCAGGAGAGCGGGCAGCCCGCCGCCGGTGCGATTCCGGGCGAGAGGAGCTGGGGCGCGAAGAAGCTGACCCGCAACCACGTCGCGACCGACGTGACGTACCCGATGGAGCCGCCGGTCGGCGGGGACCACGCTCCGGCCTGGCTGAACTGCGACGGCGTCGTATACGAAAAGGCCGTCCCGAACGTCAACGCCGTCCACGCGCTGGAGCACGGCGCGGTCTGGGTGACCTACGACGACAAGGCCGCCGAGGCCGATATCGCGAAGCTCGCCTCCCGGGTCGGGAGCACCCCGTACACCCTCATGAGCCCGTACGAGGGCCAGGCCGGGACGATCATGCTGAGCGCCTGGGGCAAGCAGCTCACGGTGGACGGCGCGGACGACCGGCGGGTGGCGCAGTTCCTCGCGCAGTACGTCCAGGGCGCGCAGACCCCCGAGCCGGGTGCGCCGTGCACGGGCGGGGTCGACGGGTGAGCCCGGCGGGAAACCGGCGTACGCGGTGGGCGGCCGGTTCCGCCGTGGCGCTCGCGCTGCTTCTCGCGGGCGCCGCGACGGTCGCCTCCGCGCGGGGCGACCGGGCGGCCCCGGTCGAGCGCACGCCCACGGCCGAGTCGGCGGACGCGGGGTTCGCCCGGGACATGGCCGTGCACCATCAGCAGGCCGTGGAGATGTCGTTCGTGGTGCGGGACCGTACCCGGGACGAGGACGTACGGCGCCTCGCGTACGACATCGCCAACACGCAGGCCAACCAGCGGGGGATGTTGTTGGGGTGGCTGGACCTGTGGGGGCTGCCGAAGACGGCCCCGGACGGGCAGGGGCCCATGGCGTGGATGTCCGGCGGCCACACCGGCCACCCCGGCCGGCCGTCCGGGCAGGGCACGGACCACAGCTCGGGCCACAGCTCGGGCCACGGCTCCGGGCACGGTCCGGGTCCTCAGACGGGTGCCGGGGCGGGCGGCGGTGCTCCGATGCCCGGTATGGCGACCCGGGCGGAACTGAGACGGCTCGGTGAGGCCGACGGCGAGGACGCAGAGATCCTCTTCCTCCGGCTGATGACCGCCCACCACAAGGGCGGCGTCGCCATGGCCGAGGGCTGCGCCGAGCGGTGCGCGGTACCGGCGGAGAGGCGGCTCGCCCAGGGGATGGTCGAGGCGCAGCGCTCCGAGCTGGACCTGATGGCGGACATGCTCGCCGCGCGGGGGGCCGTCACCCTTCCGTGAACGCCTGCCGGTACGGCGTTCACCTGTGCGGGTGATCTCGGCTCCGGCGTACTGCTGCCGGGCCTCCCGGGCCAGCGGTGGCGTGCGCCGGACGGGCACACCACAATGAATGTGGCTCGGGGGTGTACGGCATGCCCATAGGCACCCAGGAGGAACCCATGACCACCGCGAAGGACATCATGCACACCGGGGCCCACTGGATCCCCGCCCACGAGACGCTCGACCGCGCCGCGCAGATGATGCGCGACCACAAGGTGGGCGCCCTGCCCGTTTCCGGCGACGGCGAGCAGGACAAGATGGTCGGCATCATCACCGACCGGGACATCGTGATCAAGTGTGTGGCGGCGGGGCACGACCCGTCCCAGGTGACCGCGGGCGCGCTCTGCGACGGCACCCCGCGCTGGATCGACTCGGCCGCCGATGTCGACACGGTGCTGGAAGAGATGCAGAGCCACAAGATCCGCCGGCTCCCGGTGATCGAGAACAAGAAGCTCATCGGCATGATCAGCGAGGCCGACCTGGCCCGGCACCTCTCCGACGAACAGGTCGCCGGCTGGGCGGAGAAGGTCTACTCCCACTCCTGACGACACTCCCGGCCTCACACCGGCACCGCAGTCCGCACCCGCCACCGAAGGCCCGGCACCCCGCGCAGACCCGCGCGGGGTGCCGGGCCTTCGCATATCGAGCCGGCAGGTGCCCTTCGCATATCAGGCGGGCAGGTGCCGGCGCCTGCGGGTGTCGTGGCCGCTCGCTGTAGCAGACGCGAGTACGGTGCGCAATATGTCTGAAATGCCCAACCGTCGCGCCGTGCTCGGCGCCGGTATCGCCCTGGCGGGAACGACGGCCCTCGCCTCCCCTGTCCACGCCGCCTCCCCGGCCCGCACGCCGTCGGCTGCGCGCGCCGCCGACCGGTACGTCACCCCCGACGGTCCGGAGGTCAGGGAGGCGGAGGCCCGCCGGGGTGCGGGCCCACTTCGGAGGGTCTCGCTCACCGCCACCGCCTCCCGCCTCGAACTCGGCGGCGGACTCACCGTCCCCACCTGGTCCTACGGGGACCGGCTGCCCGGGCGGACGGTCCGCGTCACGGCGGGCGACAGGCTCGCACTCACCCTCGCCAACCACCTGCCGCAGTCGACGACGGTGCACTGGCACGGTCTCTCCGTACGCAACGACATGGACGGGGTGCCCGGGCTGACCCAGCGGCCGATCGAACCGGGCGCGGAGTTCGCGTACAGGTTTGCCGTCACGCAGCCGGGCACCTACTGGCTCCACTCGCACTCGGGCGTCCAGCTGGACCGGGGACTGTACGCGCCGCTGATCGTCGACGACCCGAGGGAACCGCTCGCGTACGACAGGGAGTGGGTGGTCGTCCTGGACGACTGGCTCGACGGGATCGACGGCTCCACCCCCGACGCGGTGTTCGACGAACTCACGGACGGCCGGGGCGGCGGCCACGGAACGGCTCCGGAACACGGCACGGCGGCGGGGCGCGGCACGGCGCCGGAGCACGGCACAGCGGCCACCGGGGGCGACGCGCCTTCGCGTCTGCCGGCGGACGCGGACAGCGACCTGCTCGGCGGCCACGCCGGCAATGTCGCCTACCCGCACTACCTGGTGAACGGCCGCAGGGCGAGCGCCCCTTCGGTGTTCGAGGCCCGGCCGGGCGACCGCATCCGGCTGCGCGTCATCAACGCCGGCGGGGACACCCCCTTCCGGCTGGCCCTGGGCGGCCACCGGATGACCGTGACGCACTCGGACGGCTTCCCCGTACAGCACACCGAGACCGGCGCCCTGCTGCTGGGCATGGGTGAGCGGTACGACGTGCTGGTGACGGCCGGGGACGGGGTCTTCCCGCTGACCGCGCTCGCCGAGGGCAAGGGCGCGTCGGCGCTGGCCGTGCTGCGGACGGCGCCGGGAGCGCTGCCCCCGGCCGGCGTGCGCCCGAAGGAGCTGGACGGCCCGGTACTCACGGCCGGCCGGCTGGCCGCGGACGAGTCGGTGGCGCTGCCGGCACGCGAACCGGACCGGACGGTGCGGTTCTCGCTCACGGGCTCCATGAAGAGGTACGACTGGGCCTTCGACGGCAGGCCGTACGATCCGGCGGTGCGGCGGCCCGTCCGCGCCGGGGAACGGGTGCGGCTGGTCTTCGAGAACCGCACCTCCATGTGGCATCCGCTGCACCTGCACGGCCACACGTTCGCCCTGACCGGGGCGGACGGCAGGCGGTCCCCCGGCGCCCGCAAGGACACCGCGGCGATCCTGCCGAGGCGCTCGCTCACGGTCGACCTCGACGCGGACAACCCGGGCCTGTGGATGCTGCACTGCCACAACCTGTACCACGCGGAGTCCGGGATGATGACGGTCCTCGGCTACCTGCGCTGACGCGCTCCCGCCCGCTCCCGGCGGCGCCCCTCCGGTGGTTCCGGCGGGCCCGCCAGGACATCGCGTCAGAAAGACGATTACACTCGGCGGCGTGCCTCAACTACGTCTCGCACTGAATCAGATCGACGCGACCGTCGGTGATCTCGCCGGCAACAGCGAGTCGATCGTCCACTGGACCCGGCACGCCGCCGAGCAGGGCGCCCATCTGGTGGCGTTCCCCGAGATGGTGCTGACCGGCTACCCCGTCGAGGACCTGGCCCTGAGGTCGTCCTTCGTCGAGGCCTCGCGCCGGGCGCTGCGCGCGCTCGCCGCCCGTCTCGACGACGAGGGCTTCGGCGAACTGCCGGTCGTCGTCGGCTACCTCGACCGGTCCGAGCACCCCGCCGAGCGCTACGGGCAGCCCGCAGGCTCCCCGCGCAACGCCGCGGCCGTGCTGCACCGCGGCGGGATCGCGCTCAACTTCGCCAAGCACCACCTGCCCAACTACGGGGTCTTCGACGAGTTCCGGTACTTCGTGCCGGGCGACTCGATGCCCGTCGTCCGCGTGCACGGCGTCGATGTGGCGCTCGCGATCTGCGAGGACCTCTGGCAGGACGGCGGCCGCGTCCCCGCGGCGCGCGCCGCCGGGGCCGGGCTGCTGCTGTCGATCAACGCCTCCCCGTACGAGCGGGACAAGGACGACACCCGTCTCGAACTCGTCCGCAAGCGCGCCCAGGAAGCCGGCTGCACGACGGCCTACCTCGCGATGATCGGCGGCCAGGACGAGCTGGTCTTCGACGGCGACTCGATCGTGGTCGACCGGCACGGTGAAGTCGTAGCCCGCGCCCCGCAGTTCGCCGAGGGCAGTGTGATCCTGGACCTGGATCTGCCGGCCGCCCCGGCCGAGGTTCCGTCCGGGACGGTGAACGACGGGCTGCGGATCGACCACGTGGTCCTGTCGGGTGAGCCCCTTCCGGCGTACGAACCCGAGCTCGCCGGGGGGTACGCGGAGCGGCTGGACGACGACGAGGAGCTGTACTCCGCGCTGGTCGTGGGCCTGCGGGCGTACGCCGCGAAGAACGGTTTCCGCAGTGTCCTGGTCGGCCTCTCCGGCGGCATCGACTCCGCGCTCGTCGCCACCATCGCCTGCGACGCGCTGGGTGCCCACCACGTGTACGGCGTCTCGATGCCGTCGAAGTACTCCTCGGACCACTCCAAGGGCGACGCGGCCGAGCTGGCCCGGCGGACCGGTCTCCACTTCCGCACCGTGTCGATCGAGCCGATGTTCGACGCGTACATGGGGTCGCTGGGGCTGACGGGACTGGCGGAGGAGAACCTGCAGTCGCGGCTGCGTGGTACGACGCTGATGGCGATCTCCAACCAGGAGGGCCAGATCGTCCTCGCGCCGGGCAACAAGTCCGAACTGGCGGTGGGTTACTCCACGCTCTACGGGGACTCGGTCGGGGCCTACGGGCCGATCAAGGACGTGTACAAGACGTCGGTCTTCCGCCTCGCGAAGTGGCGCAACCGCGCCGCGGAGGAGCGCGGGCAGACCCCACCCATCCCGGAAGCGTCCATCACCAAGCCGCCGAGCGCCGAACTGCGCCCGGACCAGGTGGACACGGACTCGCTGCCGGACTACGACGTACTGGACCGGATCCTGGAGATGTACGTCGACCGGGACCAGGGCCGGGACGCCATCGTGGCGGCCGGTTTCGACGAGGCGCTGGTGACCAGGACGCTGCGGATGGTGGACACGGCGGAGTACAAGCGCCGGCAGTACCCGCCGGGCACGAAGATCTCCCCGAAGGGCTTCGGCAAGGACCGGCGGCTGCCGATCACGAACAGGTGGCGTGAGTCGGTCTGACCCGGCACGGACCGAGGGCCCGTACGGCAGTCGTCACAGGCTGCCGTACGGGCCCCGCGCCCTGTCGCCGCGTGGTGGAGGCGGGCGCCCCGCCGGCCCGCGCCGCGTCCGTCAGTGCACGCCGGCCTTCCGCTCGTGGCGGACCACCGTCCCGGCCGCCACGATGCGGGAGGTCCCCGGCGTCCGGTCCAGGACGCCGGCCGTGACCGCCACCGCGAGCCCGGCCACGGCCAGGACCGCGCCGACCAGGGCCGGTGACGTCCAGCCCCAGCCCGCCGCGATGGCCACACCGCCGAGCCAGGCGCCGCCCGCGTTGGCGAGGTTGAAGGCGGAGTGGTTGGAGGCGGAGGCGAGCGTGGGGGCGTCCTTGGCCTTGCTCATCACCAGCATCTGCAGCGGGGTGGTCGTCATGAACCCGATTCCGCCCAGCAGTACGACCATCAGCAGCGCCGCCCACCGCACATGGACGGTGAAGGGGAAGATCGTCAGAACGACGGCCAGGGCGGCCAGCGACCCGTACAGCGTGGGCCGCAGCGCACGGTCCGTCAGCGGTCCGGCCGCCAGGGCGCCCAGCGTCATCCCGATGCCGAAGAGGGCCAGGACCAGGGTGACCGAGGACTCCCCGAAGCCCATCGCCTCGGTCGTCATGGACGAGAGGTAGGAGTAGACGGCGAAGACACCCGCGAAGCCGAGGACGGCGGTGAGCAGGCCGAGCAGTACCTGCCGGTTGCCGAGCGCGCTCAGTTCGCGGCGTACGTTCTGGTGCGCGTCGACGGGGATCTGCGGGACGAGACGGGCCAGCGCGGCCATGGCGGCCAGCCCGATCACCGCGACCACCATGAAGGTGGCACGCCAGCCGAGGTGCTGCCCCAGCAGGGTGGCCGCCGGGACGCCGACGATGTTGGCGACGGTCAGGCCGAGGAACATCGTCGCGACGGCCCGGGCCTGACGCCCGTCGGGTACGAGGCGGGCGGCGACGACCGCGCCGACGCCGAAGAAGGCCCCGTGCGGCAGCCCGGCCAGGAACCGGCCCGCGAGGAGCCAGCCGAAGTCGGGGGCGAAGGCCGAGGCGAGGTTGCCGACGGTGAACAGGGCCATCAGCAGCAGGAGCATCCGCTTGCGCGGGATCCTGGAGCCGAGACCGGTGAGCAGCGGAGCACCGAGGACCACGCCGATGGCGTACGCCGAGACGAGGTAACCGGCGGTGGGTACGGACGTTCCCAGGTCGTCCGCGACGTTGGGCAGCAGGCCCATCATCACGAACTCGGTGGTGCCGATGCCGAAGGCGCTCACAGCGAGGGCGAGCAGGGCCAGGGGCATGGGTGTGAACCTCTTTCGGGGTGGGTGCCGCACGGCCCGCAGAGGGGCGGGCGGCAGGAGTACGGGAGTGGGAGCGTCGGCTTCGTTGCCGGTCCGGCCGTGGGGTGCCGGGTTAAGTATCACTACGGAACAAAGTGTCTCAGACGTTTTATGCCCGGAGGTGAACGGCCCGTTGCGGCGGCACGGCGGAACGGTGCCGCCGGCGCCGCCCGGTGACGGCTGTGTTGCTGGTCAGAGCCCTACGGTGGGCCGACAGGACCGGGGCACGCGGCCGTCGGCCGCCGGCGCCCTGTGCAGAAGATCACCGGAAGGCACCGCGCCGAGGCCGTCCGTGGGAGGGCGGGACGGCCTCGGCGCGCGCAGAAAGCGGTGGGCCCGGCAGCCGCCGGGCCCTGCGGATCAGCTCCCCGTCCCGGCCGCGCCCTCCCCCGCGGGCAGCCGGGCCGGTTCCGGAGCACGGGCCGCGAGGACACCCGCCCCGGCCAGCGCCAGGCACATCAGCAGCACGCTCACCCACAGCGGCGCCCGAAAGCCGAACCCCGCGTCGAGGGCCAGGCCGCCCAGCCAAGGGCCCAGCGCCGCACCCACGTTGAAGGCGGCCGTGGCGTAGGAGCCCGCGAGGGTGGGGGCGTCGGGGGCCAGGTGGAGGACCCGGGTGAGGAGCACCGTGCCCGTACCGAAGGCCAGTGCCCCCTGGAGGAGGACCAGGGTGAGCGCCGCCGCCGGGTTCGCCGCGCTCAGGGCGAGCGCCGCCCACCCGAGGGCCAGCGCGCCCGTACCCGCCGTGACGGTGGCGGCGGGCCGGAGGTCCGCGAGCCGGCCGGCCGCGGTGACGCCGAGGAACGAGCCCACGCCGAAGAGGGCGAGGACCGCGGGCACCCAGCCCGTCCCCAAGCCGGTGACCTGGGTGACCAGCGGTTGCAGGTACGAGAACGAACAGAAGGTCGCCCCCTGCACCAGGGCCGTCACCAGCAGGGTCAGCAGCAGTCGGGGACGGGTCAGGGCCCGCAGTTCTGTGCGCGCGGCGGCCGGCGGCGCCTCGTCGGCGCGGCCGGCCGGCACGGCGTACAGCAGCGCGAGGCACGCCGGTACGGTGACGAGGGCCACCGCCCAGAACGCGGAGCGCCAGCCCCACAGGTCGCCGAGCACCGCCCCGGCCGGCACGCCCACCACACAGGCGAGGGTCACCCCCGCGACGACGACGGCCGTCGCGCGGGCCCGGAGACGCGGTCCGGCCAGGGAGGTCGCGGTGACCAGCGCGACCGCCCAGAAGCCGGCGTTGGCCAGCGCCCCGGCGACGCGCGTCGCGAGCAGCACCCCGTAGCTGCCGGTCAGCGCGCCGGCCACATGGACGGCGACGAAGACGCCCAGGAAGAGGAGCAGCGCCCGGCGCCGTGGCCAGGTGCGGCCGGCCAGGGCGGTGAGCGGCGCGCCGGCCACCATCCCGACGGCGAAGGCCGAGGTCAGGAGGCCGGCGGCGGACAGCGAGACGTGGAGGTCGTCGGCGATGCCCGACACCAGCCCGGACAGCATGAACTCCGATGTGCCCTGGGCGAAGACCGCGAGCCCGAGCACGTACACAGCGAATGGCATGAGAAGGGAACCCCTTGTACGGAACCGTCGGAGGAGTGACGAACGGTGCGCGGGGGGTGCGGGCCGCGCCCGTCCGGCCGCGCCGGGGCGCGGGGACGGCAACGCGGTGGAAGGTCCGGTCTGTTCACGGACCTGGTCTGTTCACGAACCCGGTCTGTTCACGAACCCGGAAGGTGACGTCCTGACAGCCCGCACCGCCGTGACGGTCCGGCGGCGGTCAACCGTGCGGCGGGGGCCTCCGGTCAGAGGCCCCGGGCGCTGCGGATCGGCCACCGGCGGACCGGTGGCCGGAGTCTGTCGGACTCGGGGCTGGACATGGGAGTCAGCCTACTCCGCGGGGAGTTCGACGCGGGCGGCGATCGGGAGGTGGTCGCTGTCCGTGGCGGGCAGGGTCCAGGAGGAGACGGGTTCGGCGCCCTTCACCATGATCTGGTCGATCCGCGCCATCGGGAACGACGCGGGCCAGCTGAAGCCGAAGCCGTCGCCCGCCGCGCCCTGGGTGGAGCGCATCTGCGCGGTGACGGCGTTCAGCGAGCGGTCGTTCATCGTGCCGTTGAGGTCGCCCAGCAGGATCACCCGGGCGAGCCGCTCGTCGCCGATCGCCTCGCCCAGCGCGTCCGCGCTCCTGTCCCGCTGGCTGGCGGTGAAGCCCGCGTTCAGCTTCACCCGTACGGAGGGCAGGTGCGCCACGTACACGGCGACGGGGCCCTCGGGGGTGGTGACCGTGACGCGCATCGCGCGGGTCCAGCCGAGCTTGATGTCGACGGGGCGGGCGTCGGTCAGCGGGTAGGTGCTCCACAGGCCCACGGTGCCCTGCACCGAGTGGTGCGGGTAGCGGTCGGCGAGCGCCTTCTCGTACGCCGCCACCTTGCCGGTGGGAAGTTCCTGCAGGGCGACGACGTCCGCGCCGGAGCCCGCGACCTGCTGGGCGGTTCCCGCCGGGTCGGGGTTGCCCGCGTTGACGTTGTGCGTCGCGACGGTGAGGCCGCCACCGGCACCGGACTTGTCGGCGAAGAGCAGCCCGCCGAAGAGGTTGAACCAGACGGCGGCAGGCAGGACCAGCGCGATCAGGGCGGTCGCCGAACGCCGGACGAGCCCGAGGAGCAGCAGCACCGGCACGAGGAGCCCGAACCAGGGCAGGAACGTCTCGATGAGGCTGCCCGTGTTGCCGATGGTGTTCGGGATCTCCGCGTGGAAGACCATCACGAGGGTCAGGAGGACCGAGCAGAGCGCAAGGAGAATGCCGCGCCGCCACAGGCCCCTGTCCGTGGCGAGTCTGCGGCGCAGGTCCCTGAGGCGGGATCCGGGCCGCCGCGGGCCCGTACCGGCGTTCTCGGTGTCCGCCCTGTACGCCTGCACCATTGCGCTGTCCTCACTGCCTTGCCGTACACATCGCCCGCGCCCCCGACCCTAGGGGATGGACGACGCCGTTCCTGCCGTCGACGACGGCTGTACTGCCATCAGGACGTCACGAGTGGTGTCGCGGGTTCCGGCCGGCCGGGTCTCACACGTGCTTGTGACGGAACGCTCACCCGCGCGCCGGCGTCGGCTTCCCGGCTGTGACCGGGGACTTCGGCGCGAGGCCTTCGAGCAGGGTCTGGACGATGCGCTGCGTGAGGTCCTCGGGCAGGGGCGCTTCGGGACGGTGGACGGTGCGGACGAGCATCGGGCCGAGGAACAGGTCGTCCATCAGTTCCACGTCGAGGTCGCTCCGCAGCTCCCCGGCGTCCACCGCCCGCCGGACCGCCGCCACCATCGCGGCACGGCGTGGCGCGATGACGGTGCGCTGGTACTCGGCCCACAGCCTGGGATGGCTCTTCATCTGCGCGAACACGTTGTGCAGGAGGACGGAGGAGCGCTGGGCGAGCCCCCGGGTGCGCATGGACTCCAGCAGGGCGCGCAGGTCGTCCAGGCCCGCGGTGCCCGAGACGGTGGGGTCGGCGGGCTCGATGTCCCGCAGGACGTCGACGAAGAGCTCCTCCTTGCCGCTCCAGCGGCGGTAGATGGTCGCCTTGCCGACGCCCGCGGTCCGGGCGATGCGCTCGATGGACAGGCCGGCCAGGGGCTCGCCGGCCTCCAGGAGCTCCACGACGGCGTCGAGGATCGCCCGCTCGGCGGCAGCGCTGCGGGGGCGGCCCCGGCGGGGCTCGGAGCCGCCGTCCCCGGCCGGGTCGTGCGCCTGGTCCTGTGCCGCCTGCACGTGGTCACCTCTCGCCGTACTCGTACGCTCCCGGTGCTCACCGCTCACCGTTCACCTCACCGTTCCCCCCTGATTCTGGCGGACCGGCGCGTCGCGGGGCGAGCGGTCCGGCAGGTGCCGCCGGGCGCCCCGGTCTCAGTCCTGCGAGGGGCCCGGGGCGCTCCGGGCCGGCTCGCGCTCCGGACGGTCCGTACGTGCGGCGCCCACCGCCCTGCCGGGCAGGAACACACCGACGACCAGCGCGCCGATCAGGGCCACCGCCGCCGAGCCCAGGGCCGTGACGTGCATCGCCCCGATGAACGCGTCGTCGGCCGCGGCGATCAGGGGCCTGCCCGCCGGGCCGAGTCGGGACGCCACACCGAGCGTCGCCTCGATCGACTCGCCCGCGACGTCCCGGGCCGCGGCGGGCACGCCGTCGAGGTGGCCCTCGATGCGTCCCCGGTACACCGTCGAGAGCACCGAGCCGAGTACGGCGACCCCGAGCGCCCCGCCGACCTGGCGGAAGGTGTTGTTGATGGCCGAACCGGAGCCGGCCCGTTCACGGGGCAGCGCCTGCATCACCGTGACGGTGACCGGCGGCATGATGTGCGCCATGCCCGTGCCCTGGACGAAGAAGACCAGGCACAGCACCCAGACGGGTGTACCGGCGTCGAAGAACGCGAACGCCGCGAGGCCGCCCGCGACCAGCAGCATGCCGGCGGTGCAGACCGCGCGGGCGCCGAACCGGTCCACGACCAGCCGGGCGCGTGGCGCGAAGATCATCTGGGCGGCGGCGAGCGGGAGGATCAGCAGCCCGGACTGCAGGGCGCTGTAGCCGCGCACGCTCTGCAGGTAGAAGGCGGAGAAGAACGTGACGCCCATCAGCGCGAAGAACACCAGCGCGATGGCGGAGACGGCGGCGGAGAAGGCCGGCTTGCGGAAGTACGCGATGTCGAGGGACGGGTGGCTGCTGCGCTTCTCGTGCCGGACGAAGACCGCCAGCACCACCAGCCCGCCGAGCAGCGGCGCGAGGACCGTGAGGTCAGTGAAGGAGGCGAGTTCACCGCCGCGGATGATGCCGTACACGAGCAGCACCAGGCCGACGACGGACAGGACGACACCGAGCGGGTCGACACGGCCCGGCTCCGGGTCCCGCGAGTCGGGGACGAGAAGCACCATGGCGATCAGCGCCACGACCGCCACGGGGACGTTGACCAGGAAGATCGAGCCCCACCAGAAGTGCTCCAGGAGCACTCCGCCGGTGATCGGGCCGATGGCGATGCCGAGACCGACGCCGCCGGCCCAGATGCCGATGGCCTTGGGCTGTTCGTCGCGCTCGAAGACGTTCATCAGGACAGCGAGGGTGGCGGGCATCACGAACGCCGCCCCGAAGCCCATCAGCGCGCGCCAGGTGATGAGTTGGCCGGGCGAGGCCGAGAGCGCGGCCAGGCCGGAACCGAGACCGAAGACGAGGATGCCGGCCAGGAGGACCTTCTTGCGGCCGATGCGGTCGCCGAGCAGTCCGGCGGTGAAGAGGAAGCCGGCGAAGACCAGCGTGTAGGAGTTGATCGCCCACTCGAGCTCGCTCTGGGTGGCGCCGATGCCGGTCGGTGCCGGGCTGGCGATCGTCTTGACCGCGACGTTCAGGATCGAGTTGTCCAGGACCACGATGAGCAGGCTGAACATGAGGACGGCGAGGATCGCCCAGCGGCGGCGGTGAACCGCCTCCGGGACTCGGGATGCGGCGGCAGGTGCGCCGGACGGTATGGACATGCGCCACACCCTAGGCGCTTTTCGATACGATACCGTCTCGTATTGTGAAGTCTTTACCCGGTCGCCGCGCACCGTTCACGCAGGACGCCCCCGGCGGGGCCCACTTCCCGGGAACCGCCCCGGGATGCCACCATGGAGGGGATCCGGGGACGCCGTCAGGGCGCCTCGAGATGACGAAGGAGCCGTTGGCCATGTCGCTGCAGGCTGCGCAGAACCAGTCCGCACCACCCGCAGGTCCCTCCCCCGCCGCCGGAAAGGCGCTGTACGGCGGGAAGAGCACCCGCCGCATCACCGTCCACGACATCGCCGCCGCCAGTGAGCGCGGCGAGAAGTGGCCCATGCTCACCGCCTACGACGCGATGACCGCGTCCGTCTTCGACGAGGCCGGCATCCCGGTCATGCTCGTGGGCGACTCCATGGGCAACTGCCACCTGGGTTACGAGACCACCGTGCCCGTCACGATGGACGAGATGGCGATCCTCTCCGCCGCCGTCGTGCGGGGCACCAGGCGCGCGCTCATCGTCGCCGACCTGCCCTTCGGCGCGTACCAGGAGGGCCCGGTCCAGGCCCTGCGCAACGCCACCCGGCTGATCAAGGACTCCGGCGTCGGGGCCGTGAAGCTGGAGGGCGGCGAGCGCTCGCACGAGCAGATCCGGCTGCTCGTCGAGGCCGGCATCCCGGTCATGGGCCACATCGGCCTGACCCCGCAGTCCGTCAACGCCATGGGCTACCGGGTGCAGGGCCGCGGCGAGGAGGCCGCCCAGCAGCTGCTGCGCGACGCCAAGGCGGTGCAGGACGCGGGCGCGTTCGCCGTCGTCCTCGAACTCGTACCGGCCGAGCTGGCCGCCGAGGTGACCCGCACGCTGCACATCCCGACCGTCGGCATCGGCGCCGGGCCGGACACGGACGCCCAGGTGCTGGTCTGGACCGACATGGCCGGGCTGACCGGCGGCAAGGTGCCGCGCTTCACCAAGCAGTACGCCGACCTGCGCCAGGTCCTCGGCAACGCGGCGAAGGAGTTCGCCGACGAGGTCGTCGGCGGTGTGTTCCCGCAGCCGGAGCACACCTTCCACTGACGCACCACCGACCACTGCCGGCACCACCGACAGCCCGCCGACTTCCCCCCATCGGCGGGCTGTCGGCCGTACGGGCCCGGTGTGGGGTCCGTACGGCGGTCCCGCAACACCCTGGCGCGCAGGGCCCGCAGGGGTTCGTCGAGCGGGTGACCGGCACCGCGCGCGGGCCCCGGGGCCGGGCACGAGGGCGGTCCGCGATACGTTCCCGCCCTGTGGCCCCTCTGCAGGGGCCCGCCGTATGCCGTCCAGCGATCAGGAGTCCCGATGACCACCGCAGTCCGCCGCAGTGACCGGCGGATCAGTCCCATCTTCCTGGGCATCGTCGCCGTCATGGCCGTCGCGGGCTGGGCGGTGTGGACGGGCTTCGCCGAACAGACCGGCTTCGCGGTCTTCCTCTTCGTCACGGCGGCCTGGATCGTCTCGCTCTGCCTGCACGAGTACGCGCACGCGCGGACCGCCCTGCACAGCGGGGACATCTCGATCGGGGCGAAGGGCTATCTGACCCTCAACCCGCTGAAGTACACCCACGCCCTGCTGAGCATCGTGCTGCCCGTGCTCTTCGTGATCATGGGCGGCATCGGCCTGCCGGGCGGCGCGGTCTACATCGAGCGGGGGCGGATCCGCGGGCGGTGGAAGCACAGCCTGATCTCGGCCGCCGGACCGCTGACGAACGTGCTGTTCGCCATCGTCTGCACGGCTCCGTTCTGGCTGCACGCGCTCGACGGTGTGCCGGTCCCCTTCCGCCTCGCGCTGGCGTTCCTGGCCCTGCTCCAGGTCACGGCCGCGATCCTGAACTTCCTGCCGGTCCCGGGACTCGACGGCTACGGCGTGATCGAGCCGTGGCTCTCGTACGGGGTCCGGCGCCAGGTGGAGCCGTTCGCGCCCTTCGGGCTGATCGCGGTGTTCGCGCTGCTGTGGATCCCGGAAGTGAACGGCGCCTTCTTCGACGCGGTCGACGCCCTGCTGCGGGGCCTGGGCGTCAGCAACTTCGAGACGTACTGCGGTCTGGACACGTACCGCTTCTGGCGGGAGTGGTTCGGCGACCAGGACCCGCGCTGCGCGGTGGGCGGCTGACGGACGGGCGGCCGGCGGCCGGGTGAGCCCTCAGCGGGCGTCAGTGGCCGCCTGCGCCCGGTACCGGCGTACGTAGAACCACGCCATGTTCGACGAGAGACCGGCCAGCAGCACCCAGACGATCCCCAGGAAGCTGCCCTGGACGAAGGAGACCACGGCGGCGGTGACGGCGAGGACGCAGACGACGAGGGCGTAGAGCGCGAGGCGGGGCATGAGGGCGTTGCTCCTGTCGGGGGATGGTGCGCGGTTCCCACCAGTGTCCCTCATGCCCGTTTCGGCTCCGGGCAGGGGCTCGCTCAGACGTCGGTCGTACGCAGGCCCGCGTGCGCCTTGTAGCGGCGGTTGACCGAGATCAGGTTCGCGACCAGCGACTCGACCTGGTGCGCGTTGCGCAGCCGGCCCGCGAAGATCCCCCGCATGCCGGGAATCCGGTTCGCGAGTGCCTGCACGGTGTCGGTGTCGGCGCGCGCCTCGCCCAGGACCATCACGTCGGTGTCGATCTCCTCGATCGACTCGTCCTGGAGCAGCACCGCCGACAGGTGGTGGAAGGCGGCGGTGACCCGGGAGTCCGGCAGGAGGGCGGCGGCCTGCTCGGCGGCGCTGCCCTCCTCGGGCTTCAGGGCGTAGGCGCCCTTCTTGTCGAAGCCGAGGGGATTCACGCAGTCCACGACGAGCTTCCCGGCGAGCTCCTCGCGCAGGGACTCCAGGGTCTCGGCGTGTCCTTCCCACGGCACGGCGACGATCACGACGTCGCTGCGGCGCGCGCATTCCGCGTTGCCGGCGCCCTCGACGCCATGACCCAGCTCCGCCGCGGCCGCCCCGGCACGGTCGGCGGCCCGGGAGCCGATGACGACCTTCTGCCCGGCCCGGGCGAGACGGTAGGCGAGGCCCCGGCCCTGGGGGCCCGTCCCGCCGAGTACGCCGACGGTCAGCCCGGAGACGTCGGGGAGGTCCCAGGGGTCCTTGGCGGGGGGCTTCGGTGCGCTGCCGCTGTCGTTCGTAGTCATGGCGCCGACCCTACTGCGAGGTAGCGAAGGAGGGGACGGCGGTCGCCCCGGCGCCGGGAGCGGTCCCCGTTCGGGTGGACCCGGGCGATCGGGCTGTCCCCGGGGGGCCGCCGGGGGCATGATCCCGGGCCATGGATGCCGTACGTGTCGCCCTGCTGCGCGAGGTGCTCGCCGGGACCGAGTGGCCCTCGGCGGCCCGGCGGTTCGCCCGCACCCTCCGGTCGTCCGTCGTGCCGCGGGGCGGCGGACTGCTGCTGGTCGGCACGGAGATGTACGAGCCGTGGCACCTGGCGGCGCACCTGGTGGACGAGTCGACGTGGTCGGGACTCCCCCAGCTCAGGCCCACCCTCGTACGCCACCGGGTGGAGCCCGGCGATCCGGTCCACCTGGCCGTCGGCCTCGGCCGGATCGGGACGGCCGGTCGGGGCGAGACCCTGCTCGTCGTCGCCCCGGAGCGGGCGGAGGCCGGCCTGCTCGAACGGGTGCACGATGCGCGCCGGGCCGGGGCGACGGTGCTCTCGCTGGACGGCGGCGACCCGGAGGTCCGCGGCCTGGCCCACGAGGCGCTCACGGTGACCGGCCGCGACGAGGTGGACCTGGACACCGTGCAGCACCTGGTGAGCGCGGCGGCCGGCGAGAACGGCGCACCGGCGCCACGCGGCCGCCGCTCCTTCCGCGACCGCCTCTCCCGCCTGGCCGACCAGCTCACCGCCCCACCGCCCCCGCGGTGGTAGCGGAGCGGCCTCGACCTTCGGTCACTGTGAGGTGACGGACCACAAAGCTGGCCACCTGTCCGACTTCCCTCTCCGCCACCTCCCCACGACGGGCCTCAGCCTCGCGGGGCGGCGGGGCAGGGGCGGGTCAGGCCGGGGGGTCGGTGGGGCGGTCGTGCCACTTGGGGTCGTTCTCCCATGCGAGGTTCCGTTCACGCGCCGTGTCCATCGCGTGCTGCGCCGCCTCACGGGAGGTGTACGGGCCGAAGCGGTCCTTACCCGGGCACTCCGGGCCCTCCTCGACCTTCTTGTGTTCCAGGCAGTAGTACCACTCGCCCGGTTTGCCCACCGTGCGCTTCTTGAACAGGGCCATCATCGGATCCTTTCCTCGTTGCCATGCTGCCCCGAGCACGCTGGTTAGACTCGCTCGCATGTCTGGCCAGTCGCTCCTCGCACCAGGGGAGATCACTCCCGTCCGTTCCGTGCCCGGAAACATCCGGCGCCCCGAGTACGTGGGGAAGCCCGCCCCCGCCCCGTACACCGGCCCGGAGGTCCAGGACTCCGACACCGTGGAGCGCATGCGGATCGCGGGCCGTATCGCCGCGCAGGCGATGGAAGAGGCCGCGAAGCACATCGCCCCCGGCGTCACCACCGACGAACTCGACCGGGTGGCCCACGAGTTCATGGTCGATCACGGGGCCTACCCGTCGACACTCGGCTACCGGGGCTTCCCGAAGTCCCTGTGCTCCTCGCTCAACGAGGTCATCTGCCACGGCATCCCCGACTCCACGGTGCTGCGGGACGGCGACATCGTGAACCTCGACGTCACCGCGTACATCAACGGCGTGCACGGCGACAACAACGCCACCTATCTCTGTGGCGACGTGGACGAGGAGTCGAAGCTCCTCGTGGAGCGCACCCGGGAGTCGCTGAACCGGGCCATCAAGGCCGTACGGCCCGGGCGGCAGATCAACGTCATCGGGCGGGTCATCGAGTCGTACGCCAAGCGGTTCGGGTACGGGGTGGTGCGGGACTTCACCGGGCACGGGATCAGCTCCTCCTTCCACTCCGGCCTCATCGTCCCCCATTACGACAGCCCGCACGCGACCACCGTGATGCAGCCGGGCATGACGTTCACGATCGAGCCGATGCTGACGCTCGGGACCCACGAGTACGACATGTGGGACGACGGCTGGACGGTGGTGACCAGGGACCGCAAGCGGACCGCCCAGTTCGAGCACACCCTCGTCGTGACCGAGACCGGGGCGGACATCCTGACGCTGCCCTGAGCACGGGCAGGGCAGGGCGGCACGGGCAGGGCAGGGTGTACAGGGCGGGGCGTACCGGTCGGGGCCGGGCCCGGGAGGCCGGACCGGGGCCGGCCGCGCCCGGCGATGCGGCCTTTTGCCGACAAGCGGTCGGGAAGCTTTTGACTCGGGAGGCCCTCACCAGGAGGATCGCCGTATCGGTGCGCGCCGCCGCGCACCGGTCTCGCGGCCGGTGTCACCCCTCCCGTCCGGACCGTCCCGCTTCCCTCGCCCCCCGGAGGCCCGCCTTGAACACCGCCGCCCCCACGCCCTTCTCGGCGCTCATCCGCACCGCTTCGCAGGAGCAGCACACCGAGGCGGAATCCTCGGCCTTCATGAGCGGCCTGCTCGGCGGACGGCTCGGCGTGGAGGCGTACACGCGCTACACCGAGCAGCTGTGGTTCGTCTACCGGGCCCTGGAGGACGGCGCCGAGGCCCTGCGCGAGGATCCGGTCGCGGGTCCGTTCATACAGGCGGAGCTGATGCGCGCCGACGAGCTGGAGCGCGATCTGGCCCATCTCCGGGGCGCCGGGTGGCGTACGGGCCTGGCGCCACTGCCGGCCACCGCCGCGTACGCCGAGCGGGTCGCCGCGTGCGCGCGGAACTGGCCCGCCGGCTACGTAGCGCACCACTACACCCGCTACCTCGGAGACCTCTCCGGGGGCCAGATCATCCGCGGCACCGCGGAGAGGACCTGGGGGTTCGCGCGCAAGGGCGACGGGGTGCGGTTCTACGTCTTCGAGCACATAGCCAACCCGGCCGCCTTCAAGCGGCGGTACCGGGAGCTGCTGGACGCCGTGGACGCCGACGACGTGGAGAAGCGGCGCATCGTGGACGAGTGCGGACGGGCCTTCGCGCTCAACACCGCCGTCCTCCGGGAGCTGGGAGAGGCGTTCTCCCTCAGCGCCTGACGCCCGCGGCGGCCGACCGCGCCCGGCCCGGGGCGGCCGTCGGCACGACGCCCGCGGCGGCCAGCAGGACGCGGCCGCCGATCTCCACCGCGCCGTCCGGCGCGGGGGCGGTGAGGATCTGGGAACCGCGCCCCTGCGTGATGTTCAGGGCCCGGCCGAGCTCAGCGCTCAGCAGCATGGCCGCGGCGCCCGTCGCCTCGTCCTCGTCGACGGCGTCGCCGCGGCGCGGGAACGCCCGCGCCCGTACGCGGCCCGCCGCCTCGTCCTCCCAGGCCCAGACGTAGAGCCACCCCTCCCCCGGCGGCGGCCCCGTCAGCGCCTCGACGTCCGCGGCCGACGCGTACCGCTCCAGCGTCCGGGGCGGCGCCCACTCGGGGCGGGCCGTGATCCAGGTGAACTCGCCGTCCTGGCGGGCGTACACGTCCCCGACGGGCAGCTCCAGGACCTCCAGGTCGAGCAGCCAGGCCACGCCGACGAGCGGGTGCCCGGCGAACGGCAGCCGCAGCCCCGGCGTCCGGATGTCGACGGTGCCGCGTTCCGGGTCGTCGACGAAGACGGTCTCGCTGAAGCCGAGCTGCCGGGCGAGCGCCTGCCGGGACCCGCTGTCGGGGTAGCCGCGTCCGTCCCGCACGACGCCGAGCGGATTGCCGTGGCGGCCGTCGGGGCCGCAGAACACGCGCAGTACGTCGATGCCGTCGGGTACGCCGAAGTCGTTCACGTGGGCATTCAAGCACCGCCGGAGCGGTTTCCGGCGCCGAAGGGCGGTAACGGCAGCCCTGTCGACTTGGACGCCGCCCGCCCCGCACGGAAGCACGCTTGACCTGCCCTTTACCTTTCCATGGGCGACCCATGACGATGCCGTGACCGGACCGTTCCCCGGACCGCGAGGTGAGAGCTGAATCACTGACGGGGTGGGTAGCAAGGAGGTTAGGCACGGTTAAGTTAGGTCTGCCTCACTACCTTTTGTCCGCACCACCCTCCGTCCCTCATCGCTTCCGTGGAGCCCGCATGCGAGCCGTTCGTCTCTCCGTCGTCACCGCTGCCACCACACTGGCCGCCCTGACCGCCGTCACGGGCTGCGCCGAGAAGAGCGACGGCAAGGCGGAGGGTGCGGTCAAGGTCGTCGCCAAGGACGACGCCTGCGAGGTCTCGGAGACCAAGATCCCCGCCGGCCACGTGGAGCTCGCCGTGGAGAACAAGGGATCCAAGGTCACCGAGGTCTACGTCCTGTTCCCGGACGACCGCATCGTCACCGAGCGGGAGAACATCGGCCCCGGCACCAAGGCGAAGATCACCGCCGAGATCAAGGCCGGTACGTACGAGATCGCCTGCAAGCCCGGCATGAAGGGCAAGGGCATCCGGCAGACCGTCGAGGTCACCGGCGGGACGGCCGCGGCCCCGCGCAGCCCGGAGATGGACAAGGCCGTCGCGGGTTACCGCACCTACGTGCAGGCGCAGGCCGACGAGACGCTGCCCAAGGTGAAGGTCTTCACCGACGCCGTCGCGGCGGGCGACATCGAGGCGGCGAAGAAGGCGTACGCCGACTCCCGCATCGGCTGGGAGCGCACCGAGCCGGTCGCCGAGTCGTTCGGCGACATCGACCCGAAGGTCGACGTCCGTGAGGACGGCCTGGAGGACGGCCAGAAGTGGACCGGCTGGCACCGCCTGGAGAAGGCGCTGTGGCAGGACAAGAAGCTGGGCGCCGAGGAGAAGGCCCTCGCGCCCGTCCTCTACAAGGACCTCGTCGACTGGCAGAAGCGGGTCGGCAAGGCCGACATCACCCCGACCTCGATGGCGAACGGCGCCAAGGAGCTCCTCGACGAGGTCGCCACCGGCAAGGTCACCGGTGAGGAGGAGCGTTACAGCCACACCGACCTCGTCGACTTCAAGGCGAACGTCGAGGGCGCGGAGCAGTCGTACACCCTCCTCAGGCCGGTCGCCTCGAAGAACGACGCGGCACTGACCGCGGCCCTGGACAAGCGGTTCGCGGCGCTGAACACGCTGCTGGACACGTACCGCGCGGACAAGGCCTCCTACGACTTCACCCCGTACGACAAGGTCGGTGACGCGGACCGCAAGGAGCTGTCCGACGCGGTCAACGCGCTCGCCGAGCCGCTGTCCAAGCTGGCCGCCGCGGTGACCAAGTGATGACCGGGGACGGAGCGAGGGCCGGGGACGACGTCAGGCCCGGGGACGACGGGGCTGACCCGCGGCCGGGCGGTGAGCGGGACGGCGCCCGGGCGCCGTCGCGGCGCGCGCTGCTCGGCTGGGGCGGGGCCGGACTCGCGCTCGGTGCGGTGGCGGCGGGCGGCGCGGTCGCCGCGGTGCGGTCCGACGGCGCGGAGCCGGCCGCGGACAGCGGCGCGGCCGTGCCCTTCCACGGTGCGCATCAGGCGGGTATCGCCACCGCCGTCCAGGACCGGCTGCACTTCGCCTCCTTCGGCGTGACGACGACGGACCGGGCCGAACTGGTCGCCCTGCTCAAGGAGTGGACCCGGGCCGCCGAGCGGATGACCGCCGGGCACACGGTGGGCGACGGGGCTTACGGCGGCCTGGCGGAGGCGCCGCCGGACGACACCGGCGAGGCGCTCGGCCTGCGGCCGTCCCGGCTGACGCTCACCCTCGGTTTCGGGCCGTCCCTGTTCGCCAGGGGCAGGTTCGGGCTGGAGGGACGGCGGCCCGAGGCACTGGTGGATCTACCGAAGTTCCCCGGGGACAACCTCGACGCCACCCGCAGCGGCGGCGACCTGTGCGTGCAGGCGTGCGCGGACGACCCGCAGGTCGCCGTGCACGCGATCCGCAACCTCGCCAGGATCGGCATGGGGCGCACCGCGATCCGCTGGTCGCAGCTGGGGTTCGGCAAGACGTCCTCGACGACGCCGGACGCCCAGACGCCCCGCAACATGATGGGCTTCAAGGACGGCACCCGGAACGTCTCCGGCACGGACGCCGCCGCCCTGGACGCGCACGTGTGGGTCGGCGCGAAGGACGGCGCCGGCTGGATGACCGGGGGCTCGTACCTGGTGGCCCGGCGCATCCGGATGCACATCGAGACCTGGGACCGCGCCCCCCTGCAGGAGCAGGAGGACGTCTTCGGCCGCGACAAGGGCGAAGGCGCCCCGGTCGGGAAGCCGAAGGAGCACGACGAGCCGTTCCTGAAGGCGATGAAGCCGACGGCCCACGTACGGCTCGCCCACCCCGACACCAACGGCGGGGCGACGATCCTGCGCCGCGGCTACTCCTTCACCGACGGTACGGACGGTCTGGGCAGGCTCGACGCGGGACTGTTCTTCCTGGCCTACCAGCGGGACGTCCGCAAGGGCTTCATCCCGGTGCAGCGGAGCCTCGCGGCCGCCGACGCGCTCAACGAGTACATCCAGCACGTGGGTTCGGCGGTCTTCGCCGTTCCACCGGGCGTACGTGACAGGGACGACTGGTGGGGCCGGGCGCTGTTCTCATGACCGACACCACCGGACGCATGACCGACACCGTGGAAGGACCCGCATGTTCGGCAACTATCTGATCGGCCTGCGCGAGGGTCTCGAGGCCAGCCTCGTCGTCTGCATCCTCGTCGCGTACCTGGTCAAGACCGGGCGGCGTGACGCGCTGCGCCCGGTGTGGACCGGCATCGCCATCGCCTGCGCCATCTCGCTGGCCTTCGGGGCGGCGCTCGAATTCGGCTCGCAGGAGCTGACGTTCGAGGCGCAGGAGATGCTCGGCGGATCGCTCTCGATCCTCGCCGTCGGGCTGGTGACCTGGATGGTCTTCTGGATGCGGCGCACGGCGCGGCACCTGAAGAAGGAGCTGCACGGCAAACTGGACGCGGCGCTGGCGATGGGCACCGGCGCCCTGGTCGCCACCGCGTTCCTGGCGGTGGGCCGGGAGGGCCTGGAGACCGCGCTGTTCGTGTGGGCCTCGGTACGGGCGAGCGGTGAGGGTTCCTCGTCGCCGCTGATCGGGGTACTGCTGGGCATCGCGACCGCGGTGGTCCTGGGCTGGCTGTTCTACCGGGGCGCGCTGAAGATCAACCTGTCGAAGTTCTTCACCTGGACCGGCGGCATGCTCGTCGTCGTGGCGGCCGGGGTGCTCGCCTACGGGGTGCACGACCTCCAGGAGGCCCGCTTCCTGGGCGGCCTGGGGAGCAAGGCGTTCGACGTCTCCGCCACGATCCCGCCGGACAGCTGGTACGGCACCCTGCTCAAGGGAGTGTTCAACTTCCAGCCCGATCCGACCGTGCTCCAGGTCACGGTGTGGGCGCTCTATCTCATCCCCACGCTCGTGCTGTTCCTCGCCCCGGTAGGGTTCAGGCGGTCAGTGCGGACGACGGATCAGAAGGCGCAGAAGACAACGGATGAGAAGGCTGGGTCGACTGGCGGCGGGGCTCGCGACGGCGACGGTGCTGAGCGTGACGGCGAGCGGCTGCGTGACGGTGCACGGCGAACGGGAAGTCGTGCCGGGGGCGACGAAGGCTGAGGCCGCCAAGGCCCTGGAGGACTTCACCCTCGCGTACAACAAGGCGGACGAGGCGTACGATCCGGCGCTGGACGCGGACCGGGTGACCGGGTCGCTGGGCGCCATCAACCAGGCCGGCCTGACCGCCCGCCAGAAGAACAGTCCGAACGGCAACGCGGCGCACCGGCCGCTGGAGCTGTCCGACGCCTCGTTCACCATCCCCAAGAAGGCGGGCTGGCCGCGCTGGTTCCTCGCGGACACCGATTCCAACCGCGACCAGGACGGCGGGAAGCTGGACACCCGCTGGCTGCTCGCGTTCGTCCGCACCGGGCCGAAGGAGCCGTGGAAGGCCGCGTACCTCGCCGTGGTCGCCCCGTCCGAGGTGCCGAAGTTCCGCGCCGACGCGGACGGCCTCGCGCAGCCCGTGCCCTCGGCGGACACGGACGAGGCCCTGGCCACCCCGCCTGGGGATCTGAGTACGGCCTACACGGGGTACCTCGAGGACGGCACTCCGGACGTCTTCGCCCCGGGTGCGACGACCTCGGGCTGGCGGGACGCGCGCAGGAACACCCGCAAGGCCGGTTTCTCGTTCCAGTACGTCGACCAGCCGCTGGCCTCCGGGGCGTTCGCCCCGTTGGGGCTGACCACCGAGGACGGCGGGGCGCTGGTCTTCTTCAGCAGCAGGCACTTCGAACGGCAGACGGCCGCGAAGGGGCTGCGGCCGGCGGTCAGTGCGGACGTGCGGGCCCTGCTGAGGGGCGAGGTGAAGAGCACGCTGACCAAGGAGCGGGTCTCCAGCCAGCTGGTGTACGTCCCCGGGCGCGGGGCCGGTGGCAAGGTGCGGGTGCTGAACCGGCTGCCGGGGCTCGTCGCGGCAGAGGGTTCGTAGACCCCTCCGGGGCTCTCCCCGGGCACGGCCCGCGACCGCGCATATGATCAGCCGCCCGCTCAGGTCCGGCAGCGTGACGGCGTCCCCGGTGGGGTTCGTCAGCGGCTCATGGGCCAGGCCACGGCGTCGTGGGCGAGGTCGCTCGCGTCGGCCGTGTCCGCGTACTGCGCACAGGCGTCGGTGAGCGTCTCCAGCAAGGTCAGCGGATCGGGCAGCGGATGCTCGGGGCCACGGACCCATTGCACGTCCTGGTCACCGGGAAGCCTCGCGGGCGGCACCAGGACATAGCTGCCGCGGCAGTGCCAGCGCATCCCCGGATGCTCGTCCATCGTCTCGGGATGGCAGTCCAGCTCGCACGGCCACCACTCGTCCTCGTCCTCGGGCGTCCCGCGCGTGGCGGTGAAGAAGAGCATCCGGTCCTCGCCGGACCGGGCGACCGGGCCGACCTCGACGCCCGCGGCGGTGAGCCGGTCCAGGGCGCTGCGCCCCGCCGTCCAGGGGACGTCGAGGACGTCGTGGACCATGCCCGTCGCGGTGATGAAGTTGGCCAGCGGCTGGCCCGCGGCCCAGCGCTCGATCTGGCCGCGGTCGGTCGTGGACTGCGTCTGCCAGGCGAAGGAGAGGGGGTGCCGGGCGGGGGTCGGGCAGCCGACGCGCTCGCACGAACACCGGTAACCGGACGGGTGCGCGGCGGGTGAGATCGGCATTCCTGCCTCCGCGACAGCGAGGAGCAGGGCCAGCCGGGCCGCTTCGTCGGCCTCCGGCTGCGGTTTGGGCCGTCGGCGCAGCCACTGGGAGATCCTGCTCTCTGTGCCGCGATAACGGCCGGAATCGGCGCCCATCTATCCCCTCACCTCAGCGGTACTCACTCCATGGTCCCACCATCCTGCTCCCCGGGTGGCCGGAGTCGCGGAGCGGGGTGCCCGCGCCGGTGCCCGGGGCCGGGTCCTGCCTACGGAATGCCGGGGAGGGGTGAGTTTATTTCAGGGCCTGGCCGCCAGGCCCCCCAGGGCGTAGTCGACGACCGCGTCGGCATAGGCGTGGGTCAGCGGAAGGGTCCGCAGCAGCCAGCGGTGGGTGAGCGGGGCGATCAGCAGTTCCAGCGCGACGCGGGGGTCGATGTCCGCCCGCACGTCCCCGGCCTCCTGGGCCGCGCGCAGCCGTGTGACGTACCACTGCGCCTGGGGTTCGAACAGCTTCTCCACGAACTGCGCGGCCAGCGCCGGATCCATGATGCCCTCGGCGGTCAGGGCGCGGGTGGGCGCCTCGCTCACGGGGTCGTTCAGCTCGTCCACGGTGGCCCGCAGGACGGCCTTCAGGTCGTCGGCCAGGTCCCCGCTGTGCGGGATGCCCGGGGAGTCGCCGTCCCCGGCGGCCTCGGCGGCCTGCCGGGCAGCCAGGTCGAGGAAGGCCTCCATCAGGACCGCGGCCTTCGACGGCCACCAGCGGTAGATGGTCTGCTTGCCGACCCCCGCGCGGGCGGCGATCGCCTCGATCGTCGTCCTGCCGTAGCCGACCTCGCCGACGAGGGTGAGCGCGGCGTCGTAGATCGACCGGCGCGAGCGTTCGCTGCGGCGGCTGGAGTCCGGGGCCTTGTGTGGTGCCATGACGCCAATCTACAAGTCGGCACTCCGGTACGTATCGTCTTGCCGCCCGGCCCGTGGCCCCCCGGGAACCACCCGTTCGGATCACTGCGCCGTCGGCGGGCGGGGGCGCACCATGAAGGCACGCACAGACCGTGCGCATCCCACCGTTCCGCAGCCCAGGCTGCCGTTCGCGAGGAGCCCGCCTTGACCCGTGACGCCACCCCTCGTCGCTACCTGATGTGTGCTCCGGCCCACTTCCAGGTCACCTACTCCATCAACCCGTGGATGGACCCCTCGAAACCCGTGGACCTGCCCCTGGCCGTCACCGAGTGGGAGACCCTGCGGGACCGCTACCGCGCGCTCGGCCACACCGTCGAGCTGCTCACACCCCGCCCCGACCTGCCCGACATGGTGTTCGCCGCCAACGGTGCGACGGTCGTCGACGGCCGCGTGCTCGGCGCGCTGTTCGCCTACCGGGAGCGGTACGCCGAGGCCGAGGCCCACCGCGAGTGGTTCCGGGCCAACGGCTTCACCGAGATCCGTGAACCGGACCACGTCAACGAGGGCGAGGGCGACTTCGCCGTCACCGCCTCCTACCTCCTGGCCGGGCGGGGCTTCCGGTCCAGTCCGCTCTCCCACGGCGAGGCGCAGGAGTTCTTCGGGCGCCCGGTGATCGGCCTGGACCTGGTGGACCCGCGCTACTACCACCTGGACACGGCGCTGTGCGTGCTCGACGACGCGGCCGACGAGATCATGTACTACCCGGGCGCCTTCTCACCGGGCAGCCGGTCCGTGCTGGCCCGGCTCTTCCCGGACGCGCTGATCGCCCAGGAGGCGGACGCCGCCGCCCTGGGCCTCAACGCGGTGAGCGACGGGCGCCACGTCCTGCTCCCGCAGGCGGCGGTGGGGCTCCTCGGTCCGCTGAGGGACCGGGGCTTCGAACCGGTGCCGGTGGATCTGGGCGAGCTGCTCAAGGGCGGCGGCAGTGTGAAGTGCTGCACCCAGGAGCTGCGGGCCTGAGGGCCACCCCCTCAGGGGTCCCCCGGGCGCGGAAGGGTCGCCTCAGCCGTCCCCGGGCGGCGGCCAGGCGTCGCCCCACGCGGTGTCCCGGGCGGCACGGTAGAGCTCGCCGTGCCGCTTGGTGACCGTGGTCCGGCTCAGGCCCTCGTCCCTGGTGCAGAGCTCCAGCAGGACCTGGCCCTTGCGGATCTGGGGCCGGCGGATGACCCGGGCGTCCGCCGGGCCGGTGGGGAAGCGGGTCGCCACCACGTAGCTGAACTTCTCGTCCTCGTGGCTGAGCGAGCCGCCCTTCACCTGGCGGTGCAGCGACGAGCGGCTGACCCGCGCCGAGAAGTGGCACCAGTCCGTGCCCTGCTCGATGGGGCAGGCACCGCTGTGCGGGCACGGCGCCGCGACGGTCAGCCCGGCGGCGATCAGACGGTCGCGGGCCTCGATGACGCGGGCGTACCCGTCCGGGGTGCCGGGCTCGACGATCACCACGGCCTGGGCGGACGCGGCGCAGGAGTCCACCAGCGCGGTCCGGTCCCCGGGTGTGAGCTCCTTGAGTACGTAACTGACGGTGACCAGGTCCGTGGGGGCGGACTCCGGGGACGCACCGATCCTGGCCCGCTGCCAGGAGACCGCGCGCAGCGCGGGGATGCCGGAGGCGTCGGCGAGCTCACGGCCGAGGGCGAGGGCCGGCTCGGCCCAGTCCAGGACGGTCGTACGGGGCCCCTGTTCCCAGGCGCCGGCGACGGCCCAGGTCGCCGCGCCCGTACCCCCACCGATGTCGGTGTGCGTGGCGGGCACCCAGTCCGGCGCGGCCGCGCGGAGTGCGGCGAGGCAGGCCCGTACGGCCTCGAAGGTCGCGGGCATCCGGTACGCGGCGTACGCGGCCACGTCCGAGCGGTCGCGCAGGACCGGGGCGTCGGTGGGGGTGGTTCCGCGGTAGCTGGCGATCAGCCGGTCGACGGCCTGCGCGGCCTGCGTCGGCGGCAGCCCGTCGAGGAGTTCGGCCAGGGCGGAGCGCAGGGCTTCCGCGGTGGGGAGGGTGGCGTTCACCGCCGAATTGTAGGCGCAGCGGGCCGCCTCTCCGCAGGCCGGCGGTCGGCCGCGGCACCGGGAGGGAGCAGAACCCCCGCGTGGCGCCGGCCTGTGGCCACGCTGACCGGCGCCGGACCGTACGGGAGGCGGCCGATGCGCTGGAAGGCGGCGGCAGGCCCGTCGGGAGGGCTCCCGGCCCGGGGTGCCGAGGTGCTGCCGCCTGACACGCGGCGGCCTGAGGGTGGACGCCTCCGCCACCGGCCTGTATTGCCGGACCGGCCGGGAGGGCGGGGAGGCCCGGGCGGGCCAGGAGCGCCAGGAGAACCGGGAGGGCGGGCCGAGGTGACCGGTCCTCCACGCACCGGCCGATCCCCCGGCGGTCCGGACCCGCGGATCGCCGTACCGCTCCCGTGCGTCTACGCGGCCATCGGCCCGTCCTGCGGAGCGCGCTGCCACGGCCGGCACAGCAGCAGGAAGCACGCCACGGCGGACAGCGCGCACACCACCTGCACCACGGCCATGGGCACGGCCGTTTCCTCCCCCGCGATGCCGACGAGCGGCGAGGCGACGGCGCCGATGAGGAACGACGACGTGCCGAGCAGCGCCGAGGCCGACCCGGCGGCGTGCTTGGTGCGCATCAGCGCCTGGGTGTTGGTGTTCGGCATCGCGAGCCCCATGGCGGACATGAGGACGAAGAGCCCCGCGGCGACGGGCAGCAGGCCCACGTCGCCGAACACACCGGCCGTCATCAGCAGCAGGGCGATCGCGGCGAGGGAGATGACGGCGAGTCCGAATCCGAGCGCCTTGTCCAGGCTGATCCGGCCGACCAGCACCTTGCCGTTGATCTGGCCGACGGTGATCAGCCCGATCGAGTTGATCCCGAAGAGGAGACTGAACGTCTGCGGCGAAGCCCCGTAGATCTCCTGCATGACGAAGGGGGAGGCACTCACATAGGCGAAGAGCGCGGCGAAGGCGAGGCTGCCCGCGACCATGTAGCCGGTGAACACCCGGTCGGCCAGCAGACCGCGCATGGTCCGCAGGGCCTCGCCGATCCCGCCGGTGTGCCGCTCCGCCTCGGGCAGCGTCTCGTGGAGCCACTTCCAGACGACGAAGGTGAGGAGCAGCCCGACGCCGGTGAGCACGACGAAGATGCCGCGCCAGTCGGTGAACCGCAGCACCTGCCCGCCGATCACGGGCGCGATGACAGGGGCGACTCCGGAGATCAGCATCAGGGTGGAGAAGAACCTGGCCATCTCCATCCCGTCGTAGAGGTCACGCACCACGGCCCGGGAGATGACGATGCCGGCGGCACCGGCCAGCCCCTGCAACAGGCGGAATCCGATGAGCAGTTCGGCGGAGGGCGCGAAGGCGCAGATCACGGTGGCGAGGACGTAGACGGCCATGCCGAGGAGCAGCGGCCTGCGGCGTCCCCACCGGTCGCTCATCGGTCCGACGACCAGCTGACCGAGCGCCATACCGGTGAGGCACGCGGTCAGGGTGAGCTGGACGGTGGCCGCCGGGGCGTGGAGCGAGTCGGTGACGGCCGGCAGCGCCGGGAGGTACATGTCCATCGAGAGGGGTGGCAGGGCGGTGAGTCCGCCGAGTACCAGGGTGACCAGGATTCCGGCCCGCCGTGCGGCGGCCGGGGCGGGGCCGGTCGGTGTGGGTAGGGATCGTTGCTCTTCGTGTGTTCGCTGGGCCCGGCTCACGCCGCTGTCCGGCATCCTCGTCTCCGCTTCGTTGAATCCGCATCTATGCTCTCAGGTCAGTCGTAGTGGTCGGTACCTTTTTGCGTGAGGGCGTGCGGGCATGAGCGGGACGGTGCGTTGGGGTGTTCTGGCGACGGGCGGCATAGCCGCGACGTTCACGGCGGACCTGCTGGCGGTGAAGGACGCGGGCGCCGAGGTCGTGGCGGTCGCCTCCCGCACGCAGGCCTCCGCCAAGGCGTTCGCCGAACGGTTCGGGATCGAGCGGGCCTACGGCAGCTGGGCGGAGCTCGTCGCCGACGACGACATCGACGTCGTGTACGTGGCCACCCCGCACTCCGCGCACCGGGAGGCGGCCGCCCTCGCCCTGGAGGCCGGCAAGCACGTGCTGTGCGAGAAGCCGTTCACGCTCAACGCGCGGGAGGCGCAGGAGCTCGTGGCCCTGGCCCGGAAGCACGGCCTCTTCCTGATGGAGGCCATGTGGACGTACTGCAATCCGGTCATCCGCCGGATGACCGAGCTGGTGCGGAACGGGGCCATCGGCGAGATCCGCACGGTGCAGGCCGACTTCGGCTTCGCGGGCACCTTCGGTGCCGGGCACCGGCTGCGCGATCCCGCGCTGGGCGGCGGTGCGCTGCTGGACCTCGGGGTCTACCCGGTGTCGTTCGCCCAGCTGCTGCTCGGTGAGCCGGACCGCGTACAGGCGGACGCGCTGCTGTCCCCGGAGGGCGTCGACCTCAACACCGGGATGCTGCTGGGCTGGGACTCGGGTGCCACGGCGTTGCTGAGCTGCTCGATCGTCGGCGATCTGCCGAGCATCGCCTCGGTGACGGGCACAGCGGGGCGGATCGACTTCCCGCAGGGCTTCTTCCACCCCGAGCGCCTCGTCCTGCACCGGCCGGGCCGGGAGCCCGAGGAGGTCACCACGGGCCCGGGCCCGCAGGGGCTGTCGGGCATGCAGTACGAGGCGGTCGAGGTGATGCGGTCCGTCCTGGCGGGCGAGACGGAGTCCCCGCTGGTGCCGCTGGACGGCTCGCTCGCCGTGATGCGGACGCTCGACGCGGTCCGTGACCGCATCGGCGTCCGCTACCCGGCGGACGGGCGCTGACACCCGGCCGGTACCGGGGCCGGGTTCACCGCCCGCGGAGACGACGCGCAGGGTGCGCCGGCAACGTCACGTGCACACCGGCCCACCCCGGCAGGCCCGCGGGAGCGGCGGCCATGGGATCGCTCCCTGCGGTCCGAACACGCCGGAGCCGGAGCCGGGTCACGCCGGGACGAGTCCCGGGTTCCCCGCCTCGGTGACGAAGGATCCGGCCGTCGTGAGGGGCGCGCCGGGCGTGGTGACCGCCGCCACCGTGCGGAAGTCGGCGCGCGCCCGGTCCTCGCGGAGTTCGACGACGGCGTACCCGCGGCGGCCGTTGTAGAACTTCATGTGCGGGTTGGCACGGGTCAGGTTGTCCCAGTTGGCCGGCTTCTCGGAGCCGTTCTTACCGCTGGAGACCGAGGTGGCGACGATCTCCGTGCCCACGGTCCGGGAGGCCGGGTCGTCGAAGTCCTTCTTCAGGTCGAAGCCGTAGCCGACGTGCACGTCTCCGGTGAGCACCATCAGGTTCTCGATCCCGGCGGCCTCGGCCCCGTCCATGATCCGCTGCCGGGAGGCCGGGTAGCCGTCCCACGAGTCCATGGAGAGCTTGTAGGCGCCGGTCGGCACGTCCCGCCGCTGGGCGAAGGTGACCTGCTGGGGTACGACGTTCCACTGCGCGCGGGACGTCTTCCAGCCGTCGAGCAGCCAGCGCTCCTGGGCGGCGCCCGTCATGGTGCGCGCCGGGTCCTCGGACTCCGGTCCGGGGACCTTCCAGCCGTCGCCGTACGCCTGGTTGCTGCGGTACTGGCGGGTGTCGAGGATGTCGAACTGGGCGAGCCGGCCGAACCGCAGCCGGCGGTAGAGCCGCATGTCGGGGCCGGTGGGCCGCTGCGGGGCGCGCAGCGGCTGGTTCTCCCAGTACGCGCGGTAGGCGGCGGCCCGGCGCAGCAGGAACTCCTCGGGCGGGACGTTGTTCTCGGGGGTGTCGCCCGCGTAGTTGTTCTCGGTCTCGTGGTCGTCCCAGGTGACGACGAAGGGGTGCGCGGCGTGGGCGGCGCGCAGGTCCGGGTCGGACTTGTAGAGGCCGTAGCGCATCCGGTAGTCGTCCAGCGTGACCGTCTCGCGGTCGAAGTGGGCCGGCAGGACGCGGTCGGTGTAGCCGCGGGCGCCGCCGGTGGCGGTGACCGCGTACTCGTAGAGGTAGTCGCCGAGGTGGAAGACCACGTCGACGTCCTCGGACGCGAGGTGTCCGTAGGCGGTGAAGTAGCCGTCGTGGTAGGCCTGGCAGGAGACGGCGGCCAGGGTCATGGAGCTGTTGCGGGCGCCGGGGGAGGGCGCGGTGCGGGTGCGGCCGGTGGGGCTGATCCAGCTGCCGGCGCGGAAGCGGTAGTAGAAGGTCCGGTCGGGGTCCAGGCCGTCGACGTCGACGTGGACGCTGTGGGCGAATTCGGGGTGGGCGGTGGCGGAGCCGCGCCGGACGACGCGCCGGAAGCGCTCGTCGCGGGCGATCTCCCAGCGGACCTGGACGCGGTCGGCGGGCAGTCCGCCGTCCGCCTCGTAGGGGCGGGGGGCGAGTCTCGTCCACAGGAGGACCGAGTCGGGCAGCGGGTCCCCGGAGGCCACGCCCAGGGTGAAGGGGTCCTCGGTGATCCTGCGGGCGTCGAGTTCGGCGGCGCTCGCGCTGCCCGCGGCCGGCAGGCCGGCGGCGAAGGCCAGGGCCGCTGCGGCGCCGGTGACCGTGAGGAAACCACGGCGGCCCACGCCGGACCCGAGGCGCCGGGCAGCCTCGCGGAACTCGGCGGAGTGCCCGTGCCGGTCGCCGGGCGTGCGGGTGTTCTGTGCGGGTGTCATGTGCCCCTCCCCTGCCGGATGTTGTCAGAGGCATTGGAATGTGCGGCGACGACGTACCGTTGGCGGGTACACATCGCCCTCATGGCGGTGCGATGAGCACCGGGTGCCGGTGGCCGCCCGGCCTCGCGTACGCTGCCGGGCCATGGACTCCGAGCAGTCGATCGCTGTGGTGACAGGTGCGGGATCGGGCATCGGCAGGGCCGTCGCCCTCACTCTCTCGGGCGCGGGCTGGACGGTGGTCCTGGCGGGGCGGCGGGCCCTGCCGCTGGAGGAGACCGCCGCCGCGGCCGGGCCGGGCACCGCGGTGTGCGTCCCCGCCGACGTGACCGACCCGGACCAGGTGGCGACCCTCTTCTCCGGGGTACGGGAGCGCTTCGGGCGGCTGGACCTGCTCTTCAACAACGCGGGTACGTTCGGCCCGGCCGGCACGCCCGTGGAGGACCTCGCCCACGAGGACTGGCGCACGGTGGTGGACGTCAACCTGACGGGGGCATTCCTCTGCGCGCAGGGGGCCTACCGCCTGATGAAGAATCAGGACCCGCAGGGCGGACGGATCATCAACAACGGGTCCGTCTCGGCGCACGCGCCCCGCCCGCACTCGGTGGCGTACACGGCGACGAAGCACGCCCTGACGGGCCTGACGAAGTCGTTGTCCCTGGACGGGCGTCCGTACCGGATCGCCTGCGGGCAGATCGACATCGGCAACGCGGCGACCGACATGACGGAGCGGATGCGGAGCGGGACCCTCCAGGCGAATGGTGAGACGGCTGTCGAGCCGGTGATGGCGGCGGACGACGTGGCCCGCACGGTCCTGCACATGGCGCAGCTGCCGCTGGAGGCCAACGTGCAGTTCGCGACGGTCATGGCGACGGCCATGCCGTACATCGGCCGGGGCTGACTCCCGCCACGCCCGCCGAGCGTACGTATCTGTCCCCGAACGCGCCGCCGGATGAGGGAGTTTGCCGATTTCCGGCCTTGCGGCCCGGCGCGCGCGTACTCCCCGTATGCTGCTGACCTTCACCAGTTACACACAGAAGGACCACGCCGCATGCACATACGCACCGCCGCACCCCTTGCCCTGGCCGCCGCCGCACTGGCGGGCTCGCTCCTCGCCACGGCCCCCGCCTCCGCCGCCTCGCACCAGGGCGGGCTGCACCTCGGGAAGATCCAGTACGACAGCCCCGGCAAGGACACCAGGACGAACGCGTCCCTCGTGGCCGAGTACGTGGACATCCACAACAACGGCAGGTCCACGCTGCAGCTCAAGGGCTACAAGCTGAAGGACAACACCGGCTACACGTACACCTTCGGCAGCTACAGGATCGCCGCCGGCAAGACGGTCCGCGTCCACACCGGCAAGGGCAGGAACGCCGGGGCCCACGTCTACTGGGGCCGCGGCTCGTACGTCTGGAACAACACCGGGGACAAGGCGCGGCTCATCAAGCCCAGCGGCGCGCTGCTCGACTCCTGCTCCTGGACCAAGGGCAGCGGCGTCAAGTCCTGCCACTGACCGCAGTGACGGGCCGCCGCGCGCACGGGGGGCATGCGGCGGCCCGGGGTGGTCCGCGCCCCCGGGGTGGTCCGGGCCCCGGACCACCCCGGGGCGCGGACGGGCGCGACGGGGCAACGGGCGGGCCGGGTTCGGGGGAACGGGCCGGGGCGAGTCAGCGGGAATGCGCCGTCGCGGCCCTCGGTTGTCCTGCGACATGAGCCGACCCGACAGCACGCACGCCCTTCGCTACACCGCCTTCTCCGCCGACCCGGCCGGTGGCAACCCGGCCGGTGTCGTCCTCGACGCCTCGGGGCTCGACGAGGCGGCGATGCTCTCGATCGCCGCGGAGCTCGGCTACAGCGAGTCGGCGTTCCTCACCGAGCCGGACGGCCGGGGCGGCCACACGGTCCGCTACTTCAGCCCGAAGGCCGAGGTCCCCTTCTGCGGGCACGCCACGGTCGCGGCGGCCCTCGCCCTGGCCGAACGCGACGGCCCGGGCGACCTGCTGTTCCGCACCCCCGCCGGTACGGTCCCGGTCACGGTGGCCCGTACGGGCGACGAACTCCGCGCGACGCTCACCAGCGTCGAGCCCCGGGTCATGGACGTGGCACCGGACGAGGTGACGGAGGCCCTGGCCGCCCTGGGCTGGCCGGCCTCCGATCTGGACCCGGACCTGCCGCCCCGCATCGCCTACGCGGGCGCACGCCACCTGGTGCTGGCGGCGGCGACCCGGGAGCGGCTGGCGGACCTGTCCTACGACTTCGCCCGCCTCGAAGCCCTCATGCACCGGCTCGACCTGACGACGGTGCAGTTGGTCCGGCGCGCGTCCGCCTCGGTCTTCCACGTCCGCGACCCGTTCCCGGTCGGCGGTGTGGTCGAGGATCCGGCGACGGGCGCGGCGGCGGCCGCCTTCGGAGCGTACGCACGCGAGCTGGGGCTCGTCGCGGACGACGCCGTCCTCACCCTGCACCAGGGTGAGGACATGGGCCGCCCGGGAACCCTCACCGTCGAACTGCGCCCGGGTGACGCCCGGATCAGGGTGAGCGGTACGGGTACCCGGATCGGCTGACCCGCCCCGCGCCTATGGTGCGAGCAGGTCGGCGATCTCCGTCAGCTGACCAGGCCGCAGCGGGCCGCGGGAGAGGGCTGCGGCGTTCTCCTCGACCTGGGCGACCGTCCGGAATCCGGGGATCGGCACCGCCCGGCCGCTGCGGGCCCACAGCCAGCCGAGGGCGCCCTGGGCGAGGGTGCGGCCGTCCGCGGTCAGCACGTCCCGGATCGCCTCGACCCGTGCGGCCCAGTGCGCCGACGGGACGCCGCCCGCCTCGAACCAGTGCAGCCACGCGGGCGGGGCGGACCGGATGTCCCCGGCCGCCGCCCGCCGGCCCGGATCGCGTGCGCCGGTCAGCAGGCCCATCGCCAGCGGGCTCCGGATGATGCCGAGCAGACCCCGCTCCTCGCAGAGGTCCGGCATCCCGGGAGCGTCCTCCAGCACGTTGCACGCGTACTGGACGGCGGCGCAGTGCGCGCCCTCGGCGAACAGCGCCGCGCGCTCCGGGTCGTCGGTGCTCCATCCGTAGGCCCGGATCAGCCCTTCGGCGACGAAGCCCTCGCAGGCCTCGCGCAGTTCGGCCGCCTCCTCGGGCGGGGTGTCGCCCAGGTGCAGCTGGAAGAGGTCGATCCGGTCGGTCCGCAGCCTGCGCAGGGAGGCGACGAGTGCCTCACGGGCGTAGGCGGGCGACCGGTCGGCCCCGTCCATCACCCGGGTCCGCTCGTCGAACAGGTTGCCCCACTTGGTGGCGATGACGGCCTCGTCCCGCCGTCCCGCGAGCGCCCGGCCCATCACGCGTTCGCTGTGCCCGGCGCCGTACACGTCCGCCGTGTCGAAGAAGCGCACGCCCAGGTCCAGTGCCCGGCGGACCGCCGCCACCGACTCCTCGTCGTCCACCCTGCCCCAGCCGAGGGGGCTGCCGTCCGGCGCCGACCACTCGCCGCCGATCGCCCAGCACCCGAGGCCCAGCGCACCGGCCTCGATCCCGCTGCCGCCCAGTACTCTCGTCCGCCAGTTCGTCTGTGTGTCCATGAGCGCAGAAGCTACGAGTTGGAGTGCACGAGAGGTCAACCCCTTCCGGCCGGCCGATCCTCCGGATCACGTGCTCACCGTCAGATCACGTGCACGCCGGCCCGTGCCGCCACCGCGGCGGCCCGCGCGGCGCGGTCGGCGGCCGCGTCGTCGAGGGGGTCGCCGCTGGCGAGGAGCCGGTAGTACAGGGGCGCGGAGACGGCCCGGATCACCTCGCCGGCGTCGGTACCCGCGGGCAGCTCGCCGCGCTCGACCGCAGCCTCGACGCAGCCCGCCCACTCCGTGATGCGCACCGCGTAGAAGTGGTGCAGCGCCTGGGCGGTGCGGGTGTCGCAGGTGGCCGCGGCGATCACGGCGGCGAACAGGGCCCCCTGGCGCGGGTCGGTCAGCGTCCGCACGACCAGCCGGGCGTTGGCCCGGAGGTCCTCGTCCAGCGAGCCCGTGTCCGTACGCGGTACGGACTGCTCCGCCAGGTCCGTGAGCAGGTCGGCGACCAGGCCCGCGGGGGTCGACCAGCGCCGGTAGACGGTCGTCTTGCCGACCTCGGCGCGGCGGGCGACGTCGGCGAGGTCGAGGCGGTCGAAACCGTGCTCGACCAGCGCGTCACCGGCCGCCCGCAGGACGGCCTCCCGCACGCGGGCCGTGCGCCCGCCGGGGCGGACCATGCCCGGCTCCACTCCTTCGGCGTCCGCTGTCCCGCCCATGCCCTCAACCTTCATAACGGTTCTCCAGTTCCATTAGCCGCTCACCCCCTGCTACGGTGACACCCACCTTAACGGAACCGCAGGCCCGTTAAAGCGTTCACCTCAGGAAAGGGCATCCATGTCCGCGTCCAGCACCGCCTCCACCGGGGCGCCCCTCGCACCCCCGGCCTCCCCCCGCATGACCGGCCGCCAGAAGCTCGTCCTCGTCCTCCTCCTCGGCGCACAGTTCATGATCGCCGTGGACTTCTCCATCCTGAACGTCGCCCTGCCCGCCGTCGGCAAGGGTCTCGGCTTCTCCCTCGCCCACCTCCAGTGGATCGCCACCTCCTTCGCCCTCGCCGCCGCCGGCTTCACGCTGCTGTTCGGCCGGATCGCCGACCTTCTCGGGCGCAAGCGCCTGTTCATCGGCGGCATGGTCGTCCTCGGCCTCTCCTCCGTACTGGGCGGGCTCGCCACCACACCGGGCATGCTGCTCACCGCCCGCGTCCTCCAGGGGCTCGCCACCGCGGCCGTCACCCCGGCCGGACTCGCCCTGCTCACCACGGCGTTCAAGGAGGGACCGCTGCGCGAGCGAGCCCTCGGCCTCAACGGTGCCCTCATGTCGGCGGGTTTCACGGCGGGGGCCGTCCTCGGGGGACTGCTGACCGATCTGCTCTCCTGGCGCTGGGCCTTCCTCATCAACGTCCCCGTCGCCGCGCTCGTGGTCGCGCTCGCCCCGTCCGTGATCGCCGACTCGCGGCCGGCCGTACGGGCGAAGCTCGACGTGCCCGGCGCCGTGACCGTCACCGGCGGCCTGCTGCTGCTGGTGTTCGGCCTGACGCAGGCGGGCGAGAGCGGCTGGACCTCGCCCACCGCTCCGGCCGCACTGCTCGCCGGCGCGGCGCTCCTCGCCGCCTTCCTCCTGGTCGAGAAGCGTGCGGCGGCGCCCCTGGTTCCGCTGCGCATCCTGAAGCGGCCGACCGTGGTCTGGGGCAACGCCACCGGGCTGATCGCCTTCGTCACCGAGACGTCCCTGGTCTTCCTGCTCACTCTCTACCTCCAGGAGGTCCTCGGCTACTCCCCGCTCGCCACCGGACTCGCCTTCGGGGTCCTCGGCATCGGCACCGTGGCCGGCGGCATGCTCGGCGGCCGGGCGGTCGGCCGGTTCGGCACCCGGCGCACGATCGTCCTGGGCGGCGTCGTACAGGCCGCCGCCACCCTCTCCCTGGTGGCGCTCGGCAGCTCCGGCGGCTGGATCGCACTCCTGCTGGCCGCGACCTTCGTCGGCGGTGTCGGCAACATGCTGGTGATCGTGGGCTTCATGGTCACCGCGACCTCCGGACTCCCCGACGAGGAGCAGGGCCTGGCCACCGGGCTCGCCACGATGACGCAGCAGGTCGGCATCACGATGGGCATCCCGGTCATGAGCGCGATCGTCACCGCCCGGACGGGCGGCGCCACCGGTCCGGACGCGGTGCTGTCCGGGGTCTCGACGGCGGTCCTCGTCAACGCGGCGATCGTCCTGGCCGGCGCCCTGCTCGCCGGCGCGTTCCTGGGCCGGCGAGGTGCGCGGACCTCCGCCGGGTGAGCCGGGTGCGGCCAGGTGGGTTCGGGTGCGGCGCGGAAGCGGCCCCGGTACGGCCGGAAGCGGCCCGGTGCGCCGGCCCGGAGCCGGCACGACCGGACACGAGCCGGAGCGAGTCGCGCCCGGGCCCCGGGCCGGGCGCCCGGCAGGATGGCGCTCAGGGCACCACCGCCCGTCCGCCCCGGCGCGAATCGAACGGGGACCGGCCTTCCGGTGGACGGGTCACCACCGGAGGGTGAACAGCGGGACGTTACGATCGCGGGCACCGCGGACCGGTCGAAACCGCTGCCGCCGAACCTCAGGAGTACCGCACCTTGTCCCCACCACGCATCGGCGTATCCGTCGTCACCATGGGAGACCGCCCGCAGCAGGTCGAGGCGCTGCTGGCGTCCGTGGCCATGCAGGACGTACGCCCCGCCCGCGTCGTCATCGTCGGCAACGGCTCACCGCTCCCCGACTACAGCGCCTTCCCCGGCCTGACCGGCCTGGCCGGCGGGGTGACGACGATCGAGCTCGACGAGAACCTCGGCTGCCCCGGCGGCCGCAACGCCGCCCTGGCCCGGCTCGCCGAACTCGGTGACGTGGACGTCGTCATCGAGCTGGACGACGACGGACTCCTGGTGGACAAGGGCGTCTTCCGCGCGGTGCGGGACCTGTACGCCGCCGACCCCCGCCTCGGCATCGTCGGTTTCCGCATCGCCGACGAGCACGGCGAGACCCAGCGCCGCCACGTCCCCCGCCTGCGCGCCGGTGACCCGATGCGCGGAGGGCCGGTCACCGCCTTCCTCGGCGGCGGCCACGCCCTCTCCATGAAGATGCTCGCCGAGACCGGGCCGTGGCCCGCCGAGTTCTTCTTCACCCACGAGGAGACGGACCTGTCCTGGCGTGCCCTCGACGCGGGCTGGAAGATCGTGTACGAACCCGGTCTGCTGCTCCAGCACCCGAAGACGTCCCCCGCCCGGCACGCGGTCTACTACCGGATGACGGCCCGCAACCGCGTCTGGCTGGCCCGCCGCAACCTGCCGCTGCCCCTGATCCCCGCCTACCTCGGCACCTGGATCCTGCTCACCGCCGCCCGCACCCGGTCGGCCACCGGCCTGCGCGCCTGGGCGGGCGGCTTCGCCGAGGGAGTCCGCACCCCGTGCGGCGTGCGCAGCCCGATGCGCTGGCGCACGGTCTGGCGGATGACCCGCCTCGGCCGCCCCCCGGTCATCTGACGGTCGGGGGCGGCCCGGCGCGGAAGAGGAGCGGCGGACCGCGGGCTCGGCCAGGGGCCGCCCGGAACGGATCGGCTCAGGCACCGGCCTCACGGGAGTCCGGCCTGATCCGAACGACAGATCCCGAGGTGGGAAACACGTGCGACGGACCGATCGATCCCCGTCGAAAGGGGCATGCCCGGTCGTCGAGCGCGCGTCGGCGTCGCAGTGGCCCCTCCCCGCACACCACCGCGAGCGCCCCGTCATCGCGTGCTGCGCGGCAGCCGTACCCCGGCTGCCGCACCCGGCGCGTCAGCGGTCCTGGGGCGTGTGTCGAAAGTAGCGCCGTCCGCCCGAAGGGCAGGCTCGGCGGTGTCCGGTGCGTGCAATCCCGACAACGCGGCGAGTGTGCGTGCCGGACACCGCCGGCAGGCGGGACTTTCGATACACGCCCCTAGCTAGTTCTTGCGCCGCAGGACCAGCCAGGTGACCAGCAACGCCGCACCACCGGCGATCAGTGCACCGCGGTGGTTCCGCACGGACGCGGGCGCCTTGTCCTGCCACAGCTGGTCCGCCCGAGCCGCCTTGTCCTTGACGGGACCGGGCAGCTTCTCCTGAAGCGCCTGCGTGGCCCGGGCCGTCTTCGCCTTGGCCTGCCCGCCCATCTCCGCCGCCTTGAGGGCCGCCTGGTCCTTCAACACGGCCGCCTTCGCCTGGGCGACGGCCGCCTTCTCCTGCGCCCGTGCCGTGACGTCCGTCTTGTCGGCCAGCGCCTGGACCGTCTCCCCCAGCTCGTGGCGCGTGTGCTCCACTCGCTGACGCAGTTCTTCGGGCGTGGGGGCGTTGTGCTCGTCCTGAGGCTGCTGGGTCATCGGTGGGCACTCTCCTTGATTTCGGCCACATCGGCCTTGACGCTGTCCACAGTCCGTTCAGGGGTGAGTGGTGCCGCCTGACTGACCTGCTTCTTCCCGGCCAGTGCGAGTACGGCGGCGACGGCACCGAGCACGGCGGTGACGATCAGCGCGGCCGCCCACACGGGCAGCGGCACCGCGAGCGCGGCGACGGCGGTGCCGACGAGCGCCTGGAGGGCGAGAACGCCGAACAGTCCGGCACCGCCGAACAGTCCCCCGCCCTTGCCGTAGCGCTTGCCCTTCTCCTTCATCTCCGCCTGCGCCAAGAGCATCTCTCCGCGCACCAGCTCCGTCAGCTGATGCGAGGCGCGCTGCACCAGCTCGCCCACCGGTTCGGCGTCGGCGGACGTGTCACGGCCGGGCTCTGCGGAGCGCGGGTACTGACTGGTCACGTCCTCCACCTCCTGTCGTATCGCGGTTCATCACGTTGTCGCGTGCTTCGCCCCACCTGGGGCCTGTATGGAGCTGTCCCGCGGGACAGCTCCATACAGGGCAATACACCTAGGTCGGATGTGAAGCCGGGTACCCGAACTGAGCGCATCAACGCACCTCGGACGGCACCTCGTCACCTGTCCCCCGCATGACGGGAAGCGAGCAGGGCATTCGTCGCGCATGGCGCTACGACGAGAACCAGTAAGGACAGCTGCCGCACATCGCGGAACCGAGGACACGACCGGCCCCCCGGCCGACGCCGAAGCCGAGGACGACGTGAAGCGCTTCGGCCCCGACGAACAGGCGGAGCGGCGGGCGCCGGACACGCCGACCGACCTGCCGAAGCGTTCCTGGGCGGCGGCGCTGAAGGGAAGCCTGCGCGAGTTCAAGGACGACGAACTCGCCGACCGGGCCGCGGCCTTGACCTACTACGGAGTGCTCTCCCTGTTCCCCGCACTGCTGGTGCTCGTCTCGCTGCTCGGCATCACCGGCAAGTCCGCCACGGACAAGGTGCTGACCAATCTCCAGCAGCTCGCGCCCGGCTCGGCCAGAGACATCATCACGCGCGCGGTCGAGCAGTTGCAGGGCAACGGCGGAACCGGCTCGGTGATGGCGATCGTGGGCCTGGTGCTGGCCGTGTGGTCGGCCTCGGGGTACGTGGCGGGCTTCATCCGCTCCGCGAACGCCGTCTACGACGTGCCCGAAGGCCGCCCGGTATGGAAGGTCCTTCCCGTACGGGTCGGGGTGACCGTGGTCCTGATGGTACTGGCCGTGGTCAGCGCCCTGATCGTGGTCTTCACCGGCGGAATCGCCCGACAGGCCGGAGCAGCGCTGGGCATCGGTGACAGCGCGCTGACGGTGTGGTCGATCGCCAAGTGGCCGGTGCTGGTCGTCCTGGTCACGGCCATGATCGCGATTCTGTACTGGGCTACCCCGAACGCCAAGGTCAAGGGCTTCAAGTGGATCACCCCGGGCAGTCTCCTCGCCCTGGTGATCTGGTTGATCGCTTCCGCCGGATTCGCTTTCTACGTGGCGCACTTCTCGTCGTACAACAAGACGTACGGCACGATGGCCGGCGTGGTCGTCTTCCTCGTCTGGCTGTGGATCAGCAACCTGGCCATCCTGCTCGGCCTGGAGTTCGACGCGGAGACCGCACGTCAGCGCGCCATCGCGGGCGGCCACCCGCCGGAGGCCGAGCCGTACGTCGAACCCCGGGACACCCGTGCATGGGACGAGCAGGACGTGCAGCGCATGGACGAGACCCGATGACCCCGAAAGGGCCCTGTCACGCATGCGGGGCGGACATGAACGGACATACACCTAGATCATGCTGAACATGCAGACGATACGCGCGGCGGACCGGCGGCTGACCATGCGGGCGGCCGCCTGGGACACCCGCACCATCGGCACTCCTCTGTCACTCGTGGAAGAGGCCGCGGAACACACCAAGCTGTGGTGCGGCACCGCCGCGGCCCTGGCCGTCCTCGGCGGCCGGCGCGGCCGCAGGGCCGCCCTTTCGGGCCTGGCCTCCATGGCCCTGGCACAGCTGCTCTCCAACGCGGCCTGCAAGCAGCTGGTGGAGCGACCTCGGCCCCCCAAGGAGTGGATTCCCCACGACGAAGTGGACGACCGCCCCGACTCCTCGTCCTTCCCTTCGGGACACACCGCCGCCGCTACGGCCTTCACCACGGCGGTGGCCCTCACGTGGCCCGCCGTAGGAGCGGTCTGCGCGATCCCGGCCGCGATGGTGGCCGTCGAGCGCGTCCACAGCGGCGCCCACTACCCCAGCGACGTCACCGCCGGGGCCGCGATCGGCCTGGCCGGCACCTGGATCATCCGGCACCTTCGCGGCCCGGTGCGCCGTTACGTACGCCGCCTCGCCTAAGGGCTGTCCCGCGACCGGCCATGTACGTCCCCTGAGGAGCGTCGTCCGGCGCATGCGCTCACAAGGCGGCCGGAAGTCCTGCCGGCGGAGCCACCCGGACTTCCGGCCACGCCGCGAGCGTGTGTGCTGGGCGACGCCAGGGGGCGAGTTCGCCGGGAGGGGCATGAGCGGCAGACGAGTCGGGCTGTACGCCGGGTTCTGTCGCCCGGTCGCCTCGCGGCGGCCGGGGAGACGGCCATCCATCTAGGACCGGCATTGCTGCCGGCCTCGTGCGGTCTACCCGCGAACTCGGGCGGGCCGCCCTCGGACGTTCGCGCAGGACCGTCTTGCGACGGCCCCTCTTGACCTTGCTCCGGGTGGGGTTTACCTAGCCGCCTGAGTCACCTCAGGCGCTGGTGGTCTCTTACACCACCGTTTCACCCTTACCCGGGACCGAGGTCCCGGGCGGTCTGTTTTCTGTGGCACTGTCCCGCGAGTCACCCCGGGTGGCCGTTAGCCACCACCCTGCCCTGTGGAGCCCGGACGTTCCTCGGGAGGATCCGGAGATCCCCACGCGGCCGTCCGCCCGGCTCGTCTGCCGTGCGGCCCATGGTACCCGGCGGGCCGGGCGGCCCGGACTGCCGCCGGACGTCCGGCCACCTGACCAGCCGGTCCCCGTACCCTTGCCGGGGGCCTCCTTGACGCGAGGCCCCGTTCCGCGTGTGAAGGAGAACCCCCGTGCTCGTGCTGTTGCCGCCCTCCGAAGGAAAGGCCGCACCGGGGCGCGGAGCACCCCTGAAGCTCGAGACCCTGTCCCTGCCGGGCCTCGCCGGGGCCCGCGCCACCGTCCTGGACGAGCTGGTCGAGCTGTGCCTGGCCGACGGGGACAAGGCCCGCGAGGTGCTCGGACTGAGCGAGGGGCTGCGCGGCGAGATCGCGAAGAACGCGGAGCTGCGCACGGCCGCGACCCGGCCGGCCGGGGAGATCTACACGGGGGTGCTGTACGACGCCCTCGGTCTGGCCACGCTGGACGCGGCGGCCCGGCGCCGGGCGGGGAAGTCGCTACTGGTCTTCTCCGGGCTGTGGGGTGCCGTCCGGGTGGGCGACCGGATCCCGTCCTACCGCTGCTCGATGGGCGTGAAGCTCCCCGGACTGGGCGCCCTCGGCGCGTACTGGCGGGGCCCGATGGCCTCCGTCATGCCGGAGGCGGCCGGGGGCGGGCTCGTCCTGGATCTGCGGTCGTCCGCGTACGCCGGGGCGTGGAAGCCGGCGGGCGAGGTGGCGGAGCGCACCGCGAGCGTGCGGGTGCTCCAGTCCCAGGTGGTGGACGGGGTCGAGAAACGGTCGGTGGTCAGCCACTTCAACAAGGCGACCAAGGGCCGGATGGTCCGCGATCTGCTGACCTCCGGGGCACGGCCGAAGGGGCCGGCGGAGCTGGTGGACGTGCTGCGCGGTCTCGGTTACGTGGTGGAGGCGCAGGCTCCGGAACGGGCCGGGCGAGCATGGGCGCTCGACGTGGTGGTCACCGAGATCCACTGACCGCCATTGCAGCATGCGCAACGCTCATTGCGTACCGTGTCGTCCGCGCGGCAGGATGAGCCCCATGACCTCCTCCGCGCCCGCCGCCCTGTCCGCTTCCGTACTGGACCTCGCCCCCGTCGTCCCCGTCGTGGTCCTGGAGGACGCGGCCGACGCGGTACCGCTGGCCCGCGCGCTCGTCGCGGGCGGGCTGCCGGCGATCGAGGTGACGCTGCGGACGGCCGCCGCGCTGGAGGCGATCCGGGCGATCGCCACCGAGGTGCCGGACGCCGTCGTGGGCGCCGGCACGGTGATATCCGTACGGAACGTGCGCGAGACGGTCGGGGCCGGGGCGCGCTTCCTGGTCAGCCCGGGCTGGACGGACACCCTGCTGGACGCGATGAAGGCGGCCGGTGTGCCGTTCCTGCCGGGGGTCTCGACGACGTCGGAGGTCGTCGCGCTGCTGGAACGCGGCGTCACGGAGATGAAGTTCTTCCCGGCCGAGGCGGCGGGCGGCACGGCCTATCTCAGGGCCCTGTCCGCACCGCTCCCCCAGGCCCGGTTCTGCCCGACGGGCGGGATCTCGCTCGCCTCCGCGCCCTCGTACCTCGCCCTGCCGAACGTCGGCTGCGTGGGCGGCAGCTGGATGGTGCCGGGCGACGCGGTGGCGGCGAAGGACTGGCCCAGGGTGGAGCGGCTGGCCGCCGAGGCGTCGGCCCTGCGCGGCTGACGGCGCCCGCCTGTCAGCGCAGGTGCGAGGTGTCGTTGAGGAGCCTGAGGGAGGCGTTGCCGTCCGCGTAGTACGCCACCGTCGAGACGGAGGCGGGCAGCAGCTCCATGCGGAACAGCGACTCCGGTGGTGCGCCCAGCGCCAGCCTGACCAGGGTCTTGATGGGGGTGACGTGGGTGACCAGCAGCGCCGTGCGCCCCGCGTAGCGGGAGACCAGCCGGTCGCGGGTGGCCGACACCCGCTCGGCCACCTCGGCGAAGCTCTCGCCTCCACCCGTGGGAGCCGCGTCGGCGGACGCGAGCCAGGCGGTCAGATCGGGGCCGTAGCGCTCGCGCACCTCGGCGAAGGTGAGGCCCTCCCACGCTCCGAAGTCGGTCTCGCGCAGGCCGTCCTCGACACGGACCTCCAGGCCGAGCGACTCCGCCACGACCGCGGCCGTCTCGCGGCAGCGGCGCAGCGGGGAACTGACGATCTCCTGGACCGTGCCGCGGGCGGCGAAGGCCTCCGCCGCGCAGGCGGCCTGGTGCCGGCCGACGGGCGAGAGTGCGGGGTCGCCGCCGCCGCTGCCGGAGAACCGCTTCTCGGGGGTCAGTGCCGTCTCGCCGTGCCGGAGCAGGAGGAAGGTGGCTGGCGCGCCCAGGTCGGGTGCGCTCGCCCAGCCCACCTGCGGAGTGGCCACCGCCGGGCGGGCCGCCGCCATCGCGGCCCGGACCTTCGCGGCACCCGCGACGGCGTCCCCGGGCGGCCCTGCGGGCGGCTCGGGGAGCGCCGGCGTACGCGGTGTCTCCAGGTCGGCCGCCGAGGAGGCCGGGTCCCACCGCTCGCCCCGCCTGCCCGCGTCCATCGCCTCGTTGGCCAGCCGGTCGGCGTGCTTGTTGCTCTCGCGCGGGATCCACTCGTACGTGACGGCGGAGGCGGGCAGGATGCGCGCGGCCTCCGCCGCGAGCGGCTTCATGTCGGGGTGCTTGATCTTCCAACGGCCCGACATCTGTTCGACCACCAGCTTGGAGTCCATCCGGACACGGACCTGTACGGGCGTGTTCGGGAAGAGCTCCTTCACCGCCCTGAGACCGGCGATCAGGCCCCTGTACTCGGCGACGTTGTTCGACGCGAAGCCGATGTACTCGGCGGTCTCGGCGAGGGTCACGGCGTCGGCCGGGTCGATGACGACCGCGCCGTAGCCGGCGGGTCCCGGGTTGCCCCGGGAGCCGCCGTCGGCCTCGACGACCAGCTGGCGCGGAGCCGTCATTACAGGCCCGACTCCGAGGTCCGAACGAGGATGCGGTGGCAGTTCTCGCAGCGCAGGACGGTGTCGGGGGACGCGGCCTTCACGTCGTTGACCTCCGTGATGTTCAGCTCGAGGCGGCAGCCCTCGCAGCGCCGCTGGTAGAGCCGGGCCGCGCCGACGCCGCCCTGCTGGGCGCGCAGCTTGTCGTACAGCTTGAGCAGATCGGCGGGAACGGCCCCGGCGACGACCTCGCGGTCCTTGGCGACGGTGGCGGCCTCGGCGTCGAGTTCGGCGGTCGCCGCGTCCCGGCGGGCGGTGGCGTCGTCGACCTTGGCCTGGACGGCGCTGACGCGCTCGGTCAGTTCGGCGACGCGCTCCTGCGCGGACTCGCGGCGCTCCATGATCTCGAGGACCACGTCCTCCAGGTCGCCCTGGCGCTTGGCGAGCGAGGTGATCTCGCGCTGCAGGCTCTCCAGATCCTTGGGCGAGGAGACGGCGCCGGAGTCGAGCCGCTGCTGGTCGCGTACGGCGCGCTGGCGCACCTGGTCGACGTCCTGCTCCGCCTTCGTCTGCTCGCGGGTGGTGTCGCTCTCCTCGGTCTGGGAGGCGACCAGCAGGTCGCGCAGCTGCGCGAGGTCGCTGTTGAGCGAGTCGATCTCGGCGTGCTCGGGCAGGGACGTGCGCTTGTGGGAGAGCTGCGACAGACGTACGTCGAGGGCCTGGACTTCGAGGAGTCGGATCTGGTCGGCGGGCGCGGCGTTCAGTTGGGGGCTCCAGAAGAGTGGTGGGTGGTCCAGGGGTCGGTGACCTGCTTCGAGACGTGGACCCGCAGGTCCCATCCGTGGCGGTCGGAAATCGCGTCGAGCTCCGCGGCGGCCTGCTCGCACCAGGGCCATTCGGTGGCCCAGTGGGCGGCGTCGACCAGGCCGAGCGCCGAGTGCTGGACGGCCTCGGAGGCCGGGTGGTGGCGCAGGTCCGCGGTGAGGAAGGCGTCGACGCCCGCGGCGCGTACGGCGTCGAAGAGGCTGTCGCCGGAGCCGCCGCTCACCGCGACGCGCCGCACGACGGCGTCCGGGTCGCCCGCGAGGCGGATGCCCTGCGCGGTGGCGGGCAGCCGGTCGGCGGCGCGGGCGGCGAACGCGCGGAGCGTCTCGGGGTGGTCGAGCTCGCAGATCCTGCCCAGTCCGCGGCGGCCTTCGGTGTCGCCCGGGTCCGGCACGAGCGGGCCGGTGACCCGCAGGTCCAGCGCGGCGGCGAGGGCGTCGGAGACCCCGGGGTCGGCGGTGTCGGCGTTGGTGTGCGCGACGTGCAGGGCGATGCCGTGCCGGATGAGGTCGTGCACGACCCGGCCCTTGAAGGTGGTGGCCGCGACCGTCGTCGTACCGCGCAGGTAGAGCGGGTGGTGGGTGACGATCAGCTGGGCGCCGAGCGTGCGGGCCTCGTCGGCGATCTGCCGGACGGGGTCGACGGCGAAGAGGACCCGATCGATCTCCGCCTCGGGGTCGCCGCAGACCGTGCCGACCGCGTCCCAGCCTTCGGCCCGCTCGGGAGGCCAGAGGGCGTCGAGCTCGGCGATGACTTCAGACAGACGGGGCACGGGGGAAAGGCTACCTGTCCGCCGTGCCCCGCCGCCCCTGCCGGCCGGAGCCCGTACGGGCGGGCTCCGGCCGGTCACGAACCGTTACTTCACGAGGTCGGCCCGGAGGTCGTCCAGTACGAGGTCGGCCGAGGTGACCCCGAGGCCGAGGTACCAGGTCTCGTCCGGGACGTCCTTGGCCCGGCCGGCCTTGACCGCGTCGAGGTTCTTCCACAGCGGGTTGGCCTGGGCGGTGTCGCGCTCGGTGGCCTTCGCGTCGCCGTAGACGCCCGTGAAGATCCAGTCGGCGTCGGCCTGGTCGATGTTCTCCGGGCTGATCTCCGTGGCGAGGTCGTCGATCTGCTGGTTCTTGGGCCGGGGCAGACCGGCGTCCTCCAGGATGGTGCCGATGAAGGAGGCCTTCGCGTACAGGCGGATCCGGTCCGGGAGGTAGCGGACCATGGAGATCGTCGGCTTGTCCGGGCCGATGTCCTCGCCGAGCTTCTTGGCCTTCGCCTCGTACGCGGCGAGCTCGGCCTCGGCCTTCGCCGTCCTGTCGAGCGCGGCCGCGTTGAGGAGGTAGTTCTCCTTCCAGGTGAAGCCCGGGCGGATGGAGAAGACGGTCGGCGCGATCTTGGAGAGTTCGTCGTACTTGTCGGCGGCGCGCAGCTGGCTGCCGAGGATCAGGTCGGGCTTCAGGCCGGCGATCGCTTCCAGGTTCAGGCTGTTGATCGTGCCGACGCTCTTGGGCTCACCGGCGTCCTTCTCCAGGTACGACGGGATGGCAGCGTCGCCCTCGGACGGTGCGTAGCCCACGGGCTTCACACCAAGCGAGACCACGTTGTCGAACTCACCGACGTCCAGGACGACGACGCGCCGGGGCGCGGCCTTGATCTCGGTGCTGCCCATGGCGTGGGTGACCGTACGGGGGAATTCGCCGGCCTCGGCGTCCGTGCCGTACCCCGCGGTCTTCTTCGCGGCGTCACCGAAGTCCTTGCCGCCCGTGGCGACGGACGCCTTCTTGTCGCCCCCGGCGCTGGCCGACGCGGAGTCCCCCGACGTGTCGTCACCACCGCACGCCGAGAGGGAAAGGGCGGCAGCCACCGCCAGGCCGACTGCGGCGGTACCGCGGCGTCGAAGGGACATCATTCGCTCCAGTTCGGGACTCTCACCAGAAAATCTTAGGGAAGGCTAACCTTTCACACGTGTCACCGTCAGCACAGCCACCCCCTCCCCTTCAGGCAAACCGGGACACCGCCACCCGTATGTGTGAAGTGCGATGTCTCGTGTTGTCCGGCAGGACGTGCGAAAACTAGCTTCGGTGGCCGGAGGTGACCGCACCATGACTGTCTGTACTGCCGGGAACGAGACCACAGGGCCCGCGAAGGCTGCCACGACGGTGGACCTCGCGCCCGGGCCCGCGGGAACGGACGCACCCGCCGAGTCCGGGAAACCCCTCGTCTACGGAAGCGGGGGGCCGGACCTGTCCGGCGGGAAGTCGAACCTGTCCGGCGGGGGCGCGGTCTCCGGGACCGCCGGGGTGCGCGGCAGGGCGCGCGGAGGCGGCTGGTCCCGCGCGGCCACGATGCCCGCCGGAGCGGCCGCGTATATCGGGACGGCAGGAGCGCAGCCCGTCGGCGGCGGCGCGGGGACCGCCACGGCGGTCGCTGCGGCCACCTCGGCCGGCGCCGCCAGGACCGCCGGCGCCGGTGCGGCACCGTTGCGCAGCAAGGCCGTTGCGTCGCCAGGTGCCTTCGGGGTGCGGGAAACCGTTGAGGCCCGGGAAGCCGTCGGAGTCGGAGGTGCCGTGGAGGTCCGGGGTGCCGTGGAGGCCCGGGGTGCCGTGGAGGTCCGGGGTGCCGCTGAGGTCCGGGGTGCCGTCGGAGCCGGCGCGTCCTCCGCGCCCGGTGACCACCAGGAGCACGGCCCGCTCGACAGGCCGGGCCCCCGGGGGCCGGACGGCGCCCCGGCCAGCACGACGGCCCGGAACGGCCCCCCGGCAGAGCCCGCACCCCAGGCCCGGCCCACACCCCTGAACGCCCCCACACCCACACCCACGCCCCAGGACGCACCCGCATCCCCGGCCAGGACGACGGCCCAGGACAGCCCCCCGGCAGAGCCCGCACCCCGGGCCCGGCCCACGCCCCGGAACGCCACGGCACCCCGGGCGGCCGGAACCGGCGCCCACGCCCGGCCTGTCCCGCCCCCGCGTCTCGTGCCGCCGGCGCTCACCATCGCCGCCGACCACTCGTACGCCGCCCGGCTCACGGCTGCGGCCGGGGGCGGTACCGACGGGGAGAGCGGCGATCCGGCCTGGTTCACCGAGCGGTGGACCCTCGACGGCCCCGAGCCCTACGCCGTCCCCCTCCCTCTCGACCAGCCTGAGGAAGCCGACTCCGACGTGCTGCCCCTCTCCGACGGACGGGTCCTGATCCGGCGGCGGGTGGCCGACCGGCACGCGTTCTCACTCCTCTACCCGACCGGGCCGGGGACGGGCGAACTCCCCCTCGGCTCCCTCGCAGGCGAAGCGCCGGTCCTCCTGCCCCCGTCCCCCGACGGCATGAGCGCCTACGCCCTGCTCCCTGGTCACCGCTCCACCGCCGTCTGGCTCGTGGCCGGTGGCGCCTACGGGCCCGAACACATCGCCGACGTACCGGGCTTCTGTTCGGGCGGCTCATGGCTGGACCGGGAGGGCCGACTGCTCGCCCTGGACCGGCGGCTGCCGGGCGGGGGACCGGTGAAGGCCGTCGCCGTGGACCTGGGCCGGGGCGGTGTGGTGACACCGCTGCTGCAGATCGCGCCGGACAGCAACGACCGGCTGCTGCTGGCCGACCCGGACAGCGGACTGCTGCTGATCCGCTCGGACGCTCCGGGATCCGACCGCCTCGGCTGGGGGGTGCTCGGCAGCTGCCTGCCGGTGCGCTTCCCCGAGTGCCTGCACCCCCCGGACGTGACCGTGACGCCGTTCGCCGTGCAGCCGGGCCGGATGCTGATGCCCGAGAGCTGCGCGGTGGCGCTGCGGATGGACGGACCGGCGGGCAGCTGGGTCGGGCTCTGGCGCCCGCAGGGGCGCCGGCTCCACCTGTGTGCCGCACCGGAGGGATGGCTGGCCGGGACGGGGTTCTGGTCCCGGGAAGGGGTCCTGCACCTCCCGTACGCGCAGGAGGGTGTGCCGTGCGCCGTGGCCCTGGTCGAGGCACCGGCGGAAGAGACGTGCCGGACGTCCGCGCACGGCACGGAACCGCCGGGGGCGGGCTCGCCCGCCGTATGCAGACCGGTCCCGCTCGGCCAGGCGCCGCTGACCGGCCGCACGGCGACTGGATAAACTCCGGGCCGGGCTACGCGGCCGTTCCGTGCGGTACCGACGGTGACCGCGTCGGTTGGCGGTGGCGGGCCCGGTGCACACATGTAGGCGATTGCAACGGGGAGACTTTCCACATGTCTGAGGTCCGAACCGACACGACCCGCACGCGCCCGCCGACGGCGGACGCGGAACGGGCCGACGCCGGCGGCTCCGGAAAACACAGAGGGGGCGCGTCGGCGGAGAACACCGCCGCGCAGCCGCACGGACGCCATCGCCGCCCCTCCCAGGGGAGCGGCAGCGCGGCGGCCTGAACCGCGTCGCAGGGGACACCGGGCCGCCACGGCCGAACGGCCGTGGCGGCCCTCGGCGTTCACGGTCCGCCCGGCGCTCGGCCTCTGTCGTCGCGCGGTCCCTGCACCCCTGCCGCTGGGGCGTCCCGGCGAACCCGTGGGAAACGGCTCCGACCCGGTCACGGAGAGAACGTCAGCCCGCCTGTTTCCGGGGCCTGCCCGGCAGCCACACGAGCATCAGCACCACGCCCGCCAGCAGCACCCCGGTGGCCGTGCGGAAGGCCGTCGCGTAGCCGGCCGTGATGTCCGCCGCCGCCGTGGAGCCCCCGGTGCGTGCGGCGGCCACCGTCGAGAGCACCGCGAGACCCAGCGCGCCCCCCATGGTGCGGGAGGTGTTGACGAGCCCGGAGACGAGGCCGGCGTCACCGGGTGCGGCTCCCGAGGTGGCGAGCGTGGCCAGCGGGGTGGAGGCCAGTCCGGCCCCGGCCATCATCAGGACGCCGGGGAGGCAGACGGCGGTGAGGTACGAGCCGTGCACGCCCATCGTGGACTGCCAGCCGAAGCCGGCGGCGGTGACCAGGAAGCCGGTCACGGCCAGGGCCTTGGCACCGGTCCACATCATGAGGCGGGGTGCGGCCTTCGAGGCGACGACGACGGCGGCCGAGCTCGGCATGAGGGCGAGGCCGGCCTCCATCGGCGTGTATCCCAGCACGTTCTGGGAGTACACGGTCATGAAGTACCACATGCAGAAGGTGGCCGAACCCATCAGCAGCATCGACACGTTGGCCGCCGAGACGGCCCGCACCCCGAGGACGCGCAGCGGCATCAGCGGGGCCGCCGTGCGCGCCTCGACGAGGACGAAGACGCCGAGCAGGGCGAATCCGCCGAGCAGCGGCCCGAGGGTGACGGCGGCCCCCCAGCCGGCGGCCTCGGTCTGCACGATGCCGTACGCGACCGAGGCGAGGCCCGCCGTGACGAGGACCGCGCCCGGCAGGTCGACGCGGCGCCGGTCGCCCGCCCGGCCCTCGGCCAGCCACAGCGCGGCACCGGCCAGGACGAGGGCGCCGACCGGCACGTTGATGAGCAGGACCCAGCGCCAGGAGAGGGCGCCGGTGAGGACACCGCCGATCAGCCCGCCCGCGGCGCCGCCGCCCGCCCCGACCGCCATCCAGGTGCCGATCGCCCGCGATCGGGCGGGGCCCTCGGGGACGGCGGCCGTGAGGAGCGTGAGGGTCGCCGGGGAGAGGACGGCGGCGCCCAGCCCCTGCGCGGCGCGGGCGGCCAGCAGGTGCCAGCCCTCCTGGGCGAGTCCGCCGGCCAGGGAGGCGGCGGTGAAGAGGCCGAGCCCGGTCAGGAACATCCGCTTGCGGCCGTAGATGTCGGCGGCCCGCCCACCGAGCAGCATGAAGCCGGCGAAGGCGATCGAGTAGGCGTTGACGACCCACTGCAGCCCGGGAGCGCTCAGTGCGAGGTCGTCCCGCATGGAGGGCAGCGCCACATTGACGACGGACACGTCGAGGACGACCAGGAACTGGCCGGTGCAGGCCGCGACGACCACGGCCCAGGTGCGGGTTCTCGAACGGGCGGGCAGCCGCGTGGGCGTGGAGAGGTCAACCATGGGTGTCATCCTCCCAGGCGATCTGTGCCCGGTACATCGGTGTGCGGGCGGTACGGGACCGCGACCGACGACGTAGGACCCTCTGCTGCGGACCGCCCCCCGTTCGCGGTCCGTTCACCGGAATACCCCGCGTGCACGAAAGCGTTCAGTGTGCACACAGTTCGTGGCCGGCGCCGCCCGCACGCGGCGACCCGGTGCTGCCCGTGCCCCGACGCCCGGGCGGCCCGCCGGCCGCGTTCTGCCCTGTCCGGCCCCTTTCCACTTCCCCGCCCTCGGAGGCCCCACGTATGCAACGGACGACGACCGGACAGCTCACCGGGGAACCGGCCGGGCCACGCGAGGGCCGTGGCGTGGTCCCCGTGCTCGCGTTCGCGGGGATCACCGTCGCGGTGATGCAGACCCTGCTCGTCCCCGTCATCAAGGACCTGCCCGCGCTGCTCGGCACCGATCCCGCGAACGCGACGTGGGTGATGACCGCCACCCTGCTCGCCGGAGCCGTCTCGACCCCGATCATGGGCCGGCTCGGTGACCTGTACGGCAAGCGCCGGATGCTGCTGGCCAGCCTCGCCGTCATGGTGATCGGCTCGCTGGTCTGCGCCACCACCCACGATCTCGTGGTCATGATCGTGGGGCGTGCCCTCCAGGGCTTCGCCATGGGCGCGATCCCGCTGGGCATCGGCATCATGCGCGACGTGCTGCCGCGCGAGAAGCTCGGTTCGGCGATGGCTCTCATGAGCTCGTCGATCGGGGTGGGCGGCGGACTCGCCCTGCCCGCCGCCGCGCTCATCGCCCAGCACGCCGACTGGCACACGCTCTTCATAGCCTCGGCGGTGCTCGGGGTGCTGGCCATGGCCCTGACCGTCCTCGTCGTACCGGAGTCCGCGCTGCGCGCCCCGGGGCGCTTCGACCTCGTCGGCGCGCTGGGGCTCTCCCTCGGCCTGGTCTGCCTGCTGCTCCCCGTGACCAAGGGAGGGGACTGGGGCTGGACCTCGCCCCTGACCCTCGGGCTGATCGCGGCGTCGCTGCTGATCCTGGTGGCGTGGGGGCTCTTCGAGCTGCGCAGCCCGGCACCGCTGGTCGATCTGCGCACCAGCGCCCGCCGCGAGGTGCTCCTCACCAACCTGGTCTCGATCATGGTCGGGGTCGCCTTCTACGCCGTGTCCCTGGTGCTCCCGCAACTGCTCCAGCTGCCCGCGTCCACGGGGTACGGGCTCGGGCAGTCCATGGTCGTGGCGGGCCTCTGCGTGGCGCCGCTGGGCCTCACGATGATGTTCGTGGCCCCGCTGTACGCCCGGCTCTCCGCCCGTCGCGGGCCCAAAGCCACCCTGATGCTCGGCATGCTGGTCATCGCGGTCGGGTACGGGGCGGGGCTCGGCCTGATGAGCGCCGCCTGGCAGACCGTGGTGATCGCGGTGGTGCTCGGGGCCGGTATCGGGCTCGCCTACTCCTCACTGCCCGCCCTGATCATCGGCGCGGTCGACGCGTCCGAGACCGGCGCGGCCAACGGGCTGAACACGCTGATGCGTTCGATCGGCACCTCGCTGTCCAGCGCGGTGATCGGCATGGTGCTGGCGAACACCTCGGCGCGGATGGGCACCGTGGACGTACCCACCATGGACGGCTTCCGGACCTCCTTCATGATCGCGACGGGTGCCGTGCTGGTCGGCCTGCTGCTGGCCGCCTTCCTGCCCTCGCAAGGGCCCGCCCGTCCGGTGCTGCTGGCCAGCAGCACGGACGACGCGACGGCCGCCGCGGGGCCCATGCCGGAGCTGGACCGCGCCGTGGTCGCCGTCAGCGCCGCGGAGCGTCGAACCCCCGCGGGGTGAGCGGCGGCCGGGAGACACCCGGCCCCGCCCGCGTACGCCCCCGCCGACCCGTGCCGCGGGGGCGTACGGCACGATGGGGCGCCGTCCCGATCCACCGTCCCACCAGGAGGAACCCCGTGGCCGCCGAGTCCGCTGCCGGGCCCACGCCGGAGATTCTCGCCGCGTTCGAGGCCGCGAAGGGCTTCATGCCGGCGCACGAAGGGCTCGCCCTGTACGCGGCGGCCGTCGACGCCGGCGCGCTCGGACTGCCGCTGCTGGAGGTCGGCACCTACTGCGGGCGCTCCACGATCCTGCTCGCCGACGCCGCCCGGGCGGCCGGGGTGACCGCGCTCACCGTCGACCACCACCGGGGCAGCGAGGAGCAGCAGCCGGGCTGGGAGTACCACGACCCGTCGGTGGTGGATCCCGAGGCCGGCCGGATGGACACCCTGCCCACCTTCCGCCGGACGCTGCACGCGGCCGGTCTGGAGGAGCACGTGGTGGCGCTCGTCGGACGCTCCCCGCAGGTCGCCGCCGTGTGGGGCGGGCGGCTCGGTCTCGTCTTCATCGACGGCGGGCACACCGACGAGCACGCGAACGCCGACTACGAGGGGTGGGCCCCGAAGGTCGCCGAGGGCGGGCTGCTCGTCATCCACGACGTGTTCCCCGACCCGGCCGACGGTGGGCAGGCGCCTTACCGGATCTACCGACGCGCCTTGGGATCCGGCGCGTTCACCGAGATCTCGGTGACGGACTCGCTGCGGGTCCTGCGGCGTTCGGGGCCGGGTGTCTGAGGGGCACGGATAGCATCACGACGTGCGCGACGACGACAGCCCTCCTCCCCCACAACTCCCGACCGCCCTCGGGCGGGCGATGCCGGCCGCGGCGGTCCTGGTGGCCGTCTGCCTGACCGCCGCGGGGTGCGCGGGCGGCGGCGGGGCCGGTCAGGCGGGGCCCCTCCCCGGCGGCGGTGCGGCCCCGGCCTCCGCGACGGCCTCTCCGTCCGCCGCGCCCCCGAGCCCTGGGGCCTCCCCGTCCGACAGCGGCGCTTCCGCCGCGCCGACGTCCGCGAAACCGCTGCCGCGTGGCCCGCTCACGGGCAGGACCGTGGTGATCGACCCCGGCCACAACCCCCGCAACCGCGACCACACCCGCGAGATCAACCGCCAGGTGGACATCGGCACCGGGCACAAGGAGTGCGACACCACGGGCACGTCCACCGACTCCGGTTACGCGGAGGCCAGGTTCACCCTCGATGTCTCGCGCCGGCTGCGCGCGCTGCTGGAGGCGCGGGGGGCGCGGGTGGTCCTCACCCAGGACGACGACCGCCCGTTCGGGCCGTGCGTCGACGAGCGGGCCCGGATCGGCAACGAGGCCCACGCCGACGCCGTCGTCTCGGTCCACGCCGACGGTTCGGCGGTCGGCAACCGGGGCTTCCACGTGATCCTTCCCGCGAAGGTGCGCGGAGGCGCCGCGGACACCGCGGGGATCGTGGCCGCCTCGCGTGATCTCGGCGAGCGCATCGCCGGGAATTTCGTACGGGTCACCGGAAGCGCCCCTTCCAATTACGTCGGCGCCTCTACCGGGCTGGACACCAGAGAAGATCTCGGCGGCCTGAATCTGTCGACCGTGCCCAAAGTCTTCGTCGAATGCGGCAATATGCGAGATCCGAAGGACGCCGCCCTGCTGATGAGCGCGGACTGGCGCCGGAGTGCGGCTCTCGGTATCGCCGACGGCGTCAGCAGCCATCTGAAGAGGTAGTTCAGCGGTGAGGGTGGGGGCCTCGGCGGGACGGCCCGTCAGAGGTCCGGTCAGGGACCCAACCCGTCCGGGCAGACGATAGATTCATCCGTACGATGGGGAGCCGCCCCCGAGCTTCGCGCCGTACCCGCCGCACAGGCGGCATCGACGACCGCCCCGACGAGACGACCGACTAAGGACCTTCACGTGAATATCCGCTCCCTCACTCGAGGCGACGGCGTGGTGATCGGAGCAGCGGTCGTGCTGTTCATCGCCTCTTTCCTCGACCTCTCCGGCTTCGACTGCCCGTCGGGTGTCGACTGTTCCGCATACAGCGCGAACGCCTGGGACTCGCTCTCGCTCCTGATGAGCATCTACCTCGCCGGCATCATCGGCGCGGCGCTGCTGATCGTGGCCCGCGCCATGCCGGGCCGCAAGGTAGCCGGGCTGGAACTCGGCCAGTTCGGCGCCGCGTTCACGGTGTTCTCGCTCTGGACGGCGTTCTGGACGATCATCGACGCGAACGACGCGGGCGCCGGTCTGATCCTCGGGCTGCTGGCCGCCCTCGTGCTGGCCGGCGGCGCTGTCGCCGGCCCGCTGGTCCCCGCGCTCAAGGGTCCGCTCGTGGGCGCCCCGCGCCCGGCCCAGGCCGTGCAGTCGCCGTACGGCCAGCAGCCCGGCCAGGGATACGGCTACCCGGGTGCCCAGCAGCCCTACGGCGCACAGCCGGGCCAGCCCCAGCCGTACGGCGCCCAGCCCGGCGGTGCGGAGGCCCAGCCGGCGGCGCAGCAGGCCCCGCCGGCCGGGGACTTCACGCCCTTCTGGTTCGCGGTGCCGGTGGCCCGTCCGTTGTACGGCGAGGACGGCGCCCCGAACCCGATCGCCGAACTCGCTCCCGGTACCTGGTACCTGGCCGTCGAGCAGCGCGGTCCGGGGCTCATCGCCCAGACGCAGGACGGCCGTCGCGGCGTGCTGCAGGACACCACGGGCATTCAGCGCGGCTGACCCGTCCGCCCGCCGGCCCCTCGTCCTTCCGGGCGGGGGGCCGGTGGCGTCCCCGGGGCCGGCGCTCCGGCCCCGGCCGGACGAGGTCCGTTCCGCCCGGAACGGGACACCGGGGGCGGCACCGGCCTGACTTCTCCCGGGGTGACGGGCGTGCGGGGCCCTCCGCCGGGCCCGCGCGTGCGGGGGGCCGGCCGCCAGGCGGCGCACACCGTACGGGTTTCACCCACCGGAGAGCGGCAATCCGGAGAGCATGTCTCCCAGAACAGGCACAGGAAGCAGTACCGCCGCACGTGTCATCGCCCTGGTCGCGGACATCATGGCGTTCATCATCATTCTGTGGATCCTGATGTACCTGCTCGACGCCAACCGGGCCAACGACCTGGTGCAGTTCGTCCAGGAGTCCGCCCGCTGGCTGGCCGGCTGGTCGTACGATCTGTTCACGTTCGACGCGGCGTGGGCCCGGGTCGTCGCCGGATACGGTCTGGCCGCCGTCGTCTACCTGTTCGTCGGTCACGCGGTGGCCGGCAGGATCCGCCGCTGAGGGGCCGTCGGCAGGCCGCCGCAGGCCGAAGGCCCGGCTAACCGCAGCAGTCGGGTTCCAGGCCGGTCGGCAGCCGCTCGCCGCCGAACACCGCGGTGGTCGCCTCGTCCCCTCCGAGCGCGGCCACCGCGAGCAGCAGGGAACCGGCCGTCCAGGTGGTGCGTTCCTCGGGCCATACGGCCCGCTCGCCCTCGAAGACGTAGCCCGTCCAGTACAGGCCGTCCTCGGCGCGCAGGTGCTGGACGGACTGCAGGATCTCCAGCGCCCGGTCGGACTCCCCCGTGACCCAGAGCGCCAGGGCGAGTTCGCAGCTCTCGCCGCCCGTCACCCACGGGTTGGGCACGACGCAGCGCACCCCGAGGCCGGGGACGACGAAGCGGTCCCAGCCGGCCTTGATCCGCCGGGTGGCGTCCAGGCCGGTGACCGCCCCGCCGAGGACCGGGTAGTACCAGTCCATCGAGTAGCGGCTCTTGTCGAGGAACCGCTCGGGGTGGCTGCGGATCGCGTGGCGGAGCGCTCCGGCCGCGAGCTCCCAGTCGGGCTGCGGCTCCTCGCGCTGTTCGGCCAGCGCCAGGGCGCAGCGCAGCGCGTGGTGGACGGAGGAGGAGCCGGTCAGCAGGGCGTCGGTGACGGGGGTGCCGTCGGCCTCCCGCTTCCAGCCGATCTGGCCGCCGGGCTGCTGGAGCCGCAGGACGAACTCGATCGCCGCGTAGACCGTCGGCCACATGCGGTCGGCGAACGCGTCGTCGCCGGTGGCCAGGTAGTGGTGCCAGACGCCGACGGCCACGTAGGCGCAGAAGTTGGTCTCGCGGCCGAGGTCGGTGGGGTGCTCCGGGTCGCCGTCGTGGTAGGCGGCGTACCAGGAGCCGTCCTCGTTCTGGTGCCGGGCGAGCCACGCGTAGGCGCGGGCGGCGGCGGTGTGCTCACCGGCCGCGTCCAGGGCCATGGCGGTCTCCGTGTGGTCCCACGGGTCGAGGTGGTGTCCGCGGAACCAGGGCAGCGCCCCGTCCTCGCGCTGCTCGGCGAGCAGGGCGGCCACGGTCTCGGCGGCCTGCTCGGCGGTGAGGACTCCGGGCAGGACGAGGTGTTCGGTCCTCTCGGGCGTGCTCACGCATCGGCCTTCGGGAGGTGCGGCTTGGTCGCGTACGCCACGAAGCTCTTGCCGAGGACGGGGTTGAGCAGCTGTTCGGCGGCCCGGGTGGCCAGGGGCTTCTTCATGATGTCCCAGACCAGCAGCTTGTGGTACGCCCGCACCGGCAGGGCGGCGTCCTCGCCGTCGCGGCCGACCCCGAAGGCGCACTTGAGCCACCAGTAGGGGCTGTGCAGGGCGTGCGCGTGGTGGGTGCCGTAGGGCTTGAGGCCGGCTTCGCGGATCTTGCCGAGCAGTTCGTCGGCCCGGTAGATCCGGATGTGGCCGCCCTCGACCTCGTGGTAGGCGTCGGAGAGCGTCCAGCAGACCTTCTCGGGGCCGTAGCGGGGCACGGTGATCGCGATCCGGCCGCCGGGCCGCAGGACGCGGACCATCTCGGCCAGTACGCCCTTGTCGTCGGGGATGTGCTCCATCACCTCGGAGATGATCACGACGTCGAAGGAGTCGTCGGGGAACGGCAGGTTGAGGGCGTCGCCCTCCATCGCGGTGGCGGTGGCGCCCTCGGGGGCCTCCCCCGCTTCCTTCATGGCCGCGAACCACTTCGCGACCTCGCGGATCTCCTCGCCGTTCCGGTCCAGGGCCACCACCTGGGCGCCGCGCCGGTAGCACTCGAAGGCGTGACGGCCGGCGCCGCAGCCCAGGTCGAGCACCCGGTCGCCTGCGGCGAGCGGGAAGCGGGTGAAGTCGACGGTCAGCACGGGGGCCTGCCTTCGCGGTCGGGGGTGGGGGTCGCACACGCCACGGGCGCGGTCATCTGCGCACTCCCCGGGCTGCGATCGCCTGACGGTACAGCTCGGCGGTGCCGACGGCGGCCCTGGCCCAGGTGAAGTGGGCCAGCACCCTGGCGCGGCCGGCCGCGCCGAGCCGGGCGCGCAGTTCACGGTCGCCGAGGAGCCGGCCCAGCGCGGCGGCCAGGGCGCCGGCGTCGCCTGGCGGCACGGCGAGGCACGTCTCGCCGTCGGGCCCGGCGACCTCGGGGATGGCGCCGCCCGTGGTGGCCACGAGCGGGGTTCCGGTGGCCATGGCCTCGGCCGCGGGCAGCGAGAAGCCCTCGTACAGCGAGGGGACGCAGGAGATCTGGGCGCTGCGGACCAGGTCGACGAGTTCGGCGTCGCTGATGCCCTTGACGAACTCGACGGCGTCCTGGAGGCCGTGGCGTGCGACGGCCCGGGCGACGGGCCCGTCCTCGGCCCGCTTGCCGACGACCACGAGGTGCGCCCGCGGGTTCTCCCGACGGAGCTCGGCCAGCGCCTCCACCAGGTGGACGAGGCCCTTGAGCGGGACGTCGGCGCTGGAGGTGGTGACGATCCGGCCGGGCACCTGGGCGACCGAGGGGTCGGGCGACCAGAGGTCGGTGTCGGCCCCGATGTGGACGACCCGGACGCGGTCGGGGCGTACCCCGAGGTGCTCGACGATCTCCTGCCGGGAGGAGCCGGAGACGGTGAGGACGGACGGCAGCCGGCGCGCGACGCGCTTCTGCATGCGGGTGAAGGCGTACCAGCGGCGTACGGACAGCCGCCGGGCCCTTGTCCCGGCGGCGGCGAGGTCCAGTTGCCGGTCGACGGTGATGGGGTGGTGGATCGTGGTGACGAGGGGGGCGCCCAGGTCGCCGAGCAGTCCGTAGCCGAGCGTCTGGTTGTCGTGGACGACGTCGAAGTCGCCGCGCCGGGCCAGGAGATGGCGGCGGGCCCGAAGACTGAAGGTCAGGGGCTCGGGGAAGCCGCCCGTGCGCATGGTGGCGACCTCGGCGAGGTCGATCCAGTCGCGGTACTCGCCGCGCCCGGGGGTCCGGAACGGGTCGGGCTGGCGGTACAGGTCGAGGCTAGGCAGCTCGGTGAGCGGGACGCCCTCGTCGAGTACGGGGTAGGGCTGGGCGCCGATCACCTCGACGCGGTGGCCCAGCCGGGCCAGTTCGCGGCCGAGGTGGCGTATGTAGACGCCCTGGCCGCCGCAGAAGGGGTTGCCCTTGTAGGTCAGCAGCGCGATGCGCAACGGCCGTTCCCCGAGGGTCTCCGGTGCGCCGCCGCCCGCGAAGGGGCCCGTCTCAATGGCCTCAGCGGTCACACTCGGCCCCCTTCTCACTGCGTTTTCGCCGGAGCGTAACCGGTCGCGCTAATCTAGAACAAGTTTCAGACTGGTGCGTTCAACCACCAACGAATCTACCGGCAGGTAGCGTCGGTGTGACGGCCGGATCAGGTGATTCGCGCCACGGGGGCCGCCCTGCTGCGCTCCGCACGCCCGGGGGCCGTCCGCCCACCGGACAGGGAACCCGTTCCCGTTCCGTCGGCGCGGGGCCGGGCGTGCGGATGCCTCCGGCATGGATCCGCACGGTTCCCCGGCGCGGACGTCACGGTCTCCCCGCCGCCGCGGGCCCGGAAGCCTTGGATGGGACGGATGACAGCCGAAGCCAGAGGGGCCGCGCCTCCCCTGACGGAACGTCAGGCGATCCGCCGCCGCCGCATTCTGCGGGCCGGTGCCCAACTCGCCTGCCGCGGGGGTTTCGAGGCCGTGCAGATGCGCGAGGTGGCGGAGGCCGCCGAGGTCGCACTCGGCACGCTGTACCGCTACTTCCCCTCCAAGATCCACCTGCTGGTCGCCCTCATGGAGGACCAGCTCCAGGACCTGCGCCGGGCGCTCCGCAAGCACCCGCCCACCGGCGACGACGCCGCGGGGCGGGTCGCCGAGACCCTCCTGCGGGTCTTCCGGGCGCTCCAGCGCGAACCGCACCTGGCGGACGCCATGGTACGCGCGCTGACGTTCGCCGACCGCGGCGCGAGCGCCGAGGTGGACGCCGTATCCCGGCTGACGACGGAGATCGTGCTCGACGCCATGGGGCTGGAGGAGCCCACGCAGGAGCAGTTGTCCGTGGTCCGCGTCATCGAGCACACCTGGCACTCGGCGCTGATCACCTGGCTGTCGGGCCGGGAGTCGATCGCGCAGGTGAGGCGGGACATCGAGACGGTGTGCGGACTGATCGGCCTCCGGGCCGCCGACGCCCCCTGAGAGACCGCCGGGTGACCTGCGATCCCCGGGTGACCTGCGACCGGTGAGCGGACGCGGTCCGGTGCATGCGGTCCCGAGGCGCCGGAAGGGTGCGGGCCAGGGCGTGGCCGCTCGGCCGGAGGTCACCCGGCAGGCTCCGGGGCGTGCCCATGTGCGGTGCCCACACCAGCACCCGCGCAGGTGGGTTGCCCTGCACCATGTCGAGGGTGACGCGGTGTTCGTACGGTTCGGCCGACATCACCGAACCACGCCGAGGAGCCCGTCACCATGCGTCGCAGAGCCGTAGGCACCGTCCAGCACAGATTCCTGACCACGGCCGTGCTCGCCGCCGCCGGCCTGCTCCTGGCGGGATGCACCGCCGCCGGGCAGGCCGGCGGCGACTCCGCGGCCGGTAAGGACGAGGCCGTCAAGGTGGGCCTGGTCTACTCCCGTACGGGCCTGCTCGCCGCCTACGGGAAGCAGTACCGCGACGGGTTCATGGCGGGCCTCGCCCACGCGACGAAGGGCACCGGCACGGCGGGCGGCCACCCGATCGAGGTCACCGAGCAGGACGACGCGGGCGACCCCGGCAAGGCGGTCGCCGCCGCGAAGAACCTGATCGGCAAGGGCTACAAGGTGCTCGCGGGCACCACCGACTCCGGCGTCGCCCTCCAGATGGCGCCGCTCGCCGCCCAGAACAAGGTGCTGTACGTCGACGGCCCGGCCGCCACGGACGCGGTGACCGGGATCAACCCGTACACCTTCCGCTCGGGCCGGCAGTCCTACCAGGACATCCTCACCGCGGGTGCCATGCTCGGCGACGCCGCCGGGAAGAAGGTCACCGTCCTCGCGCAGGACTCCACCTTTGGCCAGGCCAACGTGGCCGCGGTCAAGGCGGTCCTGGGGGCCGGGGGCGCGACCGTCGGGTCCGTGCTGGCCCCGCCCAGCGCCACGGACCTGACCCCCTTCGCCCGGCAGGTCAAGGCGGGCGCGCCCGACCTGGTCTTCGTCGCCTGGGCCGGCGCGACCGCACCCGCGCTGTGGACCGCGCTGGACCAGCAGGGCGTGCTGACGGCGGCCAAGGTCGTCACCGGGCTGGCCGGGACGGCTTCGTACCCGGTCTTCGGGGCCGCCGGCGCGAAGGTCTCCTTCCTCGCCCACTACTTCCCCGGGGCGGGCGGCGGCAACGCGGTGGAGAAGGCCATGCTCGACGGCGTCCGCGAGGCCGGCGGCACTCCCGACCTGTTCACCGTGGACGGCTTCACGGCGGCGCAGATGATCGTGCACGCCGTCGAGGAGGGCAGCGCGACCGACACCGCCGCCATGGTGAAGGCCCTGGAGGGCTGGACGTTCGAGGGGGTGAAGGGCCGGACGCAGGTCCGGGCCGAGGATCACGCCCTCCTCCAGCCGATGTTCGTGGCCCGGCTGAACGGCAGGGGAGCCACCGCCCGGCCCGAGCTGGTGGACAGCCTGCCCATGGACAAGGTGGCGCCGCCCGCGAAGCCCTCGGCGGGCTGACCGGTGAGCACATCCGGCACCACCACCACGCGGGGCGAGGGGGCGCGGACGGGCGCACCCGTGCTGCGGCTCGACGGGCTCGGCTGGCGCGTCGGCGGGGCGACCATCCTGCGGGACGTCACCCTGAGCGTGCGCGAGGGCGAGTTCCTTGCCTTCATCGGGCCCAACGGGGCGGGTAAGACGTCCCTGTTCAACCTGATCAGCGGGATCGTCCCGGCCACCGAGGGCACCCTCGCCCTGGACGGCACGGACCTGACGGCCCTGCCCGTGCACACCCGCGCCCGGCTCGGGATCGGCCGGACGTTCCAGACGTCCAGCCTCTGGCCGGACATGACCGTGGCCGAACACGTCCGGCTGGCCGCGCAGGCGGGCGGCGGCGGCTCGTACCGCCTGTGGCGGCGCGCCGCCCCGTACACCGCCGAGGTGAACGGGGTGCTGGAGCGCACCGGGCTCGGCCACCGGGCCGGGGCCCGGGCCGCGGAGCTCTCCCACGGCGAGAAACGCAAGCTGGAACTCGCGGTGCTCCTGGTCACGGAGCCCCGGGTGATGCTGCTGGACGAGCCGATGGCCGGGGTGAGCGCCGAGGAGGTCCCCGCGGTCACCGAACTGATCCGCACCCTGCACCGCGACGAGGGCCGCACGGTCCTCATGGTCGAGCACCACATGGACGTCCTGCTGGGCCTCGCCGACCGGCTCGCCGTGATGCACCACGGCCGGCTGCTCGCCCTGGACACCCCCGAAGCGGTGACCGCCGACCCCGTCGTCCAGCAGGCCTACCTCGGGGAGGGACTGTGACCCCGCCGCACCCCCTGCTCGCCGTACGGGACCTGCGCGTCCTCATCGGCGGCCGGCACATCCTGCACGGTGTGGACCTGGACGTCGCCCCGCACGGTGTGACGGCGCTGCTCGGCCGCAACGGGGCCGGCAAGACCACGACCGTACGCGGCGTCCTCGGGCTCGTCCCGCGCGCCGGCAGCGTACGGCTCGACGGCGCGGAGACGGTGACGCTGCCCACCCACGCCCTGGTCCGGCGCGGCATCGGCTACGCCCCCGAGGACCGCGGGATCTTCGCGGGCCTGACGGTGGCGGAGAACCTGCGGCTGGCCGAACGCCCCGGCGCGGGCCCGCCCGACTACGCCCTGGTCCATGAGCTCTTCCCCGAACTGAACCAGCGCGCACGGCAGTTGGCGGGAACACTTTCCGGCGGTCAGCAGCAGATGGTGGCCATCGGCCGCACCCTGCTGAACAGCAACCGGCTGATCATCGCCGACGAGCCCACCAAGGGCCTGGCCCCCAGGGTCGTCACCGAGGTCGCCCAGGTCCTCGAACGCGCCGCCGAGGCCGTCCCCGTGCTCCTCGTCGAGCAGAACCTCGCCGTCGTACGCCGGCTCGCCGCGCACTGCGTGGTGCTCGCCGACGGCCGCACCGCCCACCAGGGCCCGGCGGGCGCGCTGCTGGACGACGCGGAGGCGACCCGCGGGCTGCTCGGCGTGGGCCAGGGTCACCTCGCCCCACACACCGCGGAGGCGGATTCCTGATGTCCACCATCGTGCTGCTCACCATGACCGGTCTCGGTCTGGGGGCGCTCTACTTCCTCATCGCGTCCGGACTGTCCCTGATCTTCGGGCTGATGGACGTGCTCAACTTCGCGCACGGGGCACTGCTCTCCGTCGGCGCGTACGGCACCTGGTGGGCGGCGTCCGGGAATCTGCCCGGCGCCGGACCCGGCGGCTGGGGCTTCGCCCTCGCGGTCCTGTTCGGAACGGCGGTGGGCACGCTGGCCGCCGTGGTGCTGGAACTGGCCGTCGTACGCCCCCTCTACACACGGCCCCGCGAGCAGGTGCTCGCCACCGTGGGTGTGGGGCTCGCGGTGCCCGCCCTGCTGTCGGGCGTCTGGGGCTCGGACGCCCGGACGTTCCCCGGGCCCGAGGCCCTCTCCGGCACCTTCGGGCTGCTCGGCGCCGACGTGCCCGTCAACCGGCTCGTCCTGATCGCCGCGGCGGCCGTCGTCCTCCTGGCGTTGCGCCTCTTCCTCGGCCGGACCCGGCACGGGCTGGTCGTCCGGGCCGGCGTGGAGGACCGGGCGATGGTGACGGCGCTCGGCATCGACGTCCGCAGGGCGTTCACGCTCGTCTTCGCGATCGGCGGCTGCGCCGCCGCCCTGGGCGGGGCACTCGGCGGGCTCTACTTCGGCTCGGTCGACCCCCGGCAGGGCACCTCGCTGCTGATCTTCGCGTTCGTCGTCGTGGTCACCGGCGGCATGGGCTCGGTGACCGGCGCCGCGGTCGCGGCCGTCGTCATCGGCCTGGTCCAGCAGTTCGCCAACTACTACACCGCAGCGGGCCTCGGCGACCTGGCCGTCGTCGTCCTGCTCGCCGTGCTGCTGCTCGTCCGGCCGCGCGGACTGACAGGGAGGCTCGCGTGAGCACCGCCACTCGGACACCCGGCCGCACGGACGGCACACCCGCCGCCACGGCGGCCCCCACGCCGGGCACCGGGGCGCGGCTGCTGCGCTGGTGGCCCGCCCCCGCCCTCCTGCTGCTGGCCGTCGCGCCGTACAGCGCCCTTCCCCTGCCCGGTCTCCTGGACGGACCGGTCGGCAGTCCGGGGAGTCTGCAACTCCTCGCCACCTGCCTGCTGTTCGGAGCCCTGGCCACCGGGTACGACCTGCTGCTGGGCCGGACGGGGCTGCTCTCCTTCGGGCACGCCCTGTACTTCGCGGCGGGCAGCTACGCGACGAACATGTTCCTCCTGGAGGCGGGCCTGCCGTTCGCCGTCGCCGCCGTCCTCGGGCTGTGCTCCGGGACCGTACTGGCCCTGGTGCTGGGGTCGGTGAGCCTGCGGGTCACCGGCATCGGCTTCTCCATGGTGACGCTCGCCTTCGCCCAGGCCGGCTCCATCCTGGTCTCCCGCAACCCGGGCGGGTGGACCGGCGGCGAGGAGGGCAGGGCGGCGCCCGCGGAGGCGCTGCCGTCCTGGCTGGTCGGCATCGACCACACCGCGAACCTGTACTGGATCGCCCTGGCCTACCTCGTCCTCACCCTCGGCGTCGTCCGGTGGGCGGTCCGCTCCCCCACCGGCCGGGTCTGGGAGGGCATCAAGGAGAACGAACGCCGGGTCGAGGTGCTCGGCCTGAAACCGTACGGCTTCAAACTGACGGCCTTCGTCCTGGCCGGCGCGCTGGCGGCGGTGGGCGGGCTGGTCCACCTGCTCCTCACCGGCGGCTCCACCCCCCAGACGACGACCTCGGACTTCACCCTGTCCCTGCTGGTCATGGTGGTGCTGGGCGGCTCCGGCACCCGCTGGGGCCCCCTGGTGGGCGGCATCCTGTACACCTGGGCCGACCACCGGCTCGGCGACCTCGCCGGGTCGGGTGCGGTCGCCGGCCTGCCGGCCGTCCTGCGGGTGCCGCTCTCCCAGCCGCTGTTCCTGCTCGGTGTGCTGTTCGTCGCCGTGGTACACCTGCTGCCCGGCGGCCTGGCCCGCCTGCCGTCCCGCCTGCGCCGGCCCCGTGAGGAGAACCGATGACCCCGTACGAGGAGATACGCGTCCCCGTCGCCGGTGGCGAACTGGCCGCGCTGCGCTGGCCCGCCGCCGATCCGGACGCCCCCGTGGCCGTGGCCCTGCACGGCATCACCGCCAACGCGCTCTCCTGGGGCCCGGTGGCCCGCATGCTGGACGGCCGGGTCACCCTGGTCGCCCCGGACCTGCGCGGACGGGCCGCCAGCGCGGCGCTGCCCGGCCCGTACGGCATCGCCGCCCACGCGGACGACGCGGCCGCGCTCGCAGGGGCGCTCGGCCGGAAACGGGTGGTGCTGGCGGGCCACTCGATGGGGGCCTTCGTGGCGGCGCTCGCCGCCGTACGGCATCCGGGACGCTTCGCGCCGCCGGTGCTGGTGGACGGCGGGTTCGGCTTCCCGGCGCCCACGCACCTGTCGGCGGACGAACTGCTGACGGCCGTGATCGGCCCGGCGATGGACCGGCTGTCGATGACGTTCGCCGACCGGAACGCATACCGCTCGTTCTGGCGGGCCCACCCGGCGTTCGGGGGTGACGCCTGGTCGGCCGAGGTGGACGCCTACATCCAGCGTGACCTGACGGGTGAGGAGCCCGCGCTGCGTTCCGGCTGCCGGCTGGAGGCGGTCCGGACGGACGGAGTCGGCCTGTTCGGCACGGAGGTGCTCTCGGCGGTGCGCGGACTCCCCGAGGGGACGGAGCTGCTGTGGGCCCGGCGGGGCCTGATGAACGAGGAGCAGGGCCTGTACGACGAGTCCCGGCTGGCAGCGGCCGGCCTGCCCGGCACCGCGGTCCGGGCGGTGTGCGTGGAGGACGTCAACCACTACACGGTGCTGACGGGCGACAAGGGGGCCGGCGAGGTCGCCCGCGCGGTGCTGCGGGCGACGGCTCACTGACGGGAGCGGGCGGCCGGGCTCAGCTCACCCGGCCGCCCTCCCGGCCTTCCTCCCGGCCGCCCTCCGGGCCCGCGGACAACAGGTGCAGGCGGAGCGCCAGTTGCAGCTCCAGGGCGCGGTCGGGTTCGTTCCAGTCGCGGCCCAGCAGCACCTGGATCCGGTCCAGGCGCTGCACCACCGTGTTCACGTGCACGTGCAGTTCGTCCTTGGCCCGTATCAGGCTGCCCCCCGCCCCGAAGTACGCCCGCAGCGTCCGTACGAGGTGCGTGCCACGCCGTTCGTCGTAACGCAGCAGCGGCCCCAGCACGGCGTCCACGAAGCCGTCCACGTCCTTGGCGTTGCCCAGCACGACCCCCAGGAAGCCGAGTTCCCGTACACAGGCCCCCTGGCCCTCCCGTCCCAGCACGCGCATGGCGCGCAGGCAGCGGGCGGCCTCCGCGTAGGCCGTGGCGAGCTCGCGCACCCCGCCCGCCGGCCCCGTACCGGCGACGGTGACGGGAGCCTGGACGAGGTGGCCCAGCTGGACGGCCGCCGCGCGCGCCGCGTCCCCCGCCGCGGTGGCGGGCACCGGGGAGCGGCCGTCGCAGTCGATCAGCAGCACGACGGTGCCCGCGTGTTCGGCGCTCACCCCGCGGATGTCCCCGCCGAACAGGTAGCGCAGGGCGGCGCCGCCGAGCTTCTCCCGGGCCGCCGCCTCCGCCACCAGCAGCAGGTGCGGCCGGTCCAGGTCGATGCCCAGCCGGCGGCCCCGCTCGGCCAGCCCGGCCGGATCGCGTTCCGGGTCGCCGAGCAGGTCGCCGATGAGCTCGCCGCGGATCCGGTTCTCCGTCTCGGCGACCGTGCGGCGCAGCAGCAGGAGCAGACCGGTCACCACGGCGGCGCGCTCGAAGAGCCGCCGGTCGGAGTCGTCCAGCCGGTCCGGCCTGTGCAGGACCAGGCTGGCGAGGAGTTCCTGGCCGGCGAGCACCGCGCAGATCCAGCGGCCGTCACGGTGGACGGCGCGGGCCCCGTGCCGGGACTCCTCGGCGGTCCCGGCCAGCCAGCCGGCGTCCATGCTGTCGGCGGCGAACCCGGAGCCGTCGGGCCGTACGGCGGCCAGCGGGCGGCCGCCCGGGTCGTGGATGGTCAGGGGGCTGTCGAGCAGCCCTGCGACGGACACGGCGACGTCCTTCACGTCGCCGCCGCGCAGCACCAGGTCGGTGAGCCGGTCGTGGGCCTCCTCGGCGCGCTGCATCGCGGCGGAGTGGGCGCGTACGGCGGCGTTGGCCTCGGCGAGTTCCGCGTTGGCCCCGGCGAGTTCCGCGAGGGCGCTCCGGGTGTCGTCCAGGGCCCGGGCGGTGTCGATCGCGATCGCGGCGTGCGCGGCGAGCGAGCAGAGCAGGGCCACCTCGTCGGGGCTGAAGACGCGTGCGGCGCGGTCGGCGGCGAAGAGGACGCCGATGACCTTCCCGGTGCCGCCCCGGCTGGAGCCGAGGAGCAGCGGGACGCCCAGGATGGCGACGAGACCCTCGTCGAGCACCCCGGCGTTGATGTTGCGGGTGTGGTGGAAGCGTTCGTCGGTGCGGTAGTCGGGGGTCGCGTACGGGCTGGCGGTCTGCGCCACCAGTCCGCCGAGCCCCTCGCCCAGTTCGAGCCGCAGCCGCTGGAACAGGACGGACACCGAGCCGTCGGTCACCCGCATGTAGGTGTCCCCGGCCTCCTCGTCGGGGAGGGTGAGGTAGGCGGTGTCCGTGCCCAGCAGCATCCTGGCCCGCCGCACGATCGCCTTCAGCACGTCGTCCAGGTCCCGGGAGGCCGCCAGGTCGCCGGCCGTGTCGAAGAGGGCGGTGAGCTGGAGTTCCCTGCGCCGGTGCTGGCGCAGGGCGCCCCTGATCCGCAGGGCGGTGGCGGCCGCCCTCTCCACCTCGGCCAGTTCGGCAGCGGGCACGCCGGCGGCCCTGGCCTCCGAGGTGACGGCCCCCAGGTCCTCGGCGGGGGCGTCGTCGGCGAGCAGGTCGAGGAGGCGGGCCAGCAGGGGCGCGGCGGACGGGGGCGGTGGGGGCATGGGCGGCCAGCGATTTCTTCCGGGGGCGGGCGGGGAGGTCAGTGGGCGGTCCAGCCGCCGTCCATCACGACGGAACTTCCGGTGATGTGGGCCGCGCCCGGGCCGCACAGCCACAGGACGGCCCCGGCGACGTCGCCGGGCTCGATCAGCGACTTGACGGCGCTGCGTTCCAGCAGCACCCGGCCCACCACCTCCTGCTCGGAGATGCCGTGGCTGCGGGCCTGGTCGGCGATCTGGTTCTCGACCAGGGGGGTGCGGACGTAGCCGGGGCTGACGCAGTTGCTCGTCACCCCGTGCGGTGCCGCTTCGAGTGCGACCACTTTGCTGAGCCCCTCCAGTGCGTGCTTGGCCGAGACGTAGGCCGACTTGTAGGGGCTCGCGCGCAGCCCGTGCACGGACGAGATGTTGACGACGCGGCCCCAGCCGCGTTCGTACATGCCCGGCAGGGTGCGGCGCAAGACGCGGAACGGTGCTTCCACCATGACGCGGTGGATCAGCGCGAAGCGGTCCGGGGGGAATTCGTGCACGGGAGCCACGTGCTGCAGCCCGGCGTTGTTGACCACGATGTCCGCGTCGCAGGGCAGCGCGTCGACCGCTTCGGCTACGGAGAGGTCGGCCACCCACGCGGTTCCGCCGATCCGTTCGGCCAGGCTCCTGGCGGCGTCACCCGCCTTGTCCACCACGTGCACATGGGCGCCGGCGGCGGCCAGCGCCTCGGCGCAGGCCAGGCCGATGCCGCTCGCCGCCCCGGTGACCAGGGCGGTGCGTCCGGCGAGGGCGGAGGGGGCGAGTGGTTCGTGCTGGGGGGTCCCGGAAGTCTGCATGGGCGTCACCGTAAGGACGTCACCGCCCGCATCACACGGGGCCGGTGCACACACCCGGTGGCCTCGGGATGGTGGCGGCGTACATGGTGGCGCCCGGCGGGCCCCGCGCGCGGCCGGGGCCCCGGGGAGGGCGCAAGAGGAGCGCCGCACACAGCGGCTCGCGCTGGATGTCCCCCTGGCACATGGGCGGCTCCTGCCCGGACTCATAGGTTCCGGCAGCAGTTACGCACGTCCGACGAGGGAGGCCCCACCGTGCGCCCACCGATCCTGCGACGCCTGTTCCGGCGCGTCGCCTCCGCAGCCGTCTGCGGCCTGCTCGCCCTGCTCGCCGCGAATCCCGTCACCGCCACCGCCGCCCAGGCGGCCCCGGCCGCCACCGGTCTGCAGCAGGTGACGGGCTTCGGCACGAACCCGGGCAATCTGCAGATGTTCGCGTACACCCCCGACGGCCTGCCGGCGGGCGCGCCCCTCGTCGTGGCGCTGCACGGCTGCACCCAGACGGCCGACGCGTACTACACGAACTCCGGCTGGGCCACGTACGCCGACCTGTGGGGCTTCGACGTCGTCTTCCCGCAGACGACGTCGGCGAACAACTCCCTGTCGTGCTTCAGCTGGTTCGACCCGGCCGAGGACACCCGCGGCAGGGGCGAGGCGGCGTCCGTCGTGCAGATGGTCGAGTACGCGAAGCGGACGTACGGCTCCGACGGCCGCCGCGTGTTCGTCACCGGGCTGTCGGCGGGCGGCGGGATGACCGCCGACCTCCTCGCCGCCTATCCGGACGTGTTCGCGGGCGGGTCGGTGGCCTCCGGGCTGCCGGCCCAGTGCGCCACCAGCCAGGCCGCCGCCTCGGGCTGCCAGACCGGTCCGCAGAAGCTGTCGCCGTCCCAGTGGGGCGACAAGGTGCGGAGCTCCTATCCGGGGTGGACCGGCCCCTGGCCCCGGGTCGCGATCTGGCAGGGCACCTCCGACTACACCGTCCACCCGGCCAACGCCGCGGCCCTGCGCGACCAGTGGACCGATGTCTGGGGCATCGGGCAGACCCCGTCCAGCACCAGCAGCCTGCCCGGCAACACCACGCGGAGCGTCTACGACGACGCCTCCGGCCGGTCCGCGGTGGAGACGTACATGGTCTCCGGCATGGGCCACGGCCTGCCGGTCGACCCGGGATCGGGTACGGGACAGTGCGGTTCGACGGCCGCGTACTTCCTGGACACCATCTGCTCGACCTACCACACGGGCGTGTTCTGGGGCCTGGACCGGGGCGCCCCGGGCGGCGGGCTGCCCGCCCCCTCCGGTCTGGCGGTCACCGGAGTCACGTCGAGCAGCGTCTCGCTGGCGTGGAACGCGGTCGGGCAGGCGGCCTCGTACAGCGTCTACCGCGACGGTACGAAGGTGACGTCCACGGCCTCCACGGCGTTCACCGACACCGGGCTCGGTGCGGGGACCTCCCACCGCTACACCGTCGCGGCGGTGGACTCCTCCGGCACGACCGGGTCCCTCTCCCCCGCCGTGACCGCGACGACGTCGGGCGGGACGGCCCCCGCCGCGTGCTTCACCGCGACGAACTACGCGCACGTGACGGCGGGGCGGGCCCGTACCTCGGGCGGTTACGTCTACGCGAACGGGTCCGGGCAGAACATGGGCCTGTACAACGTGTTCGTCACCCACACACTCCGGGAGTCACCGGCGGGATACTTCGTGATCGCCGACTCGGGCTGTCAGGCAGGCTCCGTGTAGGCGCTCCGCAGGGGCCCGGGCAGCGCGCAGCCGTCCTCCACGGCGGTGAAGGCCACGGTCTGCTCCCCGCCCGGGCCCGGCGGTGCGTAGTGCCGGGCGTACACCTTCCAGTTCCGCTTGACGAGGGTGCGGAAGGTGACGTCCCGCTCCGCGTGACTGGAGACGATCTCCCAGTCGTGCTGCCGCAGCCTCTTCACCGTCGCCTCGAACGCCTCGGTCGCGTCCGCGGCCGGAGCCTGCGCCGTCCACGGGGCGACGCACGCACGCCACGAACCCCTCGGCGCGCCCGCTGTGGACGTGTCACCGGCGGGAAGTCCCGAGGCCGCGGTGAGCGAGGCTATCTCCGCGGCCGCCGTCTCCCTGGTGTACGGCGCCGAGGGCGACGGCGAGGGCCCCCGCGCGGCCCCGCTCCCGCCGGCGAGGTCGCACCCCGCCACCGTGGTCACCGTCACGAACACACTCGCCACGGCGGTCGCGGCCGCCGTCCCACTTCTGCGCACAGGTTGCTTTCCGCCCGGCTCGTCCCTCTCCACGGACGGATGCCCGTGTGCTCCCCGCCGGAGTCTCGCACGGGCTCTGACCTGCTGGGAAGCCCTCCCGTCGGTCCGACGTCCCGTCCGCCACGGGAGGGCCCTGACCACCCCGGTACAGTGGGCGGGTCGTCATCATGCCCGTACGGGGGGAAGCCGGTGCGAATCCGGCGCTGGCCCGCAGCCGTGAGTCACCGCGAAAGTGACGAGCCGGAATGCCCCGTACGTGAGCGTGACCGGCTCGTGCCGCCGGAGCCCCGGCGGCCGGCACCGTCGAGGTATACGGGGCCGGAGCCCGGTGCATCCGTGTGCCCGTGCCCGGTCCTCGCAGGAGAGGCCCAGCCCGCCATGACCGTACGCCGCCGCGCGGCAGCGCTCGCGATCACCGCCGTGCTCTCAGCCGCGGCCGCCGCCCCCGCGGCCGTCGCCGCGCCGAGCCCGCCCCCGTCCTCCCCGGCGGCCCTCCCGCCCGGCCTGTACGGCACCGCGGACCCGACGTACGACGGCGTGTGGCGCCAGTCGCTCGCCTTCCTCGCGCAGAAGATCGAACTCGTCACCCCCGCAGCGACGTCGGTGGACTGGCTCGTGGGCCAGCAGTGCGACAGCGGGGCCTTCCCCTCGTACCGCGACGCGTCCGTCCCCTGCGACGCGAAGACGGTCGCCGACACGAACGCCACCGCCGCCGCCGTGCAGGCGCTGGTCGAGCTGGGCGGGCGCGGTGAGACCGTCGCCAACGCGGTCAGCTGGCTGAAGTCCGTGCAGAACGAGGACGGCGGCTGGAGCTACAACCCGGGCGGTGCGAGCGACGCCAACTCCACCGCCGTCGTGATCGGGGCGCTGGCCCGCGCCGGCGTACCGGTCGCCGAGGTCACCACCGAGGACGGCAGGACCCCGTACACCGCGCTGCAGACGTTCGCCCTGCCCTGCGGGGGGAAGGACGGCGGCGCGTTCGCGTACCAGCCGGACAAGGACGGCAAGCTCACCGCCAACGCGGACGCCACGGCGGCCGCCGTGCTCGGCGCGATGGGCAAGGGCATGGCCGCCGGGAACTCCAACGCGGTGAAGGCCCCCACCTGTGTGAAGGGTGGCGACCTCACCGCCGAGCAGTCCGCGCAGAACGGCGCCTCCTACCTCGCGGGCGCCCTCGTCGCGACGGGGCACCTGGACCTGCCGCCGATGCCGGGCGCCGAGGACACCGCGCCGCAGCCGGACTTCGGCAACACCGCCGACGCGGTCGTCGCGCTGGCGGCGTCCGGCCACAAGGACAAGGCGGCCGGGGCCGTCGCGTATCTGCGGAAGAACGCGAAGACCTGGGCCGCGGCGGGCGGCCCGGCCGCCACCGCCCAACTGGTGCTCGCCGCCCACGCGACGGGCAACGACGCCCGCGACTTCGGCGGGGTGGACCTCGTCCGGCAGCTGAACGCGACGGGCCCCGCGCCGGCCGCCACCGCCGTGCCCTCGCCGACCGCGACCGAGCAGAAGCCGAAGGACACCACCAGCGACGACGGCGGGCTGGGCGTGTGGTGGCTCGTCGGCATCGGTCTGGCCTTCGGCGCGGGCATCGGCTTCCTGCTCAGCGGGCGCCGGAAGAACCAGCAGCTGTGAGGCGTCCACCGGGTGCGGCGGTCCTGGGCACCGTCCTGGGCGCCGCCCTCCTGACGGGGCTGGGGGCCGGGGACGCGCAGGCGGCCGGGTACCGCTACTGGTCGTTCTGGGACGGCGACGGCGGCCGGGGCTGGACGTACGCCACGCAGGGCCCGTCCCTGGTCCGGCCGGACGACGGGGCGGTGCAGGGCTTCCGCTTCTCCGTGAGCCAGGACTCCGAGGACGCCGCCCGCCCGCGGCACGCCCCGGCCTTCGGGGAGATCTGCGCGGGCACCCCGGCGAAGGACGGCCTCAAGCGGATCGCACTGGTCATCGACGCCGGCACCGCTGCCGACGCCCCTGACGGCGAGCGCCCGCCCGCGCCGCGCACGGCCTGCGCGCAGGTGGCGCCGCAGGCGAGTACGGCCGAGGCGCTGGCCGCGGTGGCGAAGCCGCTGCGGTACGACAGCTCGGCGATGCTCTGCGCGATATCCGGCTATCCCGAAGCGGGCTGCGGCGAGCAGGTGGCGGGCGACACCGGGTCCGGCGGGTCCGCCGTCGCCCCCGGGACCCCCGCTCCCGGGGATTCCGCGTCCGACCGGGGTTCCGCCTCCCCGCAGCAGTCCGGTGACGAGGGCGTCGGCCCGTCGGCCGGCGTGCTGACCGGGATCGGCGCGGTGCTCCTCCTCGGCGTCGCCGCAGTGGTGCGGGCCCGCCGCCGCCGATGACCCGCTCCGTCGGCGCGGCCCGGCTCCACCGTGCGCTGCGCGCGCCCGAGGCCACCCGGACCAACGCACTGCCCGCCGGGGCCTGGTGGCTGTGGGCACTCGGCCTCGCCACCGCCGCCTCCCGGACGGCCAACCCGCTGCTGCTCGGCCTGCTGGTGGGCGTGGCCGGCTATGTGGTGGCGGCGCGCCGCACGGACGCGCCGTGGGCTCGTTCGTACGGGGCGTTCGTCAAGCTGGGGCTGTTCGTCGTCGGTGTGCGCCTGGTCTTCTCCGTCGTCCTCGGCTCCCCGCTCCCGGGGACGCACCTCCTGCTCACGCTCCCCGAACTGCCGCTGCCCGGCTGGGCGCAGGGGATCCGGATCGGCGGCCGGGTCACCGCCGAGCAGGTGGTCTTCGCGCTGTACGACGGGGCGAAACTGGCCACGCTGCTCATCTGCGTCGGAGCGGCGAACTCGCTGGCCGACCCGGCCCGGCTGCTGAAGTCGCTGCCCGGCGCCCTGTACGAGGCGGGGGTCGCGGTCGTCGTCGCGATGACGTTCGCCCCCCATCTGGTCGCCGACGTACTGCGGCTGCGGACGGCCCGCCGGCTGCGCGGCCGTCCGACCGGCGGTATCGGTGCGGTGCTCCGGATCGGCCTGCCGGTGATCGAGGGCGCGCTGGAGCGGTCGGTCGCGGTGGCGGCCTCGATGGACGCCCGGGGGTACGGGCGCACGGCCCCGGTCCCGCCCGCCGTCCGGCACACCACGGCCGTCCTGACGCTCGGCGGCCTGCTGGGCGTGTGTGTGGGGACGTACGGTCTGCTGGCGGCGCGTGGGGCGGTGTACGGGCTGCCGCTACTGCTGGCGGGCCTGGCCGCGGCCCTGGCCGGGCTCCGGCTCGGCGGCCGCCGCTCGGTCCGTACCCGCTACCGTCCCGACCGGTGGGGGGTGCGCGCCTGGCTGGTCGCGGGCTCGGGGGTGGCCGTCGCGGCGGTGATGATCCGGGCGGCCGGCGCCGACCCGGGGGCCCTGCACCCCGGTGTGGTGCCGCTGACCGCGCCCGTGCTGCCGCTCTGGCCGGCCGCCGCGGTGCTGCTCGGGCTGCTGCCCGCAGCGGTGGCACCGGTACCCGCCTCCCCTGCTCCCCTGCCTTCCACTTCGGCTTCCGCTTCCGCTTCCGCTTCCGCTTCCGCTTCCGCTTCCGAGGAGACCACGTGATCCGGTTCGAACAGGTCTCCGTGCGGTACGAGGGTGCCGCCCGCCCCACCCTGTCCGGGGTGGACCTGACGATTCCCGAGGGCGAACTCGTCCTCGTCGTCGGCCCCTCCGGAGTCGGCAAGTCGACGCTGCTGAACGCCGTCTCCGGCCTCGTGCCGCACTTCACCGGCGGCCTGCTGACCGGCAGGGTCACGGTCGACGGCCGGGACACCCGCCTCCACAGACCGCGCGAACTCGCCGATCTCGTCGGCACGGTGGGCCAGGACCCGCTCTCCCATTTCGTCACGGACACCGTCGAGGACGAACTGGCCTACGGCATGGAGTCACTGGGCCTCGCCCCCGACGTGATGCGGCGGCGCGTCGAGGAGACGCTGGACCTGCTGGGCCTGGCCGGGCTGCGCGACCGCCCCATCTCCACGCTCTCCGGTGGCCAGCAGCAACGCGTCGCGATCGGCTCGGTCCTCACCCCGCACCCCAAGGTCCTGGTCCTCGACGAGCCGACGTCCGCCCTGGACCCGGCCGCGGCCGAGGACGTGCTGGCGGTCCTCCAGCGGCTGGTGCACGACCTGGGCACCACCGTGCTCATGGCCGAGCACCGGCTGGAGCGGGTGGTGCAGTACGCCGACCAGGTCCTCCTGCTCCCGTCGCCGGGCGCCGCCCCGGTGGTGGGGGCGCCGGCGGACGTCATGGCGCTCTCGCCCGTCCGCCCCCCGGTGGTGGCCCTGGGCCGCCTGGCGGGCTGGGACCCCCTCCCGCTGTCGGTACGGGACGCCCGGCGCCGGGCGGGAGACCTCCGCGCACGCCTGGCCGGGACCGAGCCGCCCGCCCGGGAGCCGTCGGCGGGCGCCCCCGTCCCGCTCCCCGCTCCCGCGCCCGCCCGCCCCGGACTGCTCGGCCGGCTCCTCGGCCGTCGTCCGGCCGCGGCCGAGCCGTTGCCTGCGGACGGCGCCGTGGCCCGGACCGAGGGGCTCGGGGTGCGGCGCGGGCGGGTGGAGGCACTGCGCGGGGTGACGCTGTCCGTCGCGCCGGGCGAGATCATGGCCCTGATGGGCCGTAACGGGGCGGGCAAGTCCACCCTGCTGACGGCTCTCGTCGGGATGATCGAGCCGGCCACGGGCTCCGTCCTGGTCGGCGGCCTGCAGCCGTCGCGTACGCCGCCGCGCGCCATGGTGCGCCGGGTCGGGCTCGTACCGCAGGAACCCCGCGACCTGCTGTACGCGGAGACGGTCGCCGCCGAGTGCGCGGCGGCCGACGCCGACGCGGGCGCCCCGGCGGGCAGGTGCCGGACCCTGGTCGGCGAACTGCTCCCCGGCGTGCCGGACGGCACCCACCCCCGCGACCTCTCCGAGGGCCAGCGGCTCGCGCTCGCCCTCGCCGTGGTGCTCACCGCGCGGCCCCCGCTGCTCCTGCTGGACGAGCCGACGCGCGGCCTCGACTACGCGGCGAAGGCCAGGCTCGTCGGCGTACTGCGCCGGCTGGCGGCCGAGGGCCGTGCCATCGTCCTGGCCACGCACGACGTGGAACTGGCGGCGGAACTGGCCCACCGGGTGGTCATCCTCGCCGACGGGGAGGTCGTCGCCGACGGCCCGACCCGCCAGGTCGTGGTCTCCTCCCCCGCGTTCGCCCCGCAGACGGCGAAGATCCTCGCACCGCAGGGGTGGCTGACCGTGGGACAGGTACGCGACGCCCTGGAGGTGCCCGCGTGAGCGCCCGGCCCGTGCGCCTCGGCCCCCGGGCCGTCGCCGCGCTCGTCCTGGTCGGCGTGGTCGGTGTGCTCTCCTTCGGCTGGCCGCTCCTGGCCGACGCCGACTTCGGCCGCGATCACGCCCAGGACGCACCGTGGCTGTTCGCCGTGCTCCTCGTTCTCCTCGTCGGGGTCGTCGTCGCGACGATCGCGGACTCGGGCCTGGACGCGAAGGCCGTGGCCATGCTGGGCGTCCTCGCCGCGGTCGGCGCCGCACTGCGCCCGCTGGGCGCGGGAACGGCCGGTCTGGAGCCGATGTTCTTCCTGATGGTCCTCAGCGGCCGGGTCCTGGGGCCCGGTTTCGGCTTCGTGCTCGGCGCGGTGACGATGTCGGCGTCGGCGCTCCTGACGGGCGGCGTGGGCCCCTGGATGCCGTTCCAGATGCTGTCCATGGGCTGGTTCACCATGGGCGCCGGGCTGCTCCCCGGCGCGGAGCGGCTGCGCGGCCGGGGCGAACTGCTGATGCTCGGGGCGTACGGCTTCGTGGCGGCGTTCGCGTACGGCACGGTGATGAACCTCTACGGCTGGACGCTCGTGCCGGGGCAGGGCTCCGGGATCTCCTTCGTGGCGGGTGCCCCGCTGCACGAGAACCTCGTCCGCTTCCTGGCGTACTGCGCGACCACCTCGCTCGGCTGGGACCTGGGCCGTGCCGTCCTCACCGTGGCCCTGACGTTCGCCGTCGCCCCCACCCTGCTGAGGGCGCTGCGGCGGGCCACCCGCCGCGCGGCTTTCGACGCCCGGGCCACCTTCGAGGCCCCCACGGCCACCTCGGAGGCGCCCGGGGCCACCTCGGAGGCGTCCCGGGCCCGTTGACACCCCGACCGGTCACGGGGCACCCGGGCCGGGTACCCGGCCCGCCGGAGACCCCGGGGCGTGGGGATCATGGGGCGCATGCACGCCCTGCTCTCCGCCTTCGCGCCCATCTGGACGCTGACCGCCGTCGGTTACGCGAGCGGGCGCGGGCGGCTGCTGGGGGAGCAGGCGGAGGCGGTGCTCGGCCGGCTGGTCTTCCACGTGGCCATGCCCGCGGCCCTGTTCATGATGGTCTCGCGGGCGGACCTGCGTTCCTTCGTCAATCCGTCGCTGCTCGCGTTCGGCGCCGGATCGGTCCTCGTCTCCGGTCTGGGGCTGCTGGTGGTCCGGCGCTTCTTCGGCCGCAGGACGGCCGACGGGGCGATCGGATCGATGGCCTCGGGCTATGTGAACTCCGCCAACCTCGGCATCCCCGTCGCCGTCCAGGTCCTGGGCGACGCGTCGTTCGTCGCCCAGGTCATCCTGTTCCAGGTGCTGGTGATGTCCCCGGTGGTCCTGACCCTGCTGGACACCGGCACAGACCGGGGGCGCTCGCACCGGTGGACGGGTCTGCGCCGCGCGCTGACCATGCCGGTCCGCAACCCCGTGATCCTGGCCTCCCTGCTGGGCGTGGCCGTGTCGGCGGCCGGGCTGCGGCTGCCCGCCGCCCTCGGCCGTACCTGCGACCTGCTGGGCGCCGCCGCCGTACCGACGGCACTGATCGCACTCGGCCTGTCGCTGCACCGGGGCCCGGACCCGCCGGGGACCGTGTCCGCTCCGGGCAGCCGTGCGGAGCTGGGTGTGGTGGTCACCCTGAAGACCCTCGTGCACCCCGCCCTCGCCTACGCCGTCGGCGGCCCGCTCCTCATGGACCTGCCCGGGCACCAGCTCCTGGCGGTGGTCCTGTGCTCGGCGCTGCCGACCGCGCAGAACGCGTTCCTCTACGCCCGTGAGTACGGACTGGACACCACGCTTGCCCGCGAGGCCGTGGTGGCGTCCACGGTCGTGTCCCTGGTCACGCTGTCCGTGGCCGCCTGGGCCCTGGGCCCCTCCCCGGGCTGAGCCCTCCGGGTGGCGGGCGCGGCGATCCGGCGGGAGGGGCGCCCGGCGGGGCGAACCGCCACGGCGCCCCGGCGCGTGGCGCGGATGTCAGCCCTTGCCCACCGGTTCGGCGGCTGGCTCCCCGGCGGGTCCCCGTGGCTCGCCGCGCTCCAGCCGCTCCTCCCGGGGAGCCGTCCGCTGTGCCACGAGCACCACCTGGAGCCTCCGAGGCCCGGCCAGGACGTACGTCAGTGCGAAGCCCAGGCCGACGACCACGGCCCCGCCGACCGCGTCCAGCACCCAGTGGTTGCCCGTCGCCACGATGGCGGAGACGGTGAACAGCGGGTGCAGCAGGCCGAGCACCTTCATCCACGTCTTCGGCGCGAGCAGCACGATCACCACCCCGCACCACAGGGACCAGCCGAAGTGCAGCGAGGGCATCGCCGCGTACTGGTTGGTCACCGTCGTCAGGGTCCCGTAGTCCGGCTTCGCGAAGTCCTGCACCCCGTACACGGTGTCGATGAAACCGAGACCGGGCATGAGCCGCGGCGGGGCCAGCGGGTAGAGCCAGAAGCCCACGAGGGCGAGGATCGTGGCGAAGCCGATGGAGGTGCGGGCCCAGCGGTAGTCCGTCGGCCGCCGCACGTACAGCACGCCGAGAATGGCGAGCGGCACGAGGAAGTGGAACGTCGAGTAGTAGTAGTCGAAGAAGCCGCGCAGCCAGGAGATGCCGACGACCGTGTGGTTGACCCAGTGCTCGATGTCGATGTGCAGCCACTGCTCGAGCGCGTGGATCTGCCGTCCGTGCTCCTCGGCGGTGGGGCGGCCGGCGGTCGCCGCGAGACGGACTTTCGAGTACGCGGAGAAGACGACCCTGATGAGCAGGATCTCCAGCAGCAGGTTCGGGCGGCTGAGCACCCGGCGCCAGAACGGCAGCAGCGGCACCCAGGCGAAGCGGGAGGCGACCGGCCGGGCGTGGTCGGCCGGAACCGGCCGCTGCCAGTACGGCGAGGTACGCGGCAGGAACGGCACCGCGCAGGCCGCGCCGAGGGCCGCGACGAGCAGCGCGTTGTCGCGCACGGGCAGGAGCACGCCGATGTTCGGCAGCAGCATCTTCCCAGGCAGGGTGAGCACGAGCACCACGACGGCCGGCCAGACCAGCCGGTCCGGGGCCCGGGTACCGACCCGGCCGACGACGGCCAGGAGCACCCAGAGCAACTGGTGCTGCCAGGCGGTGGGCGAGACGGCGACGGCGACGCAGCCGGTGACGGCGACCGCGAGGAGGAGCTGCCCGTCCCGCGCGTAGCGCACGGCGCGCCGCAGCCCGACGACGGCGACGGTGACGGCCAGGGCCAGGAACAGCGCTGTCTCGGCCGGGCCTTCGAGCCCGAGGCGGAGCAGCGCCCCGTGCAGGGACTGGTTGGCCAGGTCGTCAGGGCGTTCACCGAGACCGGCGCCCGCCAGGTGGTGGACCCAGTACGCCCAGGAGTCGCGCGGCATCGCCGCCCAGGCCAGTGCCGTGCAGACGGCGAAGGCCGCTCCGCCGGCCGCCGCGGCCCGGCGTCTCCCGATGAGCCACAGCAGGACGGCGAAGAGCAGGATCGTCGGCTGCAGGGCGGCCGCGATCCCGGTCAGCACACCCGTGAGGCGTTCATCGCGTGCCACGAAGCAGGCGAGGAGCACCAGCAGGACCGGCAGGATGCTCGTCTGGCCCAGGTGCAGGGTGTTGCGCACGGGCAGCGACACCATCAGCAGGAAGATCGCCACGGGGGCCGCGAGGAACGTCGTCCGCCGGCTCACCGGCTCCGGCAGCGCCCGTACGGCGACGAAGCCGAGGGCAGCGACGAGCAGCAGGGACCCGAAGGTCCACACGACGCCCAGCGCCTGCTCGGCCGAGGCCGTCAGCGGCTTCAGCACCAGCCCCGCGAACGGTGACCCGGTGAACCTGCCGGGGTCGTACAGCGACCCGGCGACGTGCAGGAAGCCCTCGTCCCCGGTCCAGGTCTCCAGGTCGGTCAGGCGTTCGCCGGGCGGCCGCCGCAGCACCACCGCCATCTGCCGTACCGCCAGCACGGCCACGAGCACCCACAGGGCGGCACGGGCCGCCGCGGCCCTCGTCCCCGGGTCCGTCGCCACGTTCCCCCGCACACTGCGCTCCGCATCTGCCACGCCGCGCCGCCCCTCCCACCGTTCCGTGCACTGTCCCTCCGACCCGGGTATGTGCGGATGAAGCCTCGCATTGCCCTATGAGGTAGACACAATCAACCCCCTCTTCGCCTGGCTGTCACCCCGCTCCGGCGCCGGACTGCCCGCGCGACAGCTCCGTCCGGCCTGGCGGCGGGCGGAGACCGGTGACCCGCGCAGGTGTCCGGCCGGGTGCGCGCCGGGGCCCGGTCGCAGCGGGTCGGGCGCTCCCGGACGCCGCCCACGGCTGCGGCGGGCGGCCCTGGTGGCTGCCGCCGCGCACCTCTGCGTGCATGCGTTCGGCACGCGATCGGATCGGGTCCAGAATGGCCGGATGATGTGGACCGTCGCCCCCGAACGCTTCGACACCCCGGACGCGGCACTGCTGCGACGCGACTACTACGACGAGGTGGCGAGCCGCTACTGGGGACGGCCCGCCACCGCGCGGGAGATCGACGAGGGGCTGGCCGGCGACGGCGTCGAGCAGCTCACCCCGCCCACCGGAGAGTTCTTCGTCGGCCGCTACGACGGCAAGCCGGCGAGCTGCGCGGGCCTCCTCCTGGTCGACGGGACGACCGCCGAACTGACCCGGGTGTTCGTGCGTCCCGCGTTCCGGGCCACGGGCGGCGGCGGGCTGCTGCTGGGTGCGGCCGAGAGCGCCGCGCGGGCCTTCGGCGTACGGCGCCTGCGGCTCGACACCCGCGACGACCTGGTGGAGGCGCGGGGGCTGTACGCCAAGCACGGGTACGAGGAGGTGCCGGCGTTCAACCGGGGGCCGTACGCGGAGCACTGGTTCGCCAAGGACCTGTGAGCCGGGGTCGGGCGCCGGGGGTCGTGCCCGCCAGGCCTCCCCCGTGCTCACACCGGGCCGCAGGCGCGGCCGAAGCCTCCGCCGGGGTGCCGGGGCGCCGCGCTGCCGGGACTGCGGGGGCAAGGACCAGGGGATCGGGGTGGCAGGGCAGGGTGGCAGGGGATCAGGCCGAGTGGTCGCGCCGCGGTTCGGGCATGTGGGGCCGCTCTTTGCTGGACCCGCTCACCTCGGTGGTGAGCTCCCTCACCAGGCGGACCAGGTCGGTGGGCCGGTCCGGGCCCCACCAGTCGCCCAGCAGCTCGGCCAGCGACTCCTCACGGGCGTGCGCGAGTTCCACCACGGCCTCCGCGCCCCGTTCGGTGAGCGCGAGCAGCACTCCCTCGCGCCGGGCGAGACCGCGCCCCTCCACCTCGAGGGCCGCTTCCATGATCACGCTCAGCGGCACGGGGGCGACCTCCGCCAGCCGCGCGGGTTCCACGGCGCCGTGCCGTTTGATGCGCAGCAGCAGCCAGCTGGACGCGGGCAGCAGGTCGTACCCGGCCCGGGCGGTGATCTTCTCGTAGATGTCCCGGCGCCCCTCACGGGTGGCCAGTACGGACAGGGCGCGGGCGCACTCGTCGTACGAGGAGCGCTGCACCGGATTGGACGCCAGGGTCTCGCTCGGGTCGGGCGCCGTCACCGAACCGCGCAGCGGGTCCTCCTTGAGGAACCAGGCGAGGAAGAAGGCCACGAGGACGACGGGGGACGCGTACAGGAACACGTCGGTGATCGCGGTGGAGTAGGCGCCGAGGACCGAGGTGCGCAGGTCCGCCGGGAGCCGGACGACGGCCCGGGGGTCCGACGCCAGGGCCCCGGCGTCGACGCCGGGCGGGAGGGTCCGGCCGGCGAGGGCCTCGCCGAGCTTGACGGTGAGCCGGTTGGTGAAGATCGTGCCGAAGACCGCCACGCCGAACGAGGCGCCGATGGACCGGAAGAAGGTCGCCCCGGAGGTGGCGACGCCGAGGTTCTCGTAGCTCACGGCGTTCTGCACGATCAGCACGAGGACCTGCATCACCAGGCCGAGACCGGCGCCGAAGACGAAGAAGCAGACGCTCATCTCCCAGGTGGTGCTGGTCTCCGTGAGCCGGTGCAGGAGCAGCAGGCCGATGGTGGTGACGGCTGTGCCGGCGATCGGGAAGACCTTCCAGCGGCCCGTCCTGCTGACGATCTGGCCGGAGGCCGTCGACGTGATGAGCAGGCCGAACACCATGGGGAGCATGTGCACACCGGACAGGGTCGGTGTGATGCCGTGCACCACCTGGAGGAAGGTCGGCAGGTAGGTCATCGCGCCGAACATCGCGAAGCCGATGACGAAACTGATGGCGGCGACGAGGCTGAAGGTACGCAGCCGGAACAGGGGCAGCGGCAGTACGGGTTCGGCAGCCCGCCGCTCGACCGCCACGAACGCCGCGAGGAGGGCCGCCGCGAGCACGGCGAGGCCGATGATCCGGACGGACCCCCAGGCCCAGGTGGTGCCGCCCAGCGAGGCGACGAGGACGAGACAGGTGGCGACGGCGGCGATGAGGAAGGTGCCGAGGTAGTCGATGGTGTGGCGGGTGCGGCGGACCGGGATGTGCAGGACGGCGGCGATCACGAGCAGGGCGACGACGCCGAGCGGCAGGTTGATGTAGAAGACCCAGCGCCAGCTGAGGTGCTGGGTGAAGAGGCCGCCGAGCAGCGGGCCCAGGACGCTGGTCACGCCGAACACCGCGCCGAACAGCCCCTGGTACTTGCCCCGTTCGCGCGGGCTGACGATGTCGCCGACGATCGCCATCGACAGGACCATCAGCCCCCCGCCGCCGAGCCCCTGGACCGCGCGGAAGATGATGAGCTGCGGCATGTTCTGGGCCACGCCGCAGAGCGCGGAGCCGATGAGGAAGATGACGATGGCCGTCTGGAAGAGCCTCTTGCGGCCGTACTGGTCGCCGAGCTTGCCCCAGAGCGGGGTCGCCGCGGTGGCCGCCAGCAGGTAGGCGGTCACCACCCAGGACAGGTGGTCCAGGCCGCCCAGTTCACTGACGATCGTCGGCAGCGCGGTGGACACGATGGTCTGGTCGAGTGCGGCGAGGAGCATGCCGAGGAGCAGCGCGCTGATGGCCACCAGGACACTCCGTCGGGACCGCCCCTCGCCCGGGTCCAGGGGCGGAGGGCTCAGCTGCTGGGCCATGGACATCTCCTCAGGGTCCGCTTCACCCCCATCCTGGCGGCTGTGCCCGGTTATGGCCTGCCGAGTGGCGGTGCGGGCGTCGGGCTGCCCCGCGGCGGCCTGCATAATCGCAGGCAGTGCAAAGGGGAGGGGAACCCACGATGACCGGACATATGTGCCCGGAGTGCGGCGGCGAGCGGCGTGCGAGACCGGAGGCGGGGGCGGGGCCCGGGTGTGCCTGCGGGGCTCGTGCGGACCGCCCGGGCGGTGAGGAGTACCGGGCCGCGCGTGCGGCGGAGACGGCCGCGGCGGAGGACTTCGATCCGCTGCGGATCAGGCCGTACGTGACACTGGCGGGCGACGGCGCGCAGGACCGCCCCACGCCTGACGCGGCCACGACGATGCCGCTCTTCCTGGGCGCGGCCTCCTCGGGCGGAAACCCGGGCGGCGACGGCGTACCGGCGGGCGGCGGTGGCGCGGGGGGCGGCGGTGGCGCGGCGGGTGTGCGGGGACCGCTGCCCGGCCCCGCCGCGGACGACGCCCACCGGCGTACCGCGGCGGATTACGCGGGCACCGGGCCCGACCCTGTCCGGCCCCGCCGCCGCAGGCCGTTCGCGGCCGTCGGCGTGGGTGCGGCCGTGGCCGTGGTGGTGGGAACCGCGGCGTTCGCGGGCGGCCTGTTCGGCGGCGGCGGCCAGGAGGACGAGGCCCTGCCCGAGCTCACGACGAGCATCCCGGACGCGAGCGACGGGCCGGGCCCGTCCGCGTCCGGGTCTCCGTCGGCCCCGCCCTCGCCCACCGCGTCCCCGTCGGCCTCCGCGTCGGCGTCGGCTTCGGCGTCGGCTTCCGCCTCCCCTTCACCGTCGGCGAGCCCGTCGGCCTCGCCCTCGGGGAGCGCGTCCGGGACGCCGTCGCCGTCGGCGTCCGCCTCCGCGTCGACGCTCCCCGTGGCCTCGACGCCCACACCACCCGCCCCGGAAGCCGGGCCCACGCTGCGGCGCGGTGACAGCGGGCCCGAGGTGGCCGAGCTCCAGCGCCGCATGCAGGAGATCTGGGTCTACCGGGGGCCCGCCGACGCCGACTACTCGGGCCGGGTGGAGGACGCCGTGGCCGACTTCCAGCGGTGGGTCTCGGTCCGGAGCGATCCGCCGGGCGTCTACGGGCCCGAGACGCGCCGGGCGCTGGAAGCGCAGACGACCGGATCGGGGCGCCGGTCCTGAGCGACCCTCCGACTCCCGAGGGGCGCGCGAGATCCGTTCCGGGATCCGGGCAGCCGTCCCACGGGGCGGTCCGGGCCGGGAACCGTTCCACCGGACGGTTCCCGGGGCCTGAACGGCCGAGCCAAGAGCCTGCGCGGTCCGTCCCGAGGGGCTCCGCCCATCCCCTCGGAGAAGGGCGGAGGGGGCACCTGCCTGCCTGATTGGCGTTCCGGCCCCCGTTTTTGTATCGTGATGGAACAAAGTAGCCTCCGTCCGTTCTCCCTGACCGGCGGGCGGGGCTGCTTGTTTCCCGGAGGGCGCCGCCCTCTCAGGACCCGCACCGCGTGCCGCCCAGCGCGCACCCGCGTGCCCCTACGCACTTCCCCCGCGCTCTGGAGCCTGCCGATGTCGGCCACCGTCCTCGAAACCCGCGCCCTCCTCCTGGACATGGACGGCACCCTCGTCAACTCCGACGCCGTGGTGGAACGCTGCTGGCGCCGGTGGGCGCTGCGGCAGGGGCTCGACCCCGAGGCGGCCCTGAAGGTGGTCCACGGGCGCCAGGGGTACGCCACGATGGCCGCCCTGCTGCCGGACCGTCCGATGGAGCAGAACTACGCGGAGAACCGGGAGATGCTCGCCGAGGAGACGGCGGACACCGAGGGCGTCGTGCCCATCGGCGGCGCCGCCGCGTTCATGGCCGCGATCGCCGCGCTCCCGCACGCCCTGGTGACCTCGGCCGACGAGGCGCTCGCCCAGGCCAGGATGGCGGCCGCCGCGCTGCCGGTGCCGGCGGTACGGGTCACCGCCGAGCTCGTGGGCGCCAGCAAGCCGGACCCCGAGGGCTTCCTCAAGGGCGCGGCCGAGCTGGGCTTCGACCCGGCGGACTGCGTCGTGTTCGAGGACTCCGAGGCGGGCATCGCGGCGGGCCGGGCGGCCGGCATGCGGATCGTGGGCGTCGGCCCCCGCGCCGCGGCCCTCTGCCCCGACGCCCATGTCGACGACCTCACGCAGCTCCGGGTGGAGGCACTCGCGGACGGTTCGCTCCGCCTCCACGTCGCCGCCCGCCAGAGGCTCACCCCGCCCTCTCTCCCGTAGCGGCTCCCGGGCGCCTTCACCGACCCCCGCAGCCGCCCTCCGCACCACCGGCCCGGGCTTCGGCACGAGGCCCACACCGCCGTCAGCGCCACCGGTACCAACAGCCGCCCGGCGCCCCGCACCCGCCGCCACGCGCGGGGCCCCGCTCAGCGACGTGCCCATGAAGGCGCCCCGCAGTTAGGGGAACCCCGCCCTCAGGTCCCGGGCCCGACCCAGACCCGGGACCGGCACGACGACCGCCTCCGCCGGGCGGGCGAAGGCACCCGCAGGCCTCCCCCCATGCCCCGGCAGGAAGACGAACCCCACCGCGCGGACCCGCCCCGGGCCCGCGCACACAGCCGACGGCCGCATCCGCCGGGCGAACCTCCCCCGGCGGGCCGCCTCCCTCCGCACAGCCCCGCCACCCAGCCGACCTCCCCCGCCCCCACGGGCCCCCGAGTTGGCGCCCAGCAAGCGCCGCCCACACAGCACGGTCCCGGCAAGACGAGCCAGACCGAATCGCCCGCACACCACGCCCCCATCTCCCTTGGAAGTACGCCCAGTTCGGCTTTGAGATCATCGAGGTCGGCTCCTTACCGCATCCACGGGACCGCAGACTCCTCCGTGCGCATGAATCTGCTGGCTCGTCAGTTCGACTACGTGGACAGACTTCGGACGGAACATCAGAGCCATCGCCCTACCCCTTGAAGTGACGTGCGCATGTCGCCACTCTGTTACCTGACGACCACGCGGCGGAAACCCCGCACCGACACGATGGCCCGGCCGCTGGTCGTCCGCTCGGCATCCCCCCACGTCAAGGGAGTTCGCATGTCCGGTATCTACGCGCGTCGCATAGCCGTCGTCGCCGCCTCCGCCGCCCTCGCAGCCACCACCGGGCTCCTCACGGCCCCGACCGCCCAGGCCGCGATGCCCACGCCGGTCAGCGCCGCGACCGCCCGTACGTATCTGGGTGAGCTCACGGTCTCCTCCGAGGGCTCCTCGACCGGCTACAGCCGCGACAAGTTCCCGCACTGGATCACGCAGTCGGGCGCCTGCAACACCCGCGAGGTGGTGCTGAAGCGGGACGGTACGAACGTCGTCCAGGACTCCGCCTGCGCCGCGACCAGCGGAAGCTGGTACTCGCAGTACGACGGCGCCACCTGGACAGCCGCCTCCGACCTGGACATCGACCACATGGTCCCGCTCGCCGAGGCGTGGCGCTCCGGGGCGAGCGGCTGGACAACGGCCCGGCGCGAGTCCTTCGCCAACGACCTGACCCGCCCTCAGCTCATCGCGGTCACGGACAACGTCAACCAGGCCAAGAGCGACCAGGATCCGGGCGAGTGGCTGCCGCCGCGCACCGCCTACCGCTGCACGTACGCGCGCGCCTGGGTACACGTGAAGCACTACTACGGCCTCAGTGTCGACTCCACCGAGAAGAGCGCGCTGCAGTCCGTGCTGAACGGCTGCTGACCCGCCGGCGCCCCGCCCGTCCACCCCCCGGTCCACCCCGCGTCCACCAGGGTGGGACACCCGGGCCGGCAGGCGGAAGGTCCCGCCCTCCTCCGTCGTTCCGTACCCTACGGAGCCACCGGTCACGAAGCGGCTGCCGGAACCACCGGTCACGGCGGCCGCCCGTGCGGAACCACCGGTCACGGCGACGCGAGGAGGGCATACATGGCTGGGCTGCGCCTGGGACCACTGCTGCGGTACGTGGACTGGGAGTCCGGCTCCCGGGCGACCGTCTGGGTGGAGACGAGCCGCCCCTGCACGGCCGAGGTCCGCTGCGCGGACGGGGCGTCGGGCTCCTCAGCCACCTTCGCGGTCGGCGGACACCACTACGCGCTGGTGGTGGTGACGGGCCTCACCCCCGGCTCGACCACGGCCTACGAGGTGCTGCTCGACGGCCGCCAGGTCTGGCCGCCGAAGGACTCAGACTTCCCCGCCAGCACGATCACGACCCCCGCCGTGGCCGCCCCGCCCGGGTCGGAGCAGGCCGCACCCGTGCGGATCGCCTTCGGCTCCTGCCGCTGGGCCGCACCGCCCGCCCGGGAACACGATCCCGTGGGCCCCGACGCGCTGGACACCCTGGCCGCCCGGCTCGCCGCCGACCCCGGCGCCGCACGTCCCGACGTACTGCTCCTGCTCGGCGACCAGGTGTACGCGGACGAGACGTCGGAGGCCACGCGGCGCCGACTCGCGGCCCGCCGCGACCTGGCCGAAGCGCCGGGGGCGGAGGTCGCGGACTACGAGGAGTACACGTGCCTCTACGACGAGTCCTGGCGCGACCCGGACGTGCGGTGGCTGCTCTCCACGGTCCCCAGCTGCATGATCTTCGACGACCACGACGTCATCGACGACTGGAACACCAGCGACGCCTGGCTCGCGGACATGCGGCGCACACCGTGGTGGCACGAGCGGATCGTCAGCGGGCTGATGTCCTACTGGGTCTACCAGCACCTCGGCAACCTCTCCCCCGACGCCCTGGCCGCGGATCCGCTGTACGCCGCCGTGCGGGGCGCCCCGGACGCCACGGAGACCCTGCGCCGGCATGCCGCCGCCGCGGATCTCGACCCCACGCACACGCGGTGGAGCTACCGGCGTGATTTCGGCCGGGTACGGCTGCTCATGGTGGACACCCGGGCGGCCCGCGTCCTGGACGAACAGCAGCGCGCGATGCTCAACGCCGGGGAGGCCCGGTGGATGCGCGAGGAGGTCCTGGGCGCCCCGGGCACGTACGACCATCTGCTGATCGGCACCTCGCTGCCGTGGCTGCTGCCGCCGCTCGTCCACGACGCCGAGGTCTGGAACGCCGCCCTGTGCCGGGGCGAGCGGGGCGGCCCCGACGGCCGCTGGGCGCGCGTCGGGGAGAAGGTGCGCCGCGCCGGTGACCTGGAGCATTGGGCGGCCTTCCCCGCATCGTTCCGGCAGTTGTCGGAACTGCTGCGCGAGGCGGGGTGCGCCCCGGACGCACCGGCGACGATATGCGTGCTCTCGGGCGACGTGCACCACGCCTACATCGCGGAGCCCCACTGGCCCGCGTCCGCCCCGGGCGGCACTCCCGGCGCGCGCATCCTCCAGCTGACCTGCTCTCCGGTGCACAACTCGATTCCCGCGTACGTCCGGGCCGGGTTCCGTTTCGGATGGAGCCGGGCGGGCCGTTGGCTGGGGCGCGCCTTCGCGCTCCACGGGCGGGCCGGGGCCCCGGCGATGCGCTGGCGGAAGACGGGCGGCCCGTGGTTCGGCAACCAGCTGATGACTCTCACGCTCCACGGACGGAAAGCTGCGCTGACCTTGGTCCAGGCCAAGAAGAGGCCGACGGGGGCGGAGCTGGAGACGGTGATGGAGCGCACCCTCACCTCGAGCGAGTGAGCGGAATGCAGCCGCGCTGCAGGAAGGTGAACCCGCAAGCACGGGTGGGCGCTTCCTGACAGGTGCAGATCGGAGCACGTCCGGCCGCTGGTACGCGGCCGCGTTCCCTCTCGTCGGCGGCATCCTGGGCTGGGAGAAACGCGCCCGCGAGCAGACCCCGGCCGTCCCGGCCTGACCCGCCCCGCACCACCCCGGCCCCGTACGCCCCGGCACCCCGCCCCGGCTGCCGGGGCGTACGGGGTGGGGACGTACGTGAACTGCGCGACATCGCCCACCATCGGGCGAATCCGCAGTTAACCGGAGGCGTATTCTGGATCGCTGGACCTGCCGCTCCTGCCGCTCCCCTGCGACGTCGCGGCGTTGACACGGTGACACGGGAACGGGGAGTAGAAAGTGCTGGAGAGTGTGGGTGCGCTCACAGGCAGCCCATGGATCTACGCGGTGATCGCCCTCTCGGTGCTCCTCGACGTCTTCCTGCCCGTCCTGCCCAGCGGGGTACTGGTGATCGCGGCGGCCACCGCCGCCGCTGCGAGCACGACGACGGTCACGGCGGCTGCCGGTCAGGCCACCCGTGAGGTGCCCTCCCTGCTCGTGCTGATCCTCTGCGCGGCCAGCGCCTCGCTACTGGGCGACCTCGTCGCGTACCGCCTCGCCTGGCGTGGCGGGGACCGGCTGGACCGGGCCATCGCCCGCTCACGCCGCCTCACCACGGCGCAGGAGCGCCTCGGCGCAGCCCTGAGCCGCGGCGGTGGGGTGCTCGTGGTCATCGCCCGTTTCGCCCCGGCCGGCCGCTCGGTCGTGTCACTGGGCGCGGGCGCGGCCCACCGCAGGGCGAAGGACTTCCTGCCCTGGTCGGCCCTGGCGGGGCTGGCCTGGGCGGTGTACAGCGTGGGCCTCGGCTACTTCGGCGGCCAATGGCTCGGCGCCACGTGGCTGGGCACGGCCGTCTCGGTCCTCGCCCTGTTCCTGGCGGGCGCTGTGGCGGCGCTCGTCGTCCGCCGGCCCTCCCCCGGCGTGCGGCCGGCCCCCGCCGGGATCCCGGCGGGCACCTGACTTCAGGGCCGCCGTGCCCGCCGGCCGTGCCCGCCCGGTGGGCGGGCACGGCTCCTGGCCGCCGGTCCCCCGGCGGCCCCGGATGCGGTGCCTCCCCCGGCTCTCCCTCAGACGGACCCGTCCCGGACCCGGGCGGCGCCCCGGATCTCCAGGCCGTCCAGCAACCGCCGGGTCGCCTCGGCGATCTCGTCGACGGCCCGGTCGAAGACCTCCTGGTTGTGCGCGGCGGGGGCACGGAAGCCCGACACCTTGCGCACGTACTGGAGGGCGGCGGCTCTCATCTCCTCCTCCGTGGCCTCTTCGGGGATGACTGGCGGGCGAAGTGTCTTGATGCTGCGGCACATGCTTCCAGTGTGGCCCGCACCACTGACAACGCGCCCGGACACCGGGGTGGGGGTGGCCGAGGACGGCCTGAGGGAAGCCCGGTTCACCGGATGCGCTCGATGGGCGGCAGTACGTAGCTGCCGTCGAGAACCGCCTGGCCGGGCTGGTAGAGCCGGATCACCGGCCGGAAGTCCCCGAGGGGCGCCGGCAGCCAGTTCGCCGTCTGTGCGGGGTCCGTCGGCCGCTTCGCACAGAGGTACAGCGTCAGCGAACCGTCGGCGTCGTGGACGAGTCCGGGTGTGCGGTCGCCGAGAACGTACCGCTCCGCCTCGTTGGCGACGATGTGGTGCCCGGGGGTGTCGTACATCGTCACGGACCAGAAGCCCTCGACCGGCGGCGGACGCCGGAAGCGCAGGGCGTAACGGTGGGCTCCGTTGAGCCGGTGCCCGAGTGCGTCGCGGAACGTCTGCGCGTACACCATCTCGTACCCGTGCGCCCCCCGGAGCGCCTGCCGCGCCGCGACCGCTCTGACCAGGTACGAAGCTTCCCGGTCGGGGATCTTCCACTCCGGCGAGCCGAGCGTGCCCACACCGGTGCGGTCCAGGTTGTAGTCGAAGAGGTGCGGGTCCATGTCCCACGAACCGGGCGCCCGGTCGGCCCCGTCTGCCGGCCGGGCCGCCTCCGCCACCCGCGCCCTGCCCAGCCAGAGGCCCCGCGTCAGCGTACGGACGAGTCCGGGGGAGGCCGACACGTACGGGGAGACGCCCTCCTCCAGGAGACCCAGGGGCTGGAAACGGTCCTCGTAGGCGCGGTCGGCGTCGGCGGCCGGGAAGTCCGCCATCCACATCCGCAACTGTTCGAAGAACCGCAGAACCGCGGGGACGGCGGGATCCGGCGCGGGCAGTCCGGTGCGGTGAGCCCGGTCGCCCAGGTGGGTGAGCGTGAACTCCTGCTGGAGCGCCCGGACCCGCGGCAGATCGGCGGGCCCGTCGCACGCGATGCGGCCCACGACGGATACCACGGAGGTGGGCGCGTCGATCACCCCGGACACTCCGTCGGGCACCGTGCCGGACCAGCCGGGCGGCACGATCAGCCAGTCCCCCTCGCCCGTACCGGTGGCCCGGCGGCCGACGTAGGCGAACGCGTTGGTCCACGCGTCCACGAACTGCAGTACGTAGTACTCCCCGCGGGTGTCCGGCACGTGGAGGCGGACCGGGCCGCCCGAGAGGTCGAGTTGGGCGAGAGCGGCGACGGCGTCGCTCGCGGCGGACGGGACGTCCGTATCGGGGGTGGCCGGCCCGGCGGCGTGGTTGAAGTCGTTGAACGGTGCGGGGCCCAGCCCCCCACAGCCCTCCCGCAGACAGGCCCGCACCGCGGACAGCTGCCGGACCAGCGGTGACCCGTAGACGTACGCGTCGGCGGCGAGCGCCGCCGACGCGTCGGGTCGGGCCGGTCCGACACGTCCGCCGCCCACGTCAGAAGGCCGCCTTCGAACGGTCCGCGGTGCACAGGGCCCAGATCACGAAGGTGTCGATGGCGATCGAGACGACCGCCCACACCGGCTGGTACGGCAGCCAGACGAAGTTGGCGATGATGCTCAGTCCGGCCAGCCCGACGCCCACCACGCGGGCGCCCGGCGCGTCCCTGAGAATGCCCAGGCCCACGAGGATCAGGACCACACCGAGGATGAGGTGGATCCATCCCCATCCGGAGACGCTGAACTTGAACGTGTAGTCGCCGACGCGTGCGTACACGCTGTCGGTGGCGATACCGGCGATTCCCGTGAAGACGGCGAGAATGCCCTCCACGAGCAGCAGAACACCGGCGAACATGGTCCCGCCGGCCGCCCACGGGGAGCCCTGGCCGGAGCGGGTCGGCGAGGTGGTACCGGGTCGGGGGGCTGACTGAGCCATGGAAACCTCCACTGGGCAGACGACCGCCAGGCACGTCGACGGGCACGACCGACCTTGCGCCACGCCCGGCCCCGGCACGACCCGGAAGCGGCCGTTCGAGTGACACGCAAGGTCGTGGCGCCGCCGGTTCGTACGCGCCCCCACTCCTCGGGGGAGGACGGTGAGGAGGGGGTGCGGCGCGTGGTTGACCGGCTGCCCGCGCACCCGTACGCCCTGGCTGTCCGGCCGGGACTCCGGCCGCCCCCGGCAGCCCGCTGGCTCACCGCCCGGTCGAGGATCGCGCGTCCGCGCCCGCCGGGCGTGTCCACGCCCGCCGCGACTCGTCGGCGTGCCCCGCCCGCCGGGCGGTGTCCCCAGGGCAGGTGCGGGGAGGACGGGCCCCGGGCCGCTCGACGAGGCCTCAGGATGTCCGCCCCCAGGTGTCGAGGTCACCGCCCCGCCACTCGATCAGCTCCGGCCGGTCCAGGTCGATCTCCTCGACGCCCTCCGCCAGCCCCGCCCGCCGCAGGAGCGACGCCACCTCACCGCGCCCGTGGGCCAGCCCGACGATCCGCCCACGCACGGCCACCCGCCGCCCACCGGTCGGTGAGGGCGGATACACGATCACAGGGGGATGCCCGGCCATGCCTCCACGGTCCTCCGGCGCCTGCCGGAACGCATCCCGGAAGGCGGCGGAGACCTCCGGGGCGCTCCGGGGCCGCCGGGGCGCTGCGGGCCCGGCGCGGGTTGGGGCCCTGGGGCTCGCGGCCGTTCGGCTCACGGCCGTTCGGTCAAGGGCCTACGCCCGCCGCGGTGCCGGGCCGCGTACCGGACGCGGCGGGGCCTCCTCCGGGGGCACGTCGGGAAGCGCCGGGGTGACTCCAGGCCCGGCACACGCGACACCCCCACACGGCTCCGGGCCGGGACACCCTTCCCGGAAGGCGCGGCGCGTCCGGGGCGCACCGGACGCCCAAGGCCCGGCACGCACACGGCATCACCCACGACTCGCGACCCGCACAACTCGGGGCCGTACGACTCTCGGCCGTACAACTCGGGGCCGTACAACTCGGGGCGGTACGCGGGACCGCGCCTCAAAGCCCCCTGGGGCCTTCACCGGCGGCCGTGGTCTCAGCCAGCTTCTTGAACTCACCGAGGTCGTAGTTGGCCAGCGTCGAGTCCAGGTTGGTCAGCGCGCCCACATGCTCCACGAACCCCTTCGGGTCGTACTCGATCTGCAAGGCGACCCGACTCGACGCCTCGTCGAGCCGGTGGAACGTGACGACACCGGCGTGGTGGACGCCCTCGATGGTCTTCCAGGCGATCCTGTCCTGCGGGACGACCTCGGTGAGCTCGGCGACGAAACTCTTCTCCGCACCCGGCAGCGAGAGCTGCCAGGAGAAACGGCGCTCGTCCATCGGATCGACCCGCCGCACGTGGCTCAGGAACTTCGGCCACTGGGTGACATCGCTCCACAGAGCCCAGGTGACGGCGACCGGGGCCTTGATGTCGACGGTCTCGACGAGGGAGGAGGACATGGCACTCACCCTGCTTTCTCTCGATGACCCGATTACTCGGCTTGCGCTGCCGACTACCCGCCCCCCGCCACCCCACGCCCCCTGCCGCGTCGTCGAAAAGTCGCGGACCGCCCCCTCCCAGGAAAGCCCAGCTCGCCAGGTCCCCGAAGGTCCCTGCCCTCCCATCGACCGGCGCCTACGGCCCAACGGTGCGGGACGAGCCGTGGACGGCGACGACCTGCTCCGTCCTGCTGATCGCGATCTGCTTGCTGATCGCGGGTCGATGGGCGGCGAATCGCGCAGTCCCGGGATCCAGGGTGACGTGCGGCCGCCCCTCGGCGACGCGATACAGGGCGGCCCTGGCCCGGGGGTCATCGCCGGGCCTTGAACCACCTGGCACACACCATGGCGACACCTACTATGACAAGGACCGTGACGCCTAGGCCGATCACGGCTCCCACATCCATCATTCCGAGCACGTTGGTCTCCTGACCGCCTGACGGCGATAGCCTGCTCCGCGCGGTCACGTACCGCGTGGGAGATGAACATCGCACCCCGCACCTGCCCGCGGCATCCGATACGGAGAGTCTTGAGCACAACCTGAGCTCGGCTCCCGTCGACCTAACGGCTTCGTTCGGCCGCCCGGCAGCAAGTAGCCTGGGCAGAGGGCCTGTTGCCCGTGTGGGTGATGTGACGGCCGACAGCGCGATCGTCGGCACGGCGGTCGCAGTCCTCCTCACGGCGCGGTGGGCCGCCCCTGCCGCGGGTCGCCTCGACCACGGGGTGAAGCGGCAGCCTCGGCGCCGTGGTCGACCGCGTCCGTAGGCGCCGGGGCCCGACAGCGGCCGGTCGAGAGGCCTCCGCGCCGGTGGGCACAGAGGGTGTCGAACTGTCGGCATCCAGCTGTGTACGTTCGGCCGGACGACTGCCGTCCCTCCTCGCACAGCGGTCTTCGGCGCTGTGCGACCGTCCGATGCCGCGCATGACATCCGCGGCCGACATCGACTACGGATGGCAACTGCTGCTCGGCACGCGACTATCGGCACAGTGGTCGCTGAGCTCGGCCGGCTGGTCAATCGGCCGCTGGGGGCAGCGTGGGCCGGGGAAGACAGTTGCCGTGGGTACTGCAGCATCGCTGCTGCGGCACGACGTGTACCCACGTGCCCGCACTACGGTCGTACCCGTACACAACACGGCTGTGTGCGGCAGATGCTCAGGTATCCGCTCGCACATCGGGGGGACGTCGGTCCGATCCGATCATGGACCCCACGAAATCTTCACAGACTCATCTCCCGCGTGCGAGAGTCAGCCCATGACTGACATAAGCGCGCGACGCAGGCTCGGTGTTCTCGCCGGCGTCTGCACCGCCGGGGCCGTGCTGCCCGGCATCAGCCTGGGTACGGAGAACGTGGACGTGGCGCTCTCCCTCGTGGTCGCGGCCCTCGTGGTGACGGTCCTCACCCAGCTCGTCCACCTCGGCCCGTCCGCCCGCGTTCCGGCCCCGGTCCTGCTGGCCTTCGGGCTGGCCGGAGTCGTACAGGACTCGCTCATCTGGTGGTTGCTCTCCTGGCTGGGCGGAAAGCTCGCAGAGCTGGAGGTCGAGGGCTTCGGCACGATCGTGCTTGCGGGATTGATCACGCGCGTCTCGATCCTCGCGTTCTCCCTGATCGGTACGGAGCCGACGGCGGACTGACGACCCCGGCTGGCCACTCCGACAAGGGGCGGCACCTCCCGGACCCCTCTGGCAGCAGCTCGCGTTGTCTTCGCCGTCTCCGTGACCACGCACGTCGATGACACAACTGATGTCCGCTTGCTTCCTTGTGGCTCAAGGCACACGAGCGCCCAACGGGTCGGCCGAGAGGGTGGACGACGACCGTCTTCCTGAGGCCACCTGGCCCCGCCCGCCGCTTGGCGGGACAACCACGCCGCCGGCCCACACCTACGCGAGGTCATCGACAGGGCACACGTTGCGAGCTGCGGCACTGGGCGTCCACTGGCCCTCCGGCCCGAGCTGCGGCTGTGCCGTCGGAGTGCGCTACCGTCGCCTACTACCGTCAACGCCCCCGCAGCGGATCGCTGCGGGGGCGTTCTGGCTGGTGGGCGCGGACGGTTTCGAACCGCCGACATCTGCTTTGTAAGTTCGGCCGGAGGTGGTTGCGCACCCTGGCGGGCCCGGCCGCGGCTGCCGTCCACGGCTCCATAGGGCTGCCGCTGTGCACCTACGTTGATGTCAGGAGTGGATGTCAGCTCACGGATTCGGCATCTGCTCGTCGGCTGCCCTGCGCGGTCGTGACAAGGCCGCAGCGGCGCGCCTGTCATTTGCGTGCTTCTGCTCGATCGAGGACCGTAGCTCCTCCGGAGTCGGCCACGGCGCGCGCCGGTGGATCATGCGGTGACAATTGGCGCAGATGAGGGCCAGATCGCTGAGCTTGGTGCGGCCTTCCCCCGCAACGTGGAGTGGAAGGACGTGATGGCACTCGATGTACCCGGCACCGCGGTCCCCGTAGATCTTCTCGAAGTCGAAGCCGCACGCCTCGCAAGCCAGCTGTCCGCCACGCTGAAGAACGGAAGCGATCTTCTTCTTGCGCAGGCCCTTGTTTCGTTCGCGGGCCCTGTGCCGGCGCATGAGCAATCGCCCCTCAGGCGCGCTAAAGTCGTCGCCGAACTCCTCGTCCTCAGTCGGCGCGAAGGACTGCAAGTCGCCGGTCGCAATGCCCTGCCGAATCAGCCTCGCGGCCTCGGTCATCTCCTGCGGCCGGGCAAGGTACTCGTGCAACACAGCGACATCCAGCGCACCACCGTTGGTGGGCATCCCTCGGTATTCCGGATGGCGAGTGGCGATGTCGAACGTCTTGCGAGCGACGCCGTTGGGGTTGCGGAACTTCTCGTTTCGGTCCGCCTCCGCGTGGATGGGAAGCAACTGGAGCAGAGCAGACAGCTCCACTACCCGGCCGTCCCCGGCGTCCAGTCCCTTCCAACCGTTCTCCATCACCAACTGACAGGCAAGGATGATCTCGTCGCGAGCCCAGTCCGGGTTCTTGATGGCCTTGACCTGGAAGCCCACTCGCTTGAGCCACGCCGCGGCGTGATCCTTGCCGCCGCTGAACTCATCCGGAGTGAGGGCCCGCCCCTGGTCCCAATTGTGCGCCACTCCCGCAACGGCCTTGGAGTCGTACTCCTGACCCTCGTGTACTAGGACGTAGGACCGTGCCTCCCCGAAGCCGTACTTCGTCAGGAAGGCTTCACGCCCCAACTCGTCGTGCTCCACGAGAACCTTGAGCACGGACTCTCGCGTGATCGCTCCTCTTCGCATAGGAAGATCGTACGACCGCGCGCGGGCAACGCTCTCGCCATTGAAGAGACAGACCATGTTCGCGCCCGACCTCCGATGCGCCCTCAAAGGTGGCGCTTAGCAGCCATGACCAGATGACGGATTCCGTCGCGGGTACCGCTCCTGCGCTCGTCAAGTTCCTCACGGCTGTCGACTTTGTACAGCTCTGTCACTTTCGCAAGCACCGCCTCAGCGTCTTGACTCAGTGTCGCGTCGTCCGTGAGCAACTGCGCCCTGAACAGGGACTCCTGCGCAATGGAGCGGAGATCGTATGCGCGGATTCGGACCTCGCCAGGATCCTCATGGGGATGTTCGTGCAGGCAGAACCACAGGTGCACCAGGCATCGACGGTAGTTGATCAGAGATCCAGCGTACGCGGAGTAGGCATCAAGCCGCTCCTGCCGAAGGCGCTCGGCGCGGGCGAACTGATGGCCCTTTACAGCCGTGCGCTGCTGAAAGGAGAGGGTAATTCCTGCTCCAAGTAGGGTGCCCAGGACGGCTATAGCGCTAGCGATGATGGCTTCCACCCTGCAAGCTGATCATAGAAGAAGCAGTGTGGTCAGCAGTTGTCCGATTCGGAACACCCACGGACCTTTCAGGCCCGCGCTTGCCCCGCCCTCTCGATCCACCACTCGCCCCGGCTCCCATCCCGTCCGCCTTCGACCCACACACCGTGGAGCGGTCGTGGTTCAGGGCGTCAAGGTGGAGCGCGCCACTGTACGAACGACCTTGACGCCCTGGGCCGCGACTGCTCGGCTCTGCCTGGGTCGAAGGTGGTCGGGATGGGAGCCCCACGACGCTCACCCCACTCCGGCCGGCACTCGCGAACGGCGCCCCTCCCATCCCGGAGTCTGAGCGCCCCCGCCGGAGGCATGCTTGAAGCCGCGGGCTTGGCTCTCGTCTCATGCCCTCCGGGCCTATCCACTGCGGGCGCGCGTCGGCGGCGGCAGCGCCGAGCGGGCCGAAGGCAGGAGCGCGGGCGCAGCCAGAGCCGGGAAGCGCGCCCGGCGGAGCGGAGCGCAGCCGGGTGCCTTGATGAGGTAGAGAAACCTGTAACAGCTCTCGGCGGCGGTCAAGCAGAATGCGAATCGTTCGGCAGGAGGCGGCTGGTGAAACCGGCTTGGCGGAGTCGCTGATACGCCTCGGCTACGTCGGCAGGTACGGGCTGGCGGATCATGAATCCCTGATCTGGATAGATCATCAGTCGTTGCAGTGCGCCCGTAAGCATGTCGATCACCAGACGTGCGTCACCGATGGAGTCGACGTACTCGTCCAGAGACATCGGCGTCGAAGCGCTGACGATCTCCACCTCGGGCCACAGCTTGCGGGCAGTGGCGTATGCCCGCCGCTCCTCGTACGGCTTGCTGATCAGCAGGACAGAAGCCACCTCGACGCCCCCCTCCTCCAGCACTTCTCGCGAGAAGCGGATGTTCTCACCCGTGTTGCGCGCCCTCGGCTCCACAAGAACAGCCGAGCTGGGCACACCCAATTCGAGTGCCCGCTCCCGGTAGTGGACTGCTTCCCCGCGAGGCATCCGCTCCCGGGTCGTGGGGCTCGTGGCTCCGGTAAAGAGCAGGAGCGGCACCAATCCCCGCTGATACAGGCCTGCCGACGTGTCCGCCACACCCAGATCATGACTGCCGAGCCCGATGGCAACGGAGCAGGGTTGAAGAGCGTGGCCCATCTGGTGGTAGTCCCAAATGCGCCGAGCGTCGGCCCAGTCCTGTGCAGAGATCACTATGAGCCTTCCTTGTCCCTCGCGGAATCAGGCACCTTGAAGTCGTATTCCCAGGCGAAACGCGATGCCGCGTGCACCCCGATGGCGAACTCCACCACCGTGCCGTCAGCTGTGAACGTCGTCCGGTGCAGTTCAACAACTGGCTCTCCGGGCGGCAGTTGGAGAAGCCTGGACTCATCCGGGGTGGCGGCCCGAGCGAAGATCCGCTCTCTCATGTGGTCGATCTCGTAACCGGCGTCATAGAGCACGCGGAACCCTCCGCCCCGGCCGGCAGGCCCGGGAGTCGGGTCAACGATGCGGGTCCCCTCGACATGTTCGGGCCGGTAATAGCTCGTCAAGGTGTGTGTGGGCTGCTCGCCTTCCTTCACAAGCCGCGCCCGCGCGTACACCTCAGCTCCTTCGGGCAGGCCGTGAGCTGCCGATACGGCGGGGGGAGCCTTCACACGGCTAACAGTCTGCGTCTGCTCGTTCCGGCGGTAGGCACGTCCACTCGCCACACGGTCCGCGATGAACGCCACTTCGTCGCCATCGCGCCACTTGGCCTTGTCGTATCGAGCGATACCGAGTCGCTTGAGGGGAACTTGCTGGCGCACGACTGTGCCGTGACCGCGGGATGAAGTGACCAGACCCTCTGCTTCGAGAGCCTTATAGGCGGCGTGGACGGTGGACTTTGAACCCTCGCCCGCCTCCACAAGCTCCCGGATGTGCGGAAGCTGTGCACCCGGAGCGTAGACACCGCCCCTGATCTGTTCGGCCAGCTTGTCTGCCAGCTCTCGCCACTTGGGCGCCATCCCGAACCCCTCTCGTCAGAACCAAGTCAAACACAGTCCCAGGACTGTTGACAGTCCCAGGACTGCCAGTCATCATCTCGCTTAGCGGTTCGCAGTCCTAGGACAGCGAACCCTGAGGGCCCTTATTTGGGCTGCTTCACATCAATCCAGGGAGTATCAGATGCCGTCGTTCAAGATCGATGTCTCGACCGCTGTCGTGTTCGTTGCGACGCCTCCGACTCCGAAGCTCGTGAGCAAGCAGACCGGTGAGGTCGCGATGGACCGGGAGACCGGTGCCCCGCTCGCGACGGTGGGTCTGCTGATCTCGGACGAGGGGGAGGGCAACCTCTACCAGGTGACCGTGCCGAGCACGGGGGTCCCTGAGAACCTGACCCCGGGAACGCCGGTCACGGTGATCGGGCTCAAGGCCCGGGACTGGGAGAACACGTTCAACGGTCAGACCCGGCACGGGATCAGCTTCCGTGCGGTGGCCATCACGGCGGGTGCCTGACCATGTCGGACCTGTCCACGGTGATCGAGGTGGCGGGGGCCTTATCGGCTGCCGGTGGGCTCGGCTATGCGAAGGTGCGCGCTCCGCGCGTGTTCTGGTCGCTGGCCGGTCTGCCGGTCGCCCGGGTCCGCTTCGCCGCCACGTACCGCTCCACGATGGATGTGTGCGGGCTGACGGTCCAGCCGTCCCGCCTTCGGGCGTTCATGGTCCGCAACGTGGCCCGCCGCCCCGACGTACAGCCGGTCCCCCCGAAGGTTCGCCGGGTCCGCGGCTCCTCCACCGGCATGCGGGTCACCCTCCGCCTCCCGGCCGGCCTGGAGCCCGCCGACGTCGCCGCCGCCTCGGAACGGCTCCGGCACGCCTGGGGCGTCCACTCCGTCCACGTCGTAGAGATCAAGCCAGGCTTCGTCGAACTCCGCATGACCGGGTACGACGTGCTGCGCCGCGTGAAGATGCCCCGCCGACTGCCCCGCAAGGTCACCGCTGGCCCGCTGGTGGTCCCGGTGGCACTGCGGGAGGACGGGACCGCGTTCGTCCGCGACTACCAGAAGCTCCCGCACAGCCTGACCCTGGGCGCGAACCAGTCGGGCAAGTCGATGTATCAGCGCAACCTCATCACCGGTCTCGCGAAGCTCCCGGTCGGATTGGTCGGGATTGACTGCAAGCGCGGTGTCGAACAACGCGGATACGCACCCCGCCTCTCCGCCCTCGCCATCACCCCGGCTGAGGCATCGGACCTGCTCGAAGTCCTCGTGCGGGAAATGGAAGAGCGCTTCGACACCCTGAGCGCCCACGGAGTCTCGGACCTCTGGGACCTGCCGGCCAAAGCGCGACCAGTGCCGTTGGTGGTGCTGGTGGACGAGGTGGCGGAACTCTTCCTCGTCGCCGTGAAGAAGGATGAGGAACGCCGGGACCGCATGGTCATGCACCTGGTGCGCCTCGCCCAGATGGCCCGGGCGGTCGGGATCTATTTGGAGATCTGCGGGCAGCGTTTCGGCTCCGAGCTCGGCAAGGGCGCCACGATGCTCCGTGCCCAGCTCACCGGCCGTGTCGTTCACCGGGTCAACGACAAGCAGACCGCGGACATGGGCCTCGGGGACATTGCTCCGGATGCGGTCTTCGCCGTCACCACGATTCCGCCGGATCGCCCCGGTGTTGCTGTGGCCGGTGACTCCTCGGGTGGCTGGTCCCGCATCCGCACCCCCGAATTGAGCGCCGCGGATGCCGTGGCCACCTGCCACGAGTACGCGCACCTGACCCCTGACGTCCCGGCCCTGGCTCCTTTCCGCCCGGTCGTCCGCACCGCCCCGGGGTCGGCTTCGCCGCTGGGCGCCCCGGTCACCGCGTAGCACCGCATTTCTCCCCCGGAAAGGAGGTGCCCTGATGTCCCGAAGTATCCGCTTGGACGCCGTGCTCGTGCAGGCCGTCATCGCCGGTGCTCTGTCCTTCTCCCACCTGCATGACCTTGCCGCGGCCGCCGGACAGGACGGCTGGAAAGCCTGGGCCTACCCGATCAGCGTGGACCTGCTCCTCGTCGCCGCCTGGCGCCGCATGCGCACCCACGCCGACAACCGCGCCGCCTGGGTCTGGTTCGTCATCGCGCTCGCTGCCTCACTCGGCGCGAACATCGCCACAGCCGGACTCCTCGACCTCGGCAACGTCCCCGCCTGGCTCCGCATCCTCGTCGCCGGGTGGCCTGCCCTCGCCTTCCTCGGCGGAACCCTCCTCGCACACGCACCCACCACACCGGAGCCCACGGCCCCGGACACTGCACCGCTGGCCGCTCCGGAACCCGAAGAAGCCCCGGGCCTCACGGTGGAACGGGCCCCCGATCCTGCCCCGGAACTTCCGCCGGCACCCGCCCCTGTGCCCAAGCCTGCTCCGGTGCCCGCGCCGACTGTGGCAGTTCCTCCGGCCCTGCTCGACCACGCCCGGAAGGTCGCCGACACGCATCACGCGACGACCGGTGACCGGATCGACTCAGCCACCCTCCGCGCTCGCCTCGGCGTCCCCGCACCGCTCGCCGATGCCATCACCGCCCAACTCGCCTAACCGGAAAGGAATCCAGCTCATGGCCCTGTTCAACTTCAACCGCCCCGACGACTACCTCAACGCCGCGCGGGAGATGGCCGACTCCGGCCGCCCCACCCTCGCCCGACTGCTCGCCGAGGAAGCGGCCGACCGCACGACGGACCCGGCCGACGCCGACCGCATCCGTGCCGAGTTCCCCGGCAACAGCCTCCGTCAGGAGAGCTGACCATGCCGCGCCCGAACCGCTTCACCAGCGTGATCCGCATAGGCCCCGTCCAGGTCGGCACGCACTACGACGGCCGCGGCCGGACCAAGCACACTGCCGCCTGCACGGCTCCCGGCTGCAACTTCTCCGCCGACTACCACGGCCGCGCCGCCGCGGAACTCGCCGCCAAAACCCACCGCTGCAACCCCTGAGAGGAGAAGCCCATGTTCACCCCGAAGTACCCGACCCCGGACACCGCGCCCACCGCGGACACGTCCCTCGTCCAGCCGCTCACCGGCCTCGTGCACCCCCCGGCCTGCGACTGCCACCACACCCCGACCACCTCCCCCGCACCTGTCCCGGTCCCGGCCGGTCGGCCCTCGGTACAGCTCACCCCCGGCGCCCTGGTCGTCGCCGCCGCGGGCGGGACCGCCCTCGTCCTCGTGGTGGGCACGGTCCTGGTCTCGATGCTCCTCGCGGTCGCCATCACCGCCGCGTCCATCGCGATCTGCGCCGTCGTCCTGCGCTCGCTCCTGAACCACAACAACCCGCGCTGAAAGGACCCGTCATGAAGTTCTTCAACCGCAGCACCAACAAGTCTCCGGCCCCGGACCCGGCCATGACCGAACTCGGCCGCGAGTACGCCATTGCCAAGCGTCACGGGGACCGCAAGACCGCATCCCGCATCAACCGCCAGCTCGGCAGCGGGGCCCTCTCGACCTCCGACCGGGACGCCTTCAACCAGGGCAAGGACGCCTACGACGCGATCCCGCCCATCAAGCCCGCACGCCGCAACCGACGCCGCTGACAGCCCCCGGGGCGGCCTCAACCGCCAAGTTTCCGCCGCCCCGGGCGCCCAACCCATCCCAGACCAACCGGCCCGAAACGGAGATCCCATCATGCCCCAGCACACCCGCACCCGGCCGATCTGCGCACACTGCGACGGCTTCCCCCAGGTCGCCGTCACCACTGGCCAGACCACCCCCACCGGGAACCGGCAGACCATCACCGCGGAATGCCCCGCCTGCCACGGCACCGGTCGCCTCCCCGCCCGCGCCTACACCCGTGTCGGGGTGTGAGTCCGGTGGCCCTTCTCGACTGGAACGGCAACCACCCGCCCAAGGAGAACCAGTGACGGACACCGCCACCGCGGCGGGCCTGGACCCGGCCACCCTCGCCGACGTGCTGAGGGTGGCCGGGTCCACCGGCTTCGACCGCTGGGAAGAACAGATCCGCCGCACCCAAGGATGCGCACAGCCCATCCACCTCACCGGCGCCACCAAGACCACCGACCGGGCAACCGGCACCCTCCTGCACCACTACACGACCGACACCGAGCCCGGCGGCCGGTTACGCATCGCCTGCGGCAACCGCCGCGCCTCCCGCTGCCCCGCCTGCGCCTGGACCTACGCAGGCGACACCTACCACCTCATCCGAGCCGGACTCACCGGAGACCCCGACAAAGGCACCCCGCACACCATCCGCGACCACCCCCGCGTCTTCGCCACCCTCACCGCACCCTCGTTCGGCCCCGTCCACAACCGGCCCGGAAACCGGCCCTGCCGCTGCGGCACCCACCACCCCGAAACAGCTGCGGAGCTCGGAACCCCGCTCGACCCGGACAGGTACGACTACCCGGGTGCGGTGCTGTGGAACAACCACGCATCTGATCTGTGGCGCTACTTCACGATCTACCTTCGCCGTGAGATCGCCCGCCGCGCCGGACTCACCCAGAAAGCCGCCCGGGAACAGTCCAAGGTGTCCTTCGGCAAGGTCGCCGAGTACCAAAAGCGCGGTGCCGTCCACTTCCACGCGGTGATCCGCTTCGACGGACCCGAGGGGCCCGACTCGCCGCCCCCGGCCTGGGCCACCCTCGATCTCCTCGACGACGCGATCCGCGCGGCTGCCGCCCGGGTCGAAGTCACTGTGCCGGCCAACCCGACTGCCGGGATCACCGAAGAATGGGTGCTCCGCTGGGGCACGCAGCTCGACGTCCAGCCCATCGGCGCGTTCGGCAACGGTGAGGACCTCACCGAGCAGGCCGTTGCCTCCTACGTCGCGAAGTACGCCACCAAAGCGGCCGAGACCACCGGCACCGTCGACCACCGCATCGGCAACAAAGAAGCCCTGATCCTCCTCAACGTCCCGGACCACCCACGGCGCCTGATCGAAGCGTGCCTCGACCTCCACCACGCCTACCCCGACCGCAAGCTCCGCGACTGGGCCCACATGCTCGGCTTCCGCGGCCACTTCTCCACGAAGTCACGCCGCTACTCCACCACCCTCGGCGCCCTCCGACAGGTCCGCGCCGACTACCGGGCCAACCAGCAACGCGAAGCCCTCGGCCTGCCCGACCCGGACGACCACCCGGAAGCCACCACGCTCACGCTCGCTCACTGGGCCTACGCCGGGCACGACCACACCCCCGGCGAATCCTGGCTCGCCGCCAACATCCACCGCGACATCCAACACAACCGCGACACCGCCCGCGAACACCGCGCCGAACTGCAAGACCAACTCGCTCTGGAAGGGGCCGACGCATGACCACCGCCACCGCCGAACTGCTCACCGTGCCTGAGGTCATGGCGCGGCTCAAGCTCGGGCGCTCCACCGTCTACGACCTGATCCGCTCGCGCCGCCTGACCTCCATCACCATCGGCCGGTCCCGGCGCATTCCCGCCGACGCCGTTCGGGACTTCATCGTCAACGAGATCGAGGAGGCCGCCTGATGGGCACTCAGCGAAAGCGCAACCCCAATGGCGCGGGCACCATCACCAAGCGCAAGGACGGCCGCTTCCAAGCCGCCGTCTACGTCCTCCAGCCGGACGGCACCCGCGCCCGAAAGTTCGCCTACGGCAAGACCTGGGCCGAGTGCGACACCAAGCGCCGCGAGCTGCTCGCCAAGGTGGACCAGGGCGTCCCCGTGCCCACGCGGTCGGCCAAGCTCTCCGAGTGGCTGCCGTACTGGCTGGAGAACATCATCAAGCCGCGCCGCAAGCGCACGACCTACGCGAAGTACGAGACGCACATCCGCCTCTACCTCGTGCCCATGCTTGGCTCGAAGCGCCTCGAATCGCTGAGCGTCGCTGATGTCCGGCGCTTCCTCGTCCGTCTGGAGCAGCAGACCACCGCGGCGACCGCCAAGGAATCCCACCGCGTCCTACGTACCGCCCTGACCGCTGCGTGCCGCGAGGAACTGGTCATGCGGAACGTGGCCACCCTGGTGGAGCCGCCGTCCGCCACACCCCGGGATCTGTCGCCCTGGTCGCTCGACGAAACCCTGTCCTTCCTCACCGCCGCCCGAAAGGACCCGCTCTACGCGGCTTTCGTCCTCGCCATCGCGCTCGGCTTCCGTCGCGGTGAGATCGTCGGCCTGCGGTGGGAGAACGTAGACCTCGACAAGCGAGAGATCCGCGTCCGTACCCAGCGGCAGCGTGTCCGCGGTGAGGCGTACGAGGACGATCCCAAGGGCCGCCGTAGGAAGCAGACGCTTCCCCTGCCCGCTCTCTGCATCGCTCCGCTCCGCTGGGAACGTCTGCGGCAAGCTGCTCTGCGTGAAGTTGCCGGTGATCAGTGGGAGGAGACCGGCTACGTCTTCACCACGCGCACCGGCCGGCCGATCGAGCCGCGCAACTTGTACCGCTCGTTCACCCGGGTCGCTGGCACCGCCGGGCTCCGTGTGATCCGGCTGCACGATGCCCGCCACGGCTGCGCGACCTTGCTCACCGCTGCCGGGGTCGCTCCCCGTGTCGTGATGGAGATCCTCGGGCACAGTCAGATCGCGGTCACGATGAACATCTATGCGCACGTCGTCCAGGACACGCAGCGCGAGGCCGTAAGCCACCTGGACCGCATGCTGAGGCGGCAGCGTCCCGACCGTGGGTGACCACGCCCGTTGATGTCAAAGGTGGATGTCAAAGGCCCCCAACCATGATCGGTCGGGGGCCTTCGCACTGGTGGGCGCGGACGGTTTCGAACCGCCGACATCTGCTTTGTAAGATATCGCGTCGGTCGATCTTGTATCGGTGAGTCCCAGTGAGGACCAGTGA